>NZ_JBVJUY010000040.1:43234-74196 GCF_055604165.1 Streptomyces sp. NPDC037242
GTCCGCCCGGAGCGCCCGGTGCCGGCGTGCCCACGCCTCCCGGTCCGCCCGGAGCCCCGGGCGGCGGTGCGCACCACGCGGCGACGATGCTCGCGGGTCCCGGCGTACCCCAGCCCCCCGGTCCGCCCGGCCCGGCGCCCCAGGCGCCCCAGGCGCCCCAGGCGGCGCAGCCCACCGGTCTGCCCACGGTGGGCCCCGGCTACCAGGCCGTGCTCCGCTATCGCGCCCCGGACGGCTCCGAGCAGCAGCTCATCCGCCGCTCGGCGCCCGGCACCCCGCACCCGGAGTGGCAGATCCTGCACGAGCTGCGCGCGATGAACGTGCCGCCGCAGCAGGTGCTGGAGCTGCACACGGAGCTGGAGTCCTGTGAGCTGCCGGGCGGTTACTGCGCCCGCATGATCCGGGAGACCTGGCCGCAGGTCCGGATCACGAGCGTGGCCCCGTACGGGAAGGAGCACGCGGGCCGCCAGCAGGGCATGCGGCACCTGCTGACCCACCAGGGCGAGCTGCACCAGGTGGCGGACGGCCCGGCGCGCCCCGCGCCGGTGCGCGCGCCGCTCCCGCAGGTCCCGCTCCAGCCGGCGATCCCGCTGGAGGCCATCGCGCAGGAGCTGGTGGCGGCGTTCGGCCAGCAGGGCGTGTTCCGCTTCGAGCCGCGCGCGGTCTCGCGGCAGGGCGTGCCGGAGATCGTGGCGCAGACGCTGATGTGGTCGGGGCTGCCGGTCGACTTCGGGCCGTTCTTCTGGGCGCAGGCGGTGCCCGGTGCCCCGCTGCCGACGCTGGCCGAGATGGCGGCCCAGCGGCAGGTGCAGCCGGCCTCGGACGCGGGTTCGTACCTGGTGGTGGGCAGCGACTTCGGCAAGGCGCTGTGCGTGCAGTACGGCACCGCGCACATCGTGGCGGTGCCGGTGGAGAGCGGTCCGGGCGGGGCGCCCGTGCCGCCGCAGTTCGTCAACTCCAGCCTGCCGCAGTTCGTACGGTGCCTGGCGCTGCTCGGTCACATGTGGCGGCTGCGCCAGCACCTGACGCCGGAGCAGGCGGGCCGCTGGACCGTCGATTTCCAGGCGAATCTGGCGGGGCTGGACAGCGCGGCGCTGGCGTCTCCGGAGAACTGGTGGTCGGTGCTGCTGGAGCAGATGTGGGACGGACTGCTCTGATCACCTGCTGAACGCATGATCCGCTCAATGGCCGGGCCGGAACCCTCGAACGGGGTCCCGGCCCGGCCATTCCGGCTTCTGCGTGCAAATGACGCATCCTTGACAGGAATCCCCGCGAGAGAGGCGCTTCCAGGATGAGTGCACCCATGTCACCTCAGGGCCCGGGTTTCGCGACGGTCCGCGTCCGCGGCTACCGCGTGGAAGAGGTGGACCGGTATCTCGCCCGGCTCTCCGGCAGCCGGGACGAGGCGTGGGAGCGGGTGGCGCGGCTGACCGTACTGGCGAAGCGGATGGAGGCCGAGGCGGAGCGGTTGCGGGAGGCGGTGTCCGCGCTGGCCCCGCAGACGTACGACGAGCTCGGCGAGCGCGCCCGGCGGATCCTGCTGCTGGTGGAGGAAGAGGCGCACGCCGTACGGGCGGACGCGCGGGCGGACGCCGGGGCGACGCTCGGCGCGGCCGAGGCGCATGCCGACCGGGTGGCCGAACTGGCCCGCCAGGACGCGGAGGCGGTGCGCGAGCAGACCGAGGTCCGGGCCCGGCAGGGGCTGTTGCGGGCGCAGCGGGAGGCGGACGAGGCGCGCGCGGAGGCCCGCGAGGACGCGAAGGCCTGGCGGGCTGAGGCGCAGGCGGGGCTGGCGGAGACGGGCCGCCGGTCGGACGCGCTGCTGGCGGAGCGCGAGCAGGAGCACGTGGAGCGGTGGGACGCGGCGGAGCGGGAGCTGGCGGCGCGCGACGGGGAGCTGGAGGCGCGCCACGCGGAGCTGGAGCGGTATGCGGAGTCCCGGCTGGCGGAGGCCCGGCGGGGCTTCGCGGAGGCCGAGGAGTCGGCGCGGCACGGCCAGGAGGACGCGGAGGCGCGGGCCGCCGAGCTGATCGCGGCGGCCCGGGTCCAGGAGGAGCGGGTCGCCCGCGAGACGGAACGGGTGCTGCGGGAGCACGCGGAGTCCCAGGAGGAGATGCGGGCCCACATGAACCACGTCCGCTCCAGCCTGGCAGCCCTGACGGGCCGCGCGGGTTCGGCTGCGTCGGGCCCGGCGGACTGACGCGGTTCCCGCGGCTCTCTCGCCGAGGGCTCCCCGGGGCGGCTGCGTCGGGCCCGGCGGTTCGGCGGGGGTTGGCCGGCGCGGTGGGGTTCGGCGGGTTCGGACGCGCCGCCGGGTGGAAGGCGGGCGGGTCCGAACCCGCGCACCGCGGGCGGTCTGCGGGCGGGTGGGTGTTCAGGGGAGCTTCGTGAGGAAGTTCTCGATCAGGGGGGCGATCTGGGGGAGGTGGGTCTCCAGGGCGAAGTGGCCGGCGCCCTCGAAGACGTGGACCTCGGCGTCGGGGGCGTCGCGCAGGTACGCCTTGGCGCCCGCCGGGGTGAAGAAGGGGTCGCCCGCGCCCCAGACGACCAGGACCGGCACCTGCGCGGAGCGCAGCCACGCCTGCCAGGCCGGGTAGCGCAGGAGGTTCGAGGCGTAGTCGAAGGCCAGGTCGGCCTGGGCGTCGGCGCGCCCGGGCAGGCCGAGGTAGTGCACGTCGAGCGTCCAGCCGTCGGGGGAGATCAGCGCGGGGTCGGCGACGCCGGTCTCGTACTGGAAGCGGGTGCCCTCCTCGGTGAACAGGCCGCGGACCTGTTCCTCGTTGCCGGGCACCTCGCGCCGCAGGCCGGTGAACTCGCGGGCGACGTCGGACAGTCCCTCCTCGTACGCGTTGCCGTTCTGCACGATCAGGCCCGTCACCCGCCCGGGCCGCCGCTCGGCGAGGCGCAGGCCGACGGGGGCGCCGAAGTCGAAGACGTACAGCGCGTAGCGGTCCAGCCCGAGGGCGTCCGTGAACCCCTCCACGATGTCCGCGAGCCGGTCGAAGGTGTACGTGAACCCTTCGGGGGCGCGGGTCCGGCCGAAGCCGGGGTAGTCGGGGGCGATCAGCCGGTACGGGACGCCGCCGAGGGCGTCCATCAGGCGGGCGAACTGGTGCGAGGACGTCGGGAAGCCGTGCAGCAGGAGCAGGACCGGGGCGTCGGCCGGGCCGCTCTCGCGGTAGGCGACGCTGACGCCGGCCACGTCGACGGTGCGGTGGTGGGTGAGCGGAGCGGTGGACATCACATGCCTCCAGTGGCTTCGGTGGCATTAGTCTTGCGGTAGATCGCTAACGGGTCAAGGGGTGGATGTAGCATTAGTCCCGTGACTGCGATCGAATTCCCGCTCACCGGTGAGCACCTCGCCCTGGACCTGCTGAACACCCGGCCCGCGGGCCGGGACCTCATCGCCGGCCCGGCCGGGCTCGGCGCGTGGGTCGCCGCGCAGGCGGGGCGGGTGACCCCGGTCGCGGAGGTGGGCGGGGCCGAGGTGGCCGCCGTGCATGCCGTACGGGAGGCCGCGGGGCCGGCGCTCGAAGCCGCCCGGAGCGGCGAGCGGCCGCCGGCCGGTGCGCTGCGGGTACTGAACGACGCGCTGCGCGCGGGGCCGTCGCACCGTGAGCTGACCTGGACCGCCGAGGGCCTGTCGGCCGCGGCCCGGCGGGAGTGCGCCCCGTCCCGGCGGCTCGCGGCGGAGCTCGCCGAGGCGGTGGCGGAGCTGCTGACGGACCCCCGGGTGGGGGAGGTCCGCCAATGCGAGGGGGTGGACTGCGTGATGCTCTTCCTCCCGGCGAACCCCAGGCGCCGGTGGTGCGTGGCGTCCCTCTGCGGCAACCGGGCCCGCGTGGCCCGCTACTACGCCCGCCACAAGCCCGACCCGGCCTGACCCGCCGGCCCGGTGACCCGCCCGGCGCGGCCGACCCCGCGCCGCCGCGGAGCTCCCGGTCAGCCCTGCTCGGTCGCCTGCTGTGCGGGAACGGCCGGGCCGGGGAGCGGGTAGGGGTCGCTGCGCAGCCCGCGGTTGGTGACCGACACCGCGAGCGGCGGGGCTCCGGCGCCGAGCGGGGCCGTCAGGGTGCCGGTGGCCGCGTGGAACGCCGTCGGCAGGGGCGTGCCGTCGGCCTCGACGCGCGCCTCCTCGCCGAAGCCGCCGCCCTCGACGGTCAGGGACCCGTCCGCCGGCGTGACCCGCGTGATCACCGGGTTCGCCCGGGTGGCCATCTTGTTCACCAGGTAGGCCCCCGCCGGAGCGCCCGTCAGCGCCCAGATCTCGTCGGGCAGCCTCGGCAGCCCGCCTCCCACGTCGGCCAGGAAGAACGCGACCACGTACAGCATCGTGACCGCGCTCAGGGCCACGTACTGGAGGTCCACGAGGTCGGTCCGCCCGCCGTCGTTGGCGATCAGCTCCCGCAGCGGACGCCGTCCCGACTTCGTCGGTTTCGGGGCCGGCTTGGCCATGCTGCCCTTCTCCACCCGCAGGCCCACGACCGCCTTCGCGCCGATCAGGGCCACGTACGGGCCTCCGAGCAGCGGCAGGTAGACGTCCGTCAGGGACGACAGCGGGCCGTGCCCACCGTCCTCCCCGCCCCGGAACCAGTCGACGCCGCCGCCCGCGGTGAGCCCGTAGCCCAGGATCGAGAGCAGCAGCCAGACCAGGATCAGCGTCCACCCCAGGGCCAGGGCGGTCGAGGTGGAGAGCCTTCCGTCGCGGCCGGTGATGAAGGCGGGATGGCGGCGCAGCCGCCATCCCAGCGGGCCGGCCAGGGCGGCCAGTAACGCCAGTGCGCAGAGTGCTGAAGCCATGTCGTCCCCCCGGAGAATGCGCCTCCGCAGAGACTTACCCACTCGGTACGAGCATGACAACTCCCCACGTCCCGCTCAGTCTTCCGGCAGCACCGGGAACCGCCGCGGCGCCAGCACCAGCAGCACCAGTACGGCCGCCACCGCGGCCACCGTCGCGCAGACGAAGATGTGGTCCACGGCCACGGCCACGGCCCGTTGCAGGTACTCGGCGGCCTCCGGCGCGAGCTGCGCCGGCCGGTCCAGCGCCCCGGCCACGTCGTTCACGTGCCGCGGCAGCCCCGCCGCAGCCGGGGCGTCCGCCAGCCGCCCGGCCAGCGTCGCGTTGGCGACGGCCCCCATCAGCGCGGCCCCGACGCTCATGCCGACCTGACGGCAGAACAGCACCGAGGCGGTCGTGGTCCCCCGCTCCTGCCACACGACCGTGGACTGGACCGCCATGATCAGCGGGAGCTGGAAGAGGCCGAGGGCCGCGCCCAGCAGCAGCATGATCAGGGCGGGCTGCCACGGCGCGGCCGGGTACGGGAGCAGCGTGAAGGCGCACAGGATCACGGCGGCGATCCCGACCCCGATGACGGCGCTGTCGCGGAAGCCGACGCGCCGGTAGACGTGCTGGACGAACATCGCGCTGATCGGCCAGGTCAGGGTCATCGCGGAGGTGATCAGCCCGGCCTCGACCGCGCTCAGGCGCAGCACGGTCTGGGCGTACATCGGCATGAACACCATCGGGGCGACCATCAGCAGGCCGAGCGCGCCCATGGCGAGGTTGACGGCGGCGATGGGGCGCCGGCGCCACACCCAGCCCGGGAGGATCGGTTCTGCGGCCCGCCGCTCCACCCGCACGACCAGCAGGCCCAGCGCCGCCGTCGCGCCCAGCAGCGCCACCGAGGGCGCGGACAGCCAGGGCCAGGCGACCCCGCCCTGTACGAGAGCGAAGAGCAGCAGCCCGCCGCAGGCGAAGATGCCGACGGCTCCGGCCCAGTCGATCCGGCCCCGGCGCCCCGGGGCCCGTACCGGCTCGACCAGGTGGCGGGCGATGATCCACAGGGCGGCCAGGGCCAGCGGCAGGTTGATGAGGAAGATCCAGCGCCAGTCCACGTACGCGGCGATCAGCCCTCCGAGCGCGGGCCCGGCCAGCGCCGAGCCGGCCCAGACCACGGACATCCGCGCCTGGATCCGGGGCCGCTCCTTGAGCGGGTACAGATCGGCGGCCAGCGTCTGGACCGTGCCCTGCAGGGCGCCGCCGCCCAGGCCCTGGAGGATCCGGAAGGCGACCAGGGCCGCCATGTTCCAGGCGGCCGCGCACAGCAGCGAGCCGAGCAGGAACACGCTGATGCCGAGGAGCAGTACGGGCTTGCGGCCCAGGGTGTCGGACAGCTTCCCGTAGACGGGCAGGGTGACGGTGCTCGCCAGCATGTAGCCGGAGAAGATCCAGGAGAAGACGGAGAAGCCGCCGATGTCGCCGACGATCTGCGGGACCGCGGTGGAGACGATGGCTCCGTCGAGGGCGACGAGGCCCATGGTCAGCATCAGCGCGGCGACGACGGCCCGCCGCGGCCGGCCCGGTGGCCGGACTTCGCCCCTGCCGGACTCCGGGCCGTCGCCGCCGCTGTCTCTGCGGCCTGCGTTACGGGTGTTCCCGGTGTTGCCGGAATCGGCGCAAACGCGCCGGTCGGACGGCCTGCGGTGCCCACCCTGCTCGCCCGCTGTGCCGTCCTCTTCGCCGACGTCCCCTGAGCTCATGTCCACCCCTCCGATGCAGCGGCCACCTTCTCATTCGGCCGGACATCCCCGAGGAAGTGTCCACCGGAGGGTGGAGAACCCCTAGGGGTTGGTCCTCACAAAGGGCCAGGGGTCTTTCGTCCCGGCGTAGGAGGTACAAGGTCCCGCCCTGTCCTTAACTGGTTCCTACGGACAGGGACCTGGGGTGGGGATAACCCCCGGCCGGATACGGCGACGGGCACCAGCGCGCCGGAGGCCACTGGCCGGAAGACTTCGACAGGTCAGAAACGAACGAGGGGAAACACCGTGACAACGGCTATGACCGAAACCAGGCACGGGGGTACTGGAGGGCATGAAGCCGTCGCGGCGCGGGCGCGCCAGGTCGTCAAGGCCTACGGCTCCGGGGAGACGCGCGTCGTCGCCCTCGACTCGGTGGATGTGGACATCCGGCGGGGCCAGTTCACCGCGATCATGGGCCCCTCCGGCTCCGGCAAGTCCACGCTGATGCACTGCCTCGCCGGTCTGGACACGGTGACCAGTGGTCAGATCCACCTGGACGACACCGAGATCACCGGCCTCAAGGACAAGAAGCTCACGCAGCTGCGCCGCGACCGGATCGGCTTCATCTTCCAGGCGTTCAACCTGCTGCCGACGCTCAACGCCCTGGAGAACATCACGCTCCCCATGGACATAGCGGGCCGCAAGCCCGACGCGGAGTGGCTGAACCGGGTCGTGGAGACGGTGGGCCTCGCGGGCCGCCTCAAGCACCGCCCGACCGAGCTCTCGGGCGGTCAGCAGCAGCGCGTGGCCGTGGCCCGCGCCCTCGCGGCCCGCCCCCAGATCATCTTCGGCGACGAGCCGACCGGAAACCTCGACTCCCGGGCCGGCGCCGAGGTCCTCGGCTTCCTGCGCCGCTCGGTGGACGAGCTCGGCCAGACCATCGTCATGGTCACCCACGACCCGGTCGCCGCGTCCTACGCGGACCGCGTCATCTTCCTCGCCGACGGCCGGATCGTGGACGAGATGTACGGGCCCAGCGCGGACCAGGTCCTGGACCGTATGAAGGACTTCGACGCGCGCGGGCGGACTTCATGAGCACCGTCCTGAAGACCTCGCGGCGCAACTTCGTCGCGCACAAGGGAAGGATGGCGCTGTCCGCCATCGCGGTCCTGCTCTCCGTCGCCTTCGTCTGCGGCACGCTGGTGTTCACCGACACCATGAACACCACCTTCGAGAAGCTCTTCGCGACCACCGGCGCGGACGTCACCGTCTCCGCCAAGGCGACGGCCGGGGCCGACGACTCCGACGTGGAGAACCCGCGCAGCGGCCGCCCGGCGACCATCCCCGGCGAGGCGGTCCAGAAGGTGTCCGCGGCGCAGGGCGTCCAGAGCGCCCAGGGCAGCGTCATCTCGATGTCCGTCACGATCGTCAACGCCGAGAACAAGAACGTCGGCCCCAGCTCGGGCGCCCCGACGATCGCCGCGAGCTGGAACGACAACGAGCTCAAGTCGATGGCGGTCACCTCCGGCCACGAGCCGCGCGGCCCCACCGAGGTCCTCGTCGACGCCGACACGGCGAAGAAGCACAAGCTGAAGATCGGCGACGAGCTGCGCACCATCGCCATCACCGGCGACTTCCGCGCGAAGATCTCCGGCATCGCCACCTTCAAGGTGACCAACCCGGGCGCCACCGTCGTCTACTTCGACACGGACACCGCGCAGCGTGAACTGCTGGGCGCACCCGGCCTGTTCACCAACATCAACGTCACCGCCAAGGACGGCGTCAGCGACGACCAGCTCAAGCAGAGCATCGCCACCGCCGTCGGCGCCGACACGTACAAGCTCCAGACCGCCAAGGAATCCGCGGACCAGGGCCGCAAGGACGTCGGCGCGTTCCTCGACGTCATGAAGTACGTGATGCTCGGCTTCGCCTTCATCGCGTTCCTCGTCGGCATCTTCCTGATCTTCAACACCTTCTCGATGCTGGTCGCCCAGCGGACCCGCGAGATCGGTCTGATGCGCGCCATCGGCGCCGACAGTGGCCAGATCCTGCGGTCCGTCGTCGTCGAGGCCTTCCTCCTCGGCCTCGTCGGCTCGGTCCTCGGCGTCGGCGCGGGTGTGGGGCTGGCCGTCGGCCTCATGAAGATCATGGGCTCGATGGGCATGCACCTGTCCACCGACGACCTGACGATCGCCTGGACCACCCCGGTCGTCGGCATCTTCCTCGGCATCGTCGTCACCATCGTCTCCGCCTTCATCCCGGCCCGCCGGGCCGGCAAGGTCTCCCCGATGGCGGCCCTGCGCGAGTCGGGCTCGCCCGGCGACAAGAGGGCCGGCCGGATCCGCGCCACCCTCGGCCTGGTCCTCACCGGCCTCGGCGCCGCGGCCCTGTACCTCTCCGCAGCCGCCGAGAAGGCCGCCCCCGGATCCCTGTGGCTGGGCCTGGGCGTGGTGCTCACGCTCATCGGCTTCATCGTGATCGGCCCGCTCCTCGCGGGAGTCGTGGTCCGGGTGCTCTCCGGCGCGGTCCTGCGGCCCTTCGGGTCCGTCGGCCGGCTCGCCGAGCGCAACGCACTGCGCAACCCGCGCCGTACCGGTGCCACCGCCGCCGCGCTGATGATCGGCCTGGCGCTGGTCGCCTGCCTGTCGGTGGTCGGCTCCTCGATGGTGGCCTCCGCCACCGACGAGCTCGACAAGTCGGTCGGCGCCGACTACATCGTCCAGTCCCAGACCGGCCAGCCGGTCATGCCGCAGGCCGAGCAGAAGCTGCGGGCCACCAAGGACCTGGACCACGTCACCGCGTACCGGGAGATCAACGCCAAGATCACCGCCCCCGACGGGACCACCGAAGAGGACGGGCTCGGCGCCCAGGACCCCACGTACGCCAAGGACATCCGCCGCAAGATGACCGCCGGCGAGCACGCGGCGGCGTACGGGGCGAACTCGATGTCGGTCGGCTCGCTCTACGCCACCAAGCACAACATCAAGCTCGGTGACGAGATGACGGTCGCCTTCACCGGCGGCAACACCGTCAAGCTCAAGGTCGCGGCGATCACCAGCGACGAGGGCAACCTCGACAAGGGCATGAAGTACACGAGCACCGCCGTCGCCGAGGCGAACGTGCCGGCCGACAAGCTGCCGCGGCCGTTCATGCTGCTGGCCACCGCCAAGGACGGCCAGGAGGACTCCGCGTACACCGCGGTCAAGGCGGCGCTGGCGGAGTACCCGCAGTACAAGGTGCTCAACCAGACCGACTACAAGCAGGCGCTGAAGGACCAGGTCGGCCAGCTGCTGAACATGGTCTACGGGCTCCTCGGCCTCGCGATCATCGTCGCGGTCCTGGGTGTCGTGAACACCCTCGCCCTCTCGGTGGTCGAACGGACCCGCGAGATCGGCCTGATGCGCGCCATCGGCCTCTCCCGCCGCCAGCTGCGCCGCATGATCCGCCTGGAGTCGGTGGTCATCGCGCTCTTCGGTGCCCTGCTCGGCCTCGGCCTGGGCATGGGCTGGGGAGCCACCGCCCAGCAGCTCCTCGCCCTCCAGGGCCTGAAGGTGCTGGAGATCCCGTGGCCGACGATCATCGGCGTCTTCGCCGGGTCGGCCCTGGTGGGCCTGTTCGCCGCGCTGGTCCCGGCCTTCCGGGCGGGGCGGATGAACGTACTGAACGCGATCGCGAGCGACTAGCCCGCGGTCGTCACGGGGGAAAGCACCGGCCCCGGCCAGCCCGAGAGGGCGGGCCGGGGCCGGTCTCGTTCAGACGGTCAGTACGGGAACGTCGTAGAGCGGGATGGACTTGTCGCGCGTGACGAGGGTCAGCCCTTCGCTCTGCGCCTGGGCGATCAGTATCCGGTCGAAGGGGTCCTTGTGGTGGGGAGGCAGCTGCCCGGCGCGGACCCCGTGTTCCGCGACGATCGGCAGCGGGTGGAACTGGGTGCCTTGCGCGCGCACCGCCAGATCCTCCTCGCTGTGGAGTTTGCCCGCCGCCTGTTTCACGGAGAGTTCCCAGGGAGTGACGGCGCTCATGTAGACCCATCGCTCACGGGTCAGGAGTTCTCGTGTCTCTTCGGCGAGTTCGCCGTTGAGCCACCAAAGGACGACATGCGTGTCGAGCAGGAGGCTCACGTGTCGGCTCCGAAGGCTTCGGCGAAACCATCGGGGAGGTCGTCGAAGTCGTCCGGGATGTCGATCCGGCCCCGTAGGGAGCCGTAGTCGGTGCGCCGGACCTTGCCGGCCAGGGGGATCACTTTCGCGACCGGCTCGCCGGCCTTGCTGATGATCACCTCTTCGCCGGTGGCGACCGCCTCCAGGATCTTGGAGAAGTTCGTCTTCGCCTCGTGGACGTTGTACTGCCGGGCCGCTTCCATCGCGTACTCCAGGGCAAGGGGTGGACTAACCGCCGGACCAAGCGTAATCAGATCGGCCCAGTCCGCGCCAGCTCCGTCACTCCCGCGGGTGACCCGAATCCCGCGCGCGGGGGGCAGGGCGGCGTCGTAGGCTGGGAACCCCCGGCCCGTGCGACGTGTCGGGTCCTTCGCGTTGCCCCCTCACCGGACGGAATGCCGCCTTCATGAGCCTGCACGGACTGCTCGACGCCGTCACCCGGGACCCCGCACTCGCCGAGGCGGTCACCGCGGCCGGGGACGGCAACCGCATGTACGTGGACCTCGTCGGCCCGGCCGCCGCGCGGCCCTTCGCCATCGCCGCGCTGGCCTCCCGTACCGGGCGGACCGTGCTCGCGGTCACCGCCACCGGGCGGGAGGCCGAGGACCTGGCCGCGGCGCTGCGCTCGCTGCTGCCACCGGACGAGGTGGTGGACTACCCGTCCTGGGAGACGCTGCCGCACGAGCGGCTCAGCCCGCGCAGCGACACCGTCGGGCGGCGGATCGCCGTACTGCGCCGGCTCGCGCACCCGAGCAAGGACGATGCGGCCGCGGGACCCGTGAGCGTGGTCGTCGCCCCCATCCGCTCCGTGCTCCAGCCGCAGGTCAAGGGGCTCGGGGACCTCGTGCCCGTGAGCCTGCGCCAGGGGCAGGGCGCCGACCTCGGGGAGATCGTCGAGGCGCTCGCCGCAGCCGCGTACGCACGCGTCGAACTCGTTGAGAAGCGCGGTGAGTTCGCCGTCCGCGGCGGCATCCTCGATGTGTTCCCGCCCACCGAGGAACACCCGCTGCGCGTCGAGTTCTGGGGCGACGACGTCGAGGAGATCCGCTACTTCAAGGTCGCCGACCAGCGGTCCCTGGAGATCGCCGAGCACGGCCTGTGGGCGCCGCCCTGCCGTGAGCTGCTGCTGACCGACGAGGTACGGGAGCGGGCCGCGGCCCTCGCCGAGGCCCACCCCGAGCTGGGCGAGCTGCTGAACAAGATCGCCGAGGGGATCGCCGTCGAGGGCATGGAGTCCCTCGCGCCGGTCCTGGTCGACGACATGGAAATGCTGATCGACGTACTGCCCGCCGGCGCCATGGCCGTGGTCTGCGACCCGGAGCGGGTGCGCACCCGGGCCGCCGACCTCGTGGCGACCTCCCAGGAGTTCCTCATGGCCTCCTGGGCCGCCACCGCGGGCGGCGGCGAGGCCCCCATCGACGTCGGCGCCGCCTCCCTGCGCGGCATCGCCGACGTCCGCGACCACGCCCGCGAGCTCGGCATGATGTGGTGGTCGGTCTCCCCCTTCGCGGCCGACGCGGAAGCCGGCGGCGACACCCTGACGCTCGGCATGCACGCCCCCGAGGCCTACCGCGGCGACACCGCCCGCGCGCTCGCCGACACCAAGGGCTGGATCGCCGACGGCTGGCACACCGTCTACCTCACCGAGGGCCACGGACCGGCCGCCCGTACGGTCGAGGTCCTCGGCGGTGAGGGCATCCCGGCCCGCCTGGAGGCCGACCTGCGGGCCCTGGAGCCCAGCCTCGTCCACGTGTCCTGCGGCTCCCTCGACAACGGCTTCGTCGACCCGGCCCTCAAGCTCGCCGTCCTCACCGAGACCGACCTGACCGGGCAGCGCACCGCGACGAAGGACCTCGGCCGGATGCCGACCCGGCGCCGCAAGACCATCGACCCCCTCACCCTGGAGGTCGGCGACTACATCGTCCACGAGCAGCACGGCGTTGGCCGCTACATCGAGATGGTGCAGCGCACCGTCCAGGGCGCCACCCGCGAGTACCTGCTCGTCGAGTACGCGCCCGCCAAGCGCGGCCAGCCCGGCGACCGGCTGTACATCCCCACCGACCAGCTGGAGCAGGTCACCAAGTACGTCGGCGGCGAGGCCCCGACCCTGCACCGGCTCGGCGGCGCCGACTGGACCAAGACCAAGGCGCGGGCGAAGAAGGCGGTCAAGGAGATCGCCGCCGACCTGATCAAGCTGTACAGCGCGCGCATGGCCGCCCCCGGCCACACCTTCGGCCCCGACACCCCCTGGCAGCGCGAGCTGGAGGACGCCTTCCCGTACGCGGAGACGCCCGACCAGCTCACCACCATCGCCGAGGTCAAGGAGGACATGGAGAAGTCGGTCCCCATGGACCGCCTGATCTGCGGCGACGTCGGCTACGGCAAGACCGAGATCGCCGTGCGCGCGGCCTTCAAGGCGGTCCAGGACGGCAAGCAGGTCGCCGTCCTGGTGCCGACCACCCTGCTCGTGCAGCAGCACTTCGGGACCTTCTCCGAGCGGTACGCGCAGTTCCCGGTCGTCACGAGGGCGCTGTCCCGCTTCCAGAGCGAGTCGGAGTCCAAGGCCACCCTGGAGGGCCTGCGCGAGGGCTCGGTGGACATCGTCATCGGCACCCACCGGCTCTTCTCGCAGGAGACGAAGTTCAAGGACCTGGGCCTGGTCATCGTCGACGAGGAGCAGCGGTTCGGCGTCGAGCACAAGGAGCAGCTGAAGAAGCTGCGCGCCAACGTCGACGTGCTGACGATGTCCGCCACCCCGATCCCGCGCACCCTGGAGATGGCGGTGACCGGCATCCGCGAGATGTCGACGATCACCACCCCGCCCGAGGAGCGCCACCCGGTCCTCACCTTCGTCGGCCCGTACGAGGAGAAGCAGATCGGCGCGGCCATCCGGCGCGAACTGCTGCGCGAGGGCCAGTGCTTCTACATCCACAACCGCGTCGAGTCCATCGACCGGGCGGCCGCCAAGCTGCGCGAGATCGTGCCCGAGGCGCGGATCGCGACCGCGCACGGCCAGATGTCGGAGCAGGCCCTGGAGCAGGTCGTCGTGGACTTCTGGGAGAAGAAGTTCGACGTCCTGGTCTCCACGACGATCGTCGAGTCCGGCATCGACATCTCCAACGCCAACACCCTCATCGTGGAGCGCGGCGACAACTTCGGCCTCTCCCAGCTGCACCAGCTGCGCGGCCGCGTGGGCCGTGGCCGCGAGCGCGGGTACGCGTACTTCCTCTACCCGCCGGAGAAGCCGCTGACCGAGACCGCGCACGAGCGGCTCGCGACGATCGCCCAGCACACCGAGATGGGCGCCGGCATGTACGTGGCGATGAAGGACCTGGAGATCCGCGGCGCGGGCAACCTGCTCGGCGGCGAGCAGTCCGGGCACATCGCGGGCGTCGGCTTCGACCTGTACATCCGCATGGTCGGGGAGGCCGTGGCGGACTACCGGGCTGCCGTGGAGGGCGGGGTGGAGGAGGAGCCGCCGCTGGAGGTCAAGATCGAGCTGCCGGTCGACGCACACGTCCCGCACGACTACGCGCCGGGCGAGCGGCTGCGCCTGCAGGCGTACCGCTCGATCGCCTCCGCCAACTCCGAGGCCGACGTCAAGGCGGTGCGCGAGGAGCTCACCGACCGCTACGGCAAGCTGCCGGAGCCGGTGGAGAACCTGCTGCTGGTGGCCGGACTGCGGATGCTCGCCCGCGCCTGCGGGGTCGGTGACATCACCCTTCAGGGGGCCAACATCCGCTTCGGGCCGGTGGAGTTGCGCGAATCGCAGGAGCTGCGGCTCAAGCGGCTCTACCCGGGGTCGGTGCTCAAGCCCGCCACCTCGCAGGTGCTGATCCCGCGCCCGAAGACCGCCCGGGTCGGCGGGAAGCCGCTGGTCGGCCGGGAACTGCTGGCCTGGACCGGGGAGTTCCTCGCCACCATCCTCGGGTCGTAGCGCTACGCCGGCACGGCGACGGCCGTGGCGGGGGACCCTTCCGGTCTCCCGCCGCGGCCGTTACCGGTGCGGCACCCGGTTACTTCTTGGGGTCGTCGTCTATGCCCATGCGCTGTTCCGCCTGCTGCTGGGCCTGGTCGACCTTGTCGGCGTACTTGCCGCCGGTCTTCTCGTTGACCTCTTCTTCGAGGTTGTCGGAGATGATCTTGGCCTTGTCCTTCGCCTGGTCCTTGAACCTGTCGAAGATCCCCATCTCACGGGCTCCTTCCGGTGTCCCGTTTGTGACGGTACGCCCGTTCGGGGTGATCCGCTCGCCGAGCGGGGGGTCAGACGGTCTCGCCCTTCCGCAGCTTCGCCATGTCGAGCACGTCCCCGCCCGGGGAGGTGGTGTCGACGGGGACGTTGTACGCGGAGAGGTGCAGCTCCCCCTGCTCGTCCCCGGCGACGGTGGCCTTGAGGATGTACGGCGTGCCCTCGGTGGCCACCCAGTCGGTCTCCATGCCCGCCTTGACCGGTCCGGTGACCGCCACGACCTGCTTCCCGTCGACGGTGGTCGTCTCGCCCTTGCGGGCCAGCGGGCTGGCCTTGTCGAAGTCCGAGGTCAGCTCCTTCATGTCGCACATGGCGGCCATGCCCTTGGCCTCCTCGTCGGCGGTGGACATCTTCACCCAGCGGTCGGCGAGCAGCGCGACCATGGCGTCCACCTGCTTCTTGGGGGTCTTCGTCCCCGCCACCGAGTTGCGCCAGAAGTCGGCGTCGGCCTTGAGGTGCAGGAGGTCGGCGGACCTGATGAGGGCGACCGTGCCCATGCCCTCCTGGCTCACGGTGCCGTTGCAGTTCCCCTTCTTGTCGAGGGACATGTCCATCTGCGCGGTCTTCCCGTCGACCGGCAGCGTGGCGACGACATGCATCGAATCGGCGCCGCGCGTCGCCTCGTAGCCCTTGTTCATGATTTCCTCGCCCGACAGGCCGTCGAGTGCGCCGGCCGGCTTGGACGGGCTGGGAGAGGGCGCCGCCGAGGACGGGGCGGTGCTCGGCCCGCCGGTCGCGGCGCTCTTGCCGGACGGCGAGCACGCCGTGAGGGCGAGCAGGACGGTGGCGCCGATCGCCGTGACGGCGGTCGTGTGGTTTCGCATGTGGATTCCCCCCTGGAACAAATGGCGGTGTAGAGGGTAGCCGGGCCGCCGACGGCCTGTGTGCCGGTCCGGCTGCAGCCGTACAACGGTTGCGTGCATCCCCTCACCCGCGGCTGGAAACGCTGTATACGCTCAGACCCGAAACTTCGTCCGCACCCAGCCGAACGGCTCGTCAGGAGCAAGCGATGCACGGCCCCGGCATCCCGCCGCAGCACGGTCACCAGCCCAGCACCGGGGGCGTGGTGGCGCTGCGCGTGCTGTTCACGCTGCTGCCCATCCTGAGCTGCGGCTTCCTGGCGTGGGGCTCGATGCTCCGGCTCGCGGTCCTCACCCGCAAGACCCGCGACTGGTGGCTGCTCGCGGCGTCGGCCGCGGCCGAGGTCGTCTCGCTGGGGCTGATCGGCGCCGACCCGACGCCCGACACCAACGGCTGGCAGGGCAACGCCGGTGCGCTCGGGACCCTCAGCACCGGGCTCGCGGTCTGCGTGTACTTCCTCGTCTCCGACATCCGCCACCACGAGCGCGCCGGGGCCCGGCCCGCGCCCTGGTACCCGGCGCAGGCCGCGCCGTACGTGCCGCCGCAGCAGACCCTGGGCGCGGCAGGGGCGGGCCACCAGACCCGACCGTCGTACGGGTACCCGCCCGTGGCCCCGGAGCAGCCCGCGCAGCACCAGCCGCAGCCCCACCAGCCGCAGCCGCCGGTCCCCGGTCCGGCCGCGCCGCCGCGCATCGGCCAGGTCCGAGCCGAGCTCGACGAGCTGAGCGAACTCCTGCGCCGCGAGACCCCGCCCCGCAACGAGGGCCCGAACCAGTGACCGACCGGCTCGTCGGCGACCGCTACCAGCTCGCCACCATCCTGGGCCAGGGCGGCATGGGCCAGGTCTGGACGGCCTACGACCGCCGCCTGGACCGCCGCGTCGCGGTCAAGCTGCTGCGCCCGGACAAGGTCGCGGGCCCCGGCAGCGTGGCCGAGGAGCTGCGCCGCCGCTTCGTGCGCGAATGCCGGGTCACCGCGCAGGTGGACCACCCCGGGCTGGTCACCGTCCACGACGCCGGCAACGACGGCGACGAGCTGTACCTCGTCATGCAGCACGTCGAGGGCACCGACCTCGCCGACCACCTCGCGCGGCACGACCCGTACCCCTGGCCCTGGGCGGTCTCGGTGGTCGCGCAGCTGTGCTCGGTGCTCTCGGCGGTGCACGCGGTGCCGATCGTCCACCGGGACCTCAAGCCGCGCAACGTGATGGTCCGCCCGGACGGGACGATCAGCGTCCTGGACCTCGGCGTCGCCTCGGTGATGGAAACCGACACCACCCGCCTCACCAGCACCGGTTCGCCGATCGGCAGCCCCGCCTACATGGCGCCCGAACAGGCCATGGGCGGTGCGGTCGGCCCGTACACCGACCTGTACGCACTCGGCGTGGTGCTGTACGAACTCCTCAGCGGCAACGTCCCCTTCGCGGGATCCACGGCCCTCGGGGTGCTCCACCGCCACCTGTACGAGCCCCCGGTCCCGGTACGCCGGCTGCGCCCGGAGGTCCCGCACCAGCTGGAAGCCGTACTCCTGCACCTCCTGGCGAAGGACCCGCAGGACCGTCCCGGCTCCGCCCAGGAGGTGTACGAGGCCCTCGCCCCGCTGCTGCCCAAGCACGGCAACCCCGCGGGCCCGCTCGACCCCACCCGCCCCTTCCTGCGCCCGCAGGCCCCCTGGCCCGACCGGGCGCAGGTCATCCCGCCGCAGCCGACCGCCCCGCCGGCGCCGGCCCGCCCGGACGTCCCGGCGGCGGTGGAGGAGGCCAAGAAGCTCCTCGACCAGGGCCTGCTCACCCAGGCCGTGGACATCCTCGGCGGGATCCTCCCGGCGGCCGCCGCGCAGCACGGCGAGCACTCCCCGGTGGTGCGCTCCCTGCGCAAGCAGTACGCGGCCACCCTGATGGACGACGGCCAGTACCGCCGGGCCCTGCCCGAACTGCACCGTCTCGCCGAGGAGTTCCCGGCCGGCGACCCGCAGTCGCTGCGCTTCCGCTACGACGCGGCCCAGTGCCTGGAGCAGCTCGGCGAACCGGCGGCCGCGCTCGCCGAGTACCGCGCGCTGCTCCCGCTGTTCGAGAACCACTACGCCAACCCGGACCCCGGCCTCCCGCTGGAGGTCCGGCGCCGCATAGCGCACCTGCTGCTCTCGCTCGGCGACCGCCCGGCGGCCCACGACACCCTGGCCCGCCTCCTCTTCGACGCGGAGCGCCTGCACGGCCCGGCCCACCCGTTCCCGACGGAGGTGCGCCGCACCCTCCAGTGGCTCGGTCAGGTGCGCTGACCCCGTCGCCGGGCCCGGCGGCCCCACCCGAGGACGCCTAGCAGCACCGCGAGCGCGGCTCCCGCCACGGCCGCGCCCGCCCACAGGCCCGGGGGCCGGAAGGCGCAGTCCAGGGTGGTGGTGCGGCCGTCCAGCTCCACCGAGACCAGGCCCAGGTACGCCGAGGCCGGACGGTCGTTGCAGGTCCAGCCCGCGATGGCGGGGACGGAGAGGACGGCCGTGCCCGTACTGCCCGCCGGGAGGGTCGCGCGCACCCCCGCGGAGGAGACCCGCAGGGAGGCCGCCGCCGTGGCGCGCAGCCGCGTGACCGCCGCCGCCAGCCGCTCGCGGTCCAGGCAGGCCAGGGTCCACTCGGCCGGCGCGGGCCGGTCGAAGACCAGTACGGAGGCCGGGCCGTTGGAGGGCCCCATCGGCTGGAGCGCCGCCCTGTTTCGCGGGGGGTTCGCGTTCAGCCGGAAGGCCGGCCCGTCCGCGAGGCGGGCCGTCGCGTTGTACTCCGGGGCCCACAGGTAGGCCGCCGTGCCCGCGCGGCACACCCCGGGGGAGACCGGGTCCTCGTACACCTTCGCGCCGAGCAGCAGCTCCTGGTTCGCGAAGGGGGAGGGGCCGTACGCCGGGTCCGGGCCCGGCGGGCGGGTGGTGACGAGCGGCGGGACCTCGGCGCGTGCGACCGTACCGTCGGGGTGCAGCCGGGCGCCGACCGCGAAGACGGCGTCCGTGACCGGGTTGTCGAGGCTCTGGACGTTGCGGCCCCGCGAGGTCCAGCCCGCGCCGAGGGCCACCATCGTGCGGGTGAAGACGTCCGGGGTGTGGCTGCTGTAGTACGAGCCGCCCTCGCCGCCCAGCAGCAGCGGGTCGTTGCCCGACAGCGCGGGCCGGCTCGGGTCGGTGCGGTAAGCGGGCCAGCCCTCGGCGCCCGCCAGGGCCTCGGCCCGCGCGGTGTGGGCCGCGCCCCACGAGGGGTAGTCGTCCAGGCCGGCGAGCTTGCCCCGCTGGCCGTAGGCGGTGGTGGCCGCGGCCTGGGCCACCAGCACCAGGACCAGTACGCCCGCGGCGGGCAGCAGCCCGCGGCGGTGGCGCAGCGCCCACCAGGCCGCGCCCGCGAGCGCGAGGCCGCCGCAGAAGAGCGCGTAGCCCCAACCGGTGGTCAGGGGACTGCCGCTCGCCCACAGGGCGGCCGCCGCCAGCACGCCGGCCCCTGCGGCCAGCGCCCGCGGCCCGGGCAGGCCCGCGGCCAGGCCCGCCCAGGCGGCGATCACGAGGATCCCGGCCAGGACGAAGGTCTGCCGGTACGGGCTGCCGTTCGGGGTCGCGAAGACGTGCCAGGCCAGGTGCGTCGGCGTCCACTGGAAGGAGAGCAGCACGGCCACCGCCAGCCCCGCCCACCACAGCCGGGCGCGGGCGGGCACCGCCCGGTGGAACGGCAGCGCCGCCACCAGCAGCAGCGTCCCGGTCCCGACGAACAGCGCGGGTGAGGAGAAGGAGTACGTGGCGGGCAGCAGCCGCGCGAACAGGTCGGACCAGGGGACCGGCCGGAACGGCTTGAACCACCCCGGGTAGGCCTGCTTCGAGCTCAGGAACAGCGGCACGAGGACCGGCGCCGACAGGGCGATGCCCAGCAGCGTGGTCCCCGCCGCCCGGCCGAGCACCCGTACCCGCTCGCCCGCGCCCTCCCGCGTCAGCACGACCCGTACGAGCAGTACCAGCGCGGCGCCGAGCGTCGCCATGTAGGCGGTGTAGAAGTTCGCCGTCCAGCCGACGGCCACGATCGCCACCGCCGGGGCCAACCGCCGCTGCCGCAGCGCCCATTCGCCGGTCAGGCACAGCAGCGGGAAGGAGATCAGCCCGTCCAGCCACATCGGGTTGTACGAGGCCTCGATCACCGACCAGCCGCACAGCGCGTACGAGGCCCCGAGCAGCCCCGCCGCCCACCACGGCCCGCGCCGCTGGGTGCGCAGCAGCCAGGCCATCGCCGCCGCGGCGGCCGCCGTCTTCAGCACGGTGACGACGTACACGGCGAGGTCTATGTCCGCCCGCGGGAAGAGCCCCACCAGCACCGCGAAGGGGCTGGTCAGATACGTCCCGAGGTCGGGCAGGAAGCTCGTGCCGTACCCGGACTGCCAGTTGAGCAGCAGCCCGCCCTCCGCACGCCCGTGCAGGAGGTCCCACAGATGGGCGTGGAAGGGCACGAACTGGTTGCCGAGGTCGTTGATGCTGCGGTGGCGCGGCCCGTACGGGAAGACCCGGGCGACGGCGTCCCCGGAGCACACGGCCACCGTCGTGATCAGGGCGGCGAGCGCCGAGCCGAGCAGGCTCCGGCGCCGGGGCGAGGAATGCGGAGTCGACATGGTGGGCCGACCCTGGCAGCGCCGGTGGACCGAAGGATGGCCGCAGGGTGGCCCCGACACGAACAGCGCGCACCCCGACAGGCCGGGAATCGTTGGTCGAACCAGTGGCTCGGATCACCCTGCCTTGCATAACATCGATCACCGCACGGCCCTTGTGCACTGACGCACAATCTCCCGGCCCTGGAGGCTCCTTTGCACCGTCGCACTGCGCTCTCCGTCTCCGTCGCCCTGCTCGCGGCGGCCCCCCTGCTGTCCGCCTGCTCGGGCGAGACCCGCCCCGGCACCGCGGCCGTGGTCGGTGGCGAACGGATCACCACCTCCGCACTCCAGGCCCAGGTGAAGGACGTCCGCACCGCGCAGAACCGCTCCGAGAACGCCGCAGAGCTGATCCAGGCGACCCCCGGACTCGACCGCACCAAGCTCAACCGCATGATCCAGAGCGCCGTCCTGGAGCGCGCCGCCCAGTCCGCCGGGGTGAGCGTGAGCACCAAGGAGATCGAGGACTTCCGCAAGGCGCAGCTCCAGCAGGCGGGTACGCCCGCCGCTCTGGAGGCCGCGGCCCTCCAGCAGGCCCAGCTCGCGCCGGGCCAGATGGACGCGAACACCCGCTTCAACCTGCTGCGCGACAAGCTCTTCGACCACTACGGCAGCCAGGAGAAGGCCCTGGCGGAGCTCTCCGCGGCCGCCAAGGCCCTGCACGTGGAGGTGAACCCGCGGTACGGGACCTGGGACGCCCAGCAGATCGTGCTCGGCGATGCGCAGACCCCGTGGATCACCCAGGTGACCCGGCCCGAGCAGCCCCCCGCCGGAGCCTGACGCCCGCGCCCGGAGGTAGGTTCGGAGGGTGACCGACCAAGCGCCCGCCGAGCCCACCGGCCGTATCGTCCTGCTGACCACCAGCCACCGCGTCGCCCCCGGCGTGCTGTCCTGGCCGGCGTGGCAGACCCTGCACGCCGCGGACCGGGTGCTGTGCGCCGACCCGGGCCACCCGCAGCTGCCGTACCTGCGCGAGGCCGGCGTCGGGGTGGAGTGCGCGGCCCCGGACGCGCACGAGCTGGTCGAGGCCTGCGCCGGCGGCCGCACCGTCGTGGTGATCCCGGGCGGCGAGGGCGACCAGCGGCTCACCGACGGGCTCGCGCGCCTGGCCGGCTCGGGCCGCGTCAGCATGCCCGACCTGGAGCTGCTGCCGGGCTCGTACGACCTGCCGGGCGCGCGGCTGCTCGACCTGGTCCAGGTCATGGACCGGGTCCGCCGCGAATGCCCCTGGACCTCCCGCCAGACCCACCAGGGCCTGGTGAAGTACGCCATCGAGGAGGCGTACGAGCTGGTCGAGGCCATCGAGGACGGCGACCGCGGGGAACTGCGCGAGGAACTGGGCGACGTACTGCTCCAGGTGGTCTTCCACGCGCGCATCGCGGAGGAGGACGGTGAGGAGCCGTTCTCCATCGACGACGTGGCCGGCGGCCTCGTCGAGAAGCTGATCCGGCGCCACCCGCACGTCTTCGGCGACGCGCAGGCCCAGACCCCCGAGGACGTCAACGCGCACTGGCAGCGCACCAAGGCGGACGAGAAGCAGCGGGAGTCGGTGACCGACGGGATCCCGCTGGGACAGCCGGGTCTCGCGCTCGCGGCCAAGCTGGCGGGCCGCGCCCGTGCGGGGGCGGTGCCCGTGGAGCTGCCCCGCGGCGAGGGCATCGGGTACGAACTGCTGGAGCTGGCGGCACGCGCCGAGGCGGCGGGGATCGACCCCGAGACCGCGCTGCGCGCGGCGGCCCGTGTCTACCGGGACGCGATCCGTGCGGCCGAGGGCGTCGGCGAGTAGCCCCCAGCTGCGGTACGCGGCTCAGTACTCCCGGGGCGCGCGGCCCGAGGGGTTGTGCCAGTGCGGCGACGGGCGGTTCAGGAACCACTCGCCGAAGCCCAGCGGGCGGCCGCCGGGGCCGTTGCCACGGCCGGCGGCGGGTACGGAGTCGTAGAAGATCCGGCCGGGCCGGGCGCCGAGCTCCTCCAGGAGGTAGGAGGTCTCGTCGATGAACAGCGGCGGACCGCTCAGGTAGACGTCCTGGTCGGGCCAGAGCCCGCGGTTGCTGAGCGCGGTCGCGAGCCGGTCGGTGGCCTGGTTGCGGTGCTGCCCCGGGGCCGGGGTGATGTAGGTGACGCCGAGCCAGCGGAAGGCCGCGGCGTACTCGTCGATGAGCGGGCGGTCGTAGAGGTGGGCGGCGTCCCGGGCCACCACGAAGAGCCGTACGTCCTGATCGGGAGGGTGCTGGGCGAGGTCCTCCAGCATGGCGCGGATCGGGGCCCAGCCGGTGCCGGCGGCTATGAAGCTGACCGGGCGGTCCGCGCGGCGGAAGGTCAGCTGCCCGCCGGCGGCGCCGAGCCGCAGCATCTCGCCGATCTGCACGTCGCGGACCAGGGCGGAGCTGAGCCGGCCCTGCTCGATGCGGCTGACGTGCAGGTCGAGGGTGTGGTCGGCGCGGGGCGCGTTGCCGATGGAGTACGTGCGCCACGTCGTCGGGACCCGGTCGCTGCTCACGCTGACGTACTGGCCGGGCCGATGGGGGAGCGGGGCGTGCGGCCGCAGGGTCAGCACGCCGATGTCCTGCCCGTACTGGAGGTGGCGTACGACCTCCGCGTCCCACCACGGCGGGTCCTCGCTCGCATCCGCGCCGGCCGTCATCGCGTCGGCCATCACCTGGTAGGCCTCGGACCAGGCCTTCTCCACCTGGGGGGTCCAGGCGCCCCCGGCGGCCTCGGCGAGCGCGGCCAGCAGGCTGGCGCCGACGGCGGCGTAGTGCTCGGGGCCGACCAGGAACTTGCGGTGATCACGGCCCAGGTCGCGCAGGTAGGGGAGAAGGCTCTCGTTCTCCAGATGGGCGATCACATGAGTGAGCGCGGCGAAGAGCCGGTCCCGCTGCCGTTCCATGTCCTCGAAGGAGACCGGGAAGAGCTCACGGATCCCGGGGTTGTGCCAGAACAGGTGGGAGTAGAAGAACTTGACCGCGTGCTCGGCCCGTCTCTCCACCACCGCGAAGCTGCTTTTCAAGATCCTCACATCCACAAAAACGAAAGTAGGAATGCCGGACAAAGCCAGGTCAAGTCATGGTGGATCTGCGGACAGCCGCGACGAACCACCCATACGGGGTGCCGGTCTACGTAGGGGATACCGTCAACGGGTGCATCAGCAGACCCCCGCAGACCCCGCCGACGCTCCTCCCGCCCAGGGCCCGACCCTGTTCGACTGGGAGTTCGCGACCGACCCGTACCCCGCCTACGCCTGGCTGCGCGAGCACTCGCCCGTGCACCGCACCAAGCTCCCCAGCGGGGTCGAGGCCTGGCTGGTGACCCGGTACGCCGATGCCCGCCAGGCCCTCGCCGACCAGCGGCTCAGCAAGAATCCGGCGCACCACGCGGAGCCCGCGCACGCCAAGGGCAAGACGGGCATCCCGGGCGAGCGCAAGGCGGAGCTGATGACGCACCTGCTCAACATCGACCCGCCGGACCACACCCGGCTGCGGCGGCTGGTGTCGAAGGCGTTCACCCCGCGCCGCGTCGCCGAGTTCACCCCGCGCGTGCAGGAGTTGACCGACCACCTCATCGACCGGTTCGCGAGCAAGGGGGAAGCGGACCTCATCCACGAGTTCGCCTTCCCGCTCCCCATCTACGCCATCTGCGAGATGCTCGGCGTACCGCGCGAGGACCAGGACGACTTCCGCGACTGGGCCGGGATGATGATCCGGCACGGCGGCGGCCCGCGGGGCGGGGTCGCCCGCTCGGTCAAGCAGATGCGGACCTACCTCGGTGAACTCATCCACCGCAAAAGGGACGATCTGGGCAACGACCTGATCTCCGACCTGATCCGGGCCAGCGACCACGGCGACCACCTGACGGAGGCCGAGGCCACGGCCATGGCCTTCATCCTGCTCTTCGCCGGCTTCGAGACGACCGTGAACCTCATCGGCAACGGAGTCCACTCCCTCTTCATGAACCCGGACCAGCGCGAGCGCCTCCAGGCCTCCCTCGCGGCCGGGGAGACCGGACTGCTGGAGACGGGCGTCGAGGAGCTGCTGCGCTACGACGGGCCCGTGGAGCTGGCCACCTGGCGGTTCGCCACCGAGGCACTGACCCTCGGCGGCCAGGACATCGCGGCCGGCGATCCGGTGCTGGTGGTCCTCGCGGCCGCCGACCGGGACCCCGAGCGCTTCGCCGAACCGGACACGCTCGACCTCTCCCGGGCGGACAACCAGCACCTCGGATACGGGCACGGGATCCACTACTGCCTGGGCGCACCGCTGGCCCGGCTCGAAGGGCAGACGGCGCTTGCGACTTTGCTGACGCGTCTGCCGGATCTGGAACTCGCTGCTCCGCCCGAGGACCTGCGCTGGCGCGGCGGACTGATCATGCGTGGCCTGCGCACCCTTCCGGTCCGCTTCACACCTCGCAACGAGTGAAGGCACACTGACCCGCAGTCAGTTTCCGTCGAAACTTGTGACAAGCGTTCGAAGGCCGCTAGGTTCTGCCGTTACCCCGCCGTTATGCGAAAGGTGCACCCTCATGCGTTCCGGGAACGGCCGCCACAGACGCCCCCGCCAGGTCCCCGCGATTGTCGTCACCGCAGGAGTCACAGGCTCCGCGCTGGCCCTGCCGCTGCTCGCCGCCACGGGCGCGAGCGCGGCCGAGACCTCCACGTGGGACAAGGTCGCCGAGTGCGAGAGCGGCGGCACCTGGAGCGCCAACTTCGGCAGCGGTGCGTACGGCGGGCTCCAGTTCACCGAGGAGCAGTGGAAGGGTGCCGGCGGGCTCGACTTCGCGCCCCGCGCCGACCTGGCCAGCCGTTCTCAGCAGATCGCCGTCGCCGAACGCGTGCTGGCCGCCCAGGGTCCCCGGGCGTGGCCGATGTGCGCGGAGTCGGCCGGCCTGACCCAGCAGGCGCCCGCCGCGGACGTGGACCCGGGCATGCCCGGCAGCCGTTCCTCCGTCGCCCCGTCCCCGTCCCGCCCGGACGACTCCGTACCGGTCGGCGGGTCCGGCGACCGGGCCACGGACTTCGGGGCTCCCCAGCAGGCCTCCCCGAGCCCGTCCGGTACGCCGTCCTTCCTGCTGCCCGACGTCCCGCTCGGGCCGCCCAGCGGACTGCCCGTCATGCCGGACCCGGTCCCGGACCTGCCGACGACGGCCCCGACGGCCCCCACGGCCCCGACGACCCCGATCGCCCCGGTCGACCCGGCGGCGCCCTCCACGGGCCCCTCGGCCCCCACGACGGCTCCCGTTGCCCCCACGACGCCGGCCGCCCCGGGCACGCCCTCCGCGGACCCGAGCGCCCCGGCGGCCCCCGGTGCCCCGGGCGCCCCCGGCGCCCCGGCCGAGGGCGGCGGCAAGCACCGCGGGGAGCCCGCGGTCGAGGCTCCCGTCGCATCTGATGCCGCGTCGGAACCGAAGTACACCGTGAAGGAGGGCGACAGCCTGGCCGCCATCGCGGACGCCAACGACCTCAAGGGCGGCTGGAACGCGCTCTATGCGGCCAATGAGCAGGTCATCGGCGAGGACGCCAACCTGATCAAGCCCGGCCAGAATCTGGATCTAACCCAGAAATAGGGGCACTTCGGGCATCCCAAAACAGCTGATTGCCCGTTTTGGGCAAGTGAGACATGTGTCTCTTCCGGTCAACTGGCGTGTCTGGTCCGGAGGCTTCCGCAAACCCCGTCCTCACCTGCGCAAACACTGATCCGGAGAGCGCAAGTAGGCCCCGTTTCTCCCCGATGGCGCTCGTTGAACATCGGGGAGAGACCTGCCTACCTTCTGAATCGCTCGCCACCGCGGGCTCCTTCGACCGCATCGCCGAATCCTGCCGGCGGACGGGGGGAACAGTCGTCGCGCAAGCGCCGAAGGCAGGAGCGGGGGAACCAAGGTAGGCGCCGGGAGCGGCCGTTGAGAGACGGTCACGCCACCGGCTAGGGGTTAAGCGGTGCGCTAGGTCGCACCGCCGGGCAACTCACTCGCCCGAACCCGACAGCTCACCTCGTAGGCGTCGGTGAGGAGAAACTCCATGCTGCTTTCCGGCAAGGGCAAGCACCGTCGCGGTACTGCAATCCAGCGGTCCGTCCGCATCGCAACGCTCGCCGGTGTCGCCGGTGTGGCCGTCGCCGCCCCCCTGATGGCCGCGGGCACCGCCTCCGCCGCCACCGCCTCCCAGTGGGACAAGGTCGCGCAGTGCGAGGCCGGCGGCAACTGGGCCATCAACACGGGCAACGGCTACTACGGCGGCCTGCAGTTCTCGTCCTCCACCTGGGCCGCCTACGGCGGCAAGGCGTACGCCGCGCAGGCCAACCAGGCCACCAAGGCCCAGCAGATAGCCATCGCCGAGAAGGTCCTCAAGGGCCAGGGCAAGGGCGCCTGGCCGTCCTGCGGCGTCGGCCTGACCAACGCCGCGTACAACGGCGGCGCGGCCGAGACCCCGGCCAAGCCCAAGGCCGAGCCCAAGAAGGAGCAGAAGGCCGCGCCGAAGAAGGAGACCAAGCGCTCCGAGACCCCGGCGCCGGTCAAGCCGAAGGCGGAGACCCCGGCCAAGCCGAAGACCGAGGCCCCGAAGACCGGCAACGGCTCGTACGAGGTCAAGTCCGGCGACACCCTGGGCACCATCGCCGACGCCAACGGCGTCAAGGGCGGCTGGGAGAAGCTCTACGAGCTCAACAAGGACATCGTCTCCGACGCCGACCTGATCTTCCCGGGCCAGAAGCTGAAGCTCAGCTGAATCCTGCGGTAACACCCCACCGCCCGGCGCGTCCCTCGATGCGCCGGGCGGTGGCGTGCGCCGGGCGTCCTGGCCGGTGGGAGCCCGATGATCAAGAGACCTATGTCCCGGAAGAGGGGTATTCGGTCCCTTTTTCGTCCCAGGACCCGGGCGGTCGGCTGGCCGAGTGCCCGGAGCCGGTTAGGCTCTAGTCGGCAAGGCCATCCCACGGCCTGACGCCACCGCACACCCAGCGTCACATCCCAGAAGGAGATGCTCGTGCCGTCCATCGACGTCGTCGTAGCCCGGGAAATCCTGGACTCCCGAGGCAACCCCACGGTCGAGGTCGAGGTGGGCCTCGACGATGGCAGCACCGGCCGTGCTGCAGTTCCGTCCGGCGCCTCCACCGGTGCCTTCGAGGCCATCGAGCTCCGTGACGGTGACCCCAACCGTTACTTCGGCAAGGGCGTAGAGAAGGCCGTCCTGGCCGTCATCGAGCAGATCGGGCCGGAGCTCGTCGGCTACGACGCCACCGAGCAGCGCCTGATCGACCAGGCCATGTTCGACCTGGACGCCACCGACAACAAGGGCTCGCTCGGCGCCAACGCCATCCTCGGCGTGTCCCTCGCCGTCGCGCACGCCGCGTCCGAGGCCTCGGACCTCCCGCTCTTCCGCTACCTCGGCGGTCCGAACGCGCACCTGCTGCCCGTTCCGATGATGAACATCCTCAACGGTGGGTCGCACGCCGACTCCAACGTCGACATCCAGGAGTTCATGATCGCCCCCATCGGCGCGGAGTCCTTCTCCGAGGCGCTGCGCTGGGGTGCCGAGGTCTACCACACCCTGAAGAAGGTCCTGCACACCAAGGGCCTCTCCACCGGCCTGGGCGACGAGGGCGGCTTCGCCCCGAACCTGGAGTCCAACCGCGCCGCGCTCGACCTCATCATCGAGGCCATCAAGCAGGCCGGCTACACCCCGGGCAAGGACATCGCGCTCGCGCTCGACGTCGCCGCGTCCGAGTTCTACAAGGACGGCAAGTACGAGTTCGAGGGCCAGTCCCGCTCGGCCGCCGAGATGACCGACTACTACGCCGAGCTCGTCGAGGCGTACCCGCTGGTCTCCATCGAGGACCCGCTGTTCGAGGACGACTGGGACGGCTGGAAGACCATCACCGACCGCCTCGGTGCCAAGGTCCAGATCGTCGGCGACGACCTGTTCGTCACCAACCCCGAGCGCCTCGCCCGCGGTATCGAGGAGGGCTCCGCGAACGCCCTGCTCGTGAAGGTGAACCAGATCGGTTCGCTGACCGAGACCCTGGACGCCGTCGAGATGGCCCAGCGCAACGGCTTCAAGTGCATGATGTCGCACCGCTCCGGTGAGACCGAGGACGTCACCATCGCCGACCTCGCCGTCGCCGTGAACTGCGGCCAGATCAAGACCGGTGCCCCGGCCCGCTCGGACCGCGTCGCCAAGTACAACCAGCTGCTGCGCATCGAGGAGATCCTCGACGACGCCGCGGTGTACGCGGGCCGCAGCGCCTTCCCGCGCTTCAAGGGCTGATCACCGCCTCACGGCGCTGGCTGGCCTCCGTACGTCCCCGCACTCGGTCCCGTACCGTGTGCGGGGACGTATTGCGTAGTGCGTATATAGGGGAGGCGGAAACATGGCCGGGAACCGGGATCGGTTCTCCACCTTCTCGACCGCGACCAGGCTCAAGCAGCTCGGCGAGCGGACCGCCGCCCACGTCTACCGCTCGCAGTCGCGCCGGCAGGTCCGCCGCAGCCGGCTCACCGGCCGGGCCGCCCTGCTCGTGCTCGTCCTCTGTACGCTGGTCGTCGCCCTCGCGTATCCGATGCGCCAGTACGTCTCCCAGCGCTCGGAGATCACGAAGCAGCGCAAGGCGGCAGTCTCCGCGCGCGACCGGCTGGAACGGCTGCGCGACGAGAAGGCCCGCTGGCAGGACAACGCGTACGCGGAGCAACAGGCGCGCAAGCACCTGCACTTCGTGCGCCCGGGCGAGATCAGCTACATCATGACCGACCCGGGGGCCGCGGCCCCCGAGCACCGCCGCGACGGACAGTCCGCGACCGACCGCCCCTGGTACTCCAACGTCTGGGACGGCGTCGACAAGGCCGACCGCCCCGGCGACTGACCCACCCACACCCAGCACAACCGAACGAAGAGACTTCCTCCAGGCATGCAGACGCCCCCGCCCCAGACCGACCGGACCGAGCCGACCGACGCGGACATCGAGGCGTTCGAGCAGCAGCTCGGCCGCCCGCCGCGCGGGCTGCGCGCCATCGCGCACCGCTGCCCCTGCGGCCAGCCGGACGTGGTGGAGACCGCCCCGCGGCTCCCCGACGGCACCCCCTTCCCGACGCTGTACTACTTGACGTGCCCCCGCGCCGCCGGTGCCATCGGCACGCTGGAGGCCAACGGCGTGATGAAGGAGATGCAGGCCCGGCTCGCCGAGGACCCGGAGCTCGCCGCCGCCTACCGGGCCGCGCACGAGGACTACATCACCCGCCGCGACGCCATCGAGGTGCTCCAGGGCTTCCCGAGCGCCGGCGGAATGCCGGACCGCGTGAAGTGCCTGCACGTGCTGGTGGGCCACTCGCTGGCCGCCGGCCCCGGTGTGAACCCCTTCGGCGACGAGGCCCTGGCGATGCTGCCGGAGTGGTGGGCCAAGGGTCCGTGCGTCACCCCGTGCGGTGAGAAGAAGGCCGGGGAGTCCCGGTGACCCGGGTCGCGGGCGTCGACTGCGGTACGAACTCCATCCGCCTGCTGGTCGCCGACTGCGACCCCGCCACGGGCGAGCTGGTCGAGCTGGACCGGCGGATGACGATCGTCCGGCTCGGCCAGGGCGTGGACAAGACCGGCCGGCTCGCCCCCGAGGCGCTGGAGCGCACCTTCGCCGCCTGCCGCGAGTACGCGGCGGTCATCAAGGAGCTCGGGGCGCAGCGGGTGCGCTTCGTGGCCACCTCGGCCTCGCGGGACGCCGAGAACCGGGACGAGTTCGTCCAGGGCGTCCTGGACATCCTGGGCGTCGAGCCCGAGGTGATCTCCGGCGACCAGGAGGCCGAGTTCTCCTTCACCGGCGCCACCATGGAGCTGGCCGGCACCGACCACCTGGAGAAGCCGTTCCTGGTGGTGGACATCGGCGGCGGCTCGACGGAGTTCGTGGTCGGCGAGGAGCACGTGCGGGCCGCCCGGTCCGTGGACGTGGGCTGCGTACGGATGACCGAGCGCCACCTGGTCGTGGACGGCGTCGTCACCGACCCGCCGACCGAGGCGCAGATCGCCGCGATACGGGCCGACATCGAGGCGGCGCTGGACCTGGCCGAGCAGACCGTCCCGCTGTCCCAGGCACGCACCCTGGTGGGTCTGGCCGGCTCGGTGACCACGGTCGCCGCCATCGCGCTGGAACTGCCGGAGTACCGGTCGGCGGCCATCCACCACTCCCGGATCCCGTACGAGAAGGTCCGCGAGATCAGCGAGCGGATGCTGACGGCGACGCACGCCGAACGCGCCGCGATCCCGGTGATGCACCCCGGCCGGGTGGACGTCATCGGTGCCGGCGCACTGGTGCTGCTGGCGATCATGGAGCGCACCGGCGCCTCGGAGGTCGTGGTCTCGGAGCACGACATCCTCGACGGCATTGCCTGGAAGACCGCAGAAGAGGTCGAGACGGACAAGCAGCCCTCCTGACCCGCGGAAATGCCGAACGGCGGGGGGGGGGGGGGGGGGGGGGGGGGGGGGGGGGGGGGGGGGGGGGGGGGGGGGGGGGGGGGGGGGGGGGGGGGGGGGGGGGGGGGGGG
>NZ_JBVJUY010000041.1:0-70837 GCF_055604165.1 Streptomyces sp. NPDC037242
CAGCCCGTCCAGGTCCACCGCATCATCGCCGAAGGCACCGTCGAGGACCGCATCGCCGAGATGCTGGAGGCCAAGCGGGCGCTGGCCGACGCCGTGCTGGGCTCCGGGGAGTCGGCGCTGACCGAGCTGACCGACCGCGAGCTGGCGGACCTCGTATCGCTGCGGAGGCCCGCATGATCACCGCCCGGGACGACCGCCGCCGCACCTTCGAGACCGTGCCCGCCGGGGTGGAGCCCGTCAGCTGGTGGGGCCGGGCCTGGGTGTCGGCCCTCGAATCGGTGTCCCGCGATCCGGCCCGCCTGGCCAGGGGGCGCGTGTATGCCGTCGAGGGCCATGTCGACGCGGTCACGATCACCCCCGGCCGGATCGTGGCGTACGTCCGGGGCAGCCGGCCCCGCCCCTACCGCACCGAACTGTCCGTGCCCGCCTTCGCGGACGCCGAGTGGCGCGAGCTGCTGGAGGAGGTGGCGGCCGACCCGACGGCGCTGGCGGCGCTGCTGGAGCGGGAGGTCCCGGAGTCGCTCGCGGAGACGATCCTGCCCGGCCGGGGCGAGCTCGCCCCGCGCTGCTCCTGCCCGGACATCGCGCGTCCGCCCTGCAAGCACGCCGCCGCGCTCTGCTACCGGGCCGCCCGCCTGCTCGATGCCGATCCGTTCGTCCTGCTGCTCCTGCGCGGCCGGGGCGAGCGGGAGCTGCTGGACGAGCTGGCCCGGCGCAGCGCGGCGCACGCCGCCCGGGAACAGCCCGACACGGCACCGGACTTCCCCGGGGTGCCGGCCCGCGCGGCCCTGGCCCGCACCGGCCTGCCGCTGCTGCCGGCTCCCGTGGGCGCTCCCGCCGCCGTCGGGCTGCCGCCGGCCTACCCGGCGGACCCTGCGGCTCCGGATCCCCTCGCCCTGGACCAGCTCGCCGGCGACGCTGCCGCCCGCGCCCTGGCGCTGCTCACCACCGGCGAGGACCCGATCGACGGGCTCACCCTGTGGCAGGACGCCGTCCGGCTGGCCTCCGCGCACCCCACGGCCGGGCTCACCGGCGCGGCCCGGGCCCTCTACCGGGATCTGGCCCGCGCCACCGGGCGCAGCACCACCGACCTCGCCCGGGGAGCGGCGGCCTGGCGGCAGGGCGGCCTCGGCGCACTCGCTGCCCTGGAGGAGCCCTGGGATCCTCCGGCCGGGCCCTTCGACCGGGCCCGCCCGGCTCTCCTGGCCGCCTCGCAGGGCTCGTTCCGGCCCGACCGCAACCGGCTCACGGACCGCACCCGCCAACTCCGCCTGGGCCGCGACGCCCTCTGGTACGGCTACGAGTCCCGTCCGGACGACGAGGACTGGTGGCCCATCGGCCGACCGTCCCCGGACCCGGTCACCGCCCTGCTGCGCTGACCTGCTCCGCCCAGCGCGTCAAGGCCGTGAAGTCGCGGTCGCGCAGGCCGTGTCGGGGGTGGATGCGCAGGAGGAGGGCCGGGGCGGGGTGGTGGGCGGCGACCCAGGCGCGGTCGCGCGGTTTGATCATGTCGTCCACCCAGGCGAAGGGGCGGCCGGCCGCCCAGTCGAGGAGGGGACGGGTCTTCCAGGAGAGGCCGTCGGGGTCGCGGGCGAAGAGTTCCGGCCATTCGATGACAGGAAGATCAGCGGGAAGTCCGATGTGCGGGGCGATCATCGTGTTGGCCTCGTGCATCCAGGTGGTGGCCCAGGCGAGTTCGAAGGGCAGGGCCAGCAGACGGGGGCCGTGGGAGGGGTGCAGGCGCACCCGCAGGCCGCGCCGGGCGCTGCGGGAATCCGGTGCCCGGCGGGCCATCCAGACGTCCGGGCGCATCCGGTGACCGGTGTATCCGCGCAGGCCCGCGAGGTGCGACCGGAAGGGATTCAGGGGGCCGTCCACGTCGAGGAGGAGCAGCGGGCGATCAGTCATGAAGTACGGAGTACCCAGTACACGATGGAGTGAAATGCGTACCGGCTCTATAACCCATATGGGTTTACGGCGTTGTTTCCGGTGCGGGTGCAGCACCCGCTGACTCCTCCGGAAGGCAGGGAAACTGATGCGTCACAGTCGTCGGAATGGCTTGATCGCGGCGGTGGTTGCGGGAGGCGGACTGGCGGTCGCCGGGGCGGGCGGCTTCGCCTACGCCGACGCGGACGCGGGCGGGCGGGCCGAGCGCTCGCCGGGGCTGCTGTCGGGGAACCTGGTGCAACTGCCGGTGCACACCCCGGTGAACGTGTGCGGGAACACGGTGAGCGTGGTCGGCGTGCTGAACTCGGCCGCCGGGAACCAGTGCGTCAACGCGGCCCCGGGTAAGGGCGGCGGACATCCTGACCCCCGGCCCTCGCATCCGTCGTCGGGGTCCGCGCACTCGAAACCGGGCTCCGGCCGGGGTGCCGAGAACGGCAGGGGTGCCGACAACGGCGGGGGCGCGGTCGCCGAGGGGCGCGGAAAGGATTCTCCGGGGCTGCTGTCCGGCAACGGGCTCCGGCTCCCCGTCGACGTGCCGCTGAACATCAGCGGCAACTCGGTGAGCGTCGTCGGGGTCGGCAACACCTCCGCCGGCAACACCTCCGTCAACGGTGGACCCCCCAGCGGGGGCAAGCCCGCCCAGCCGCCGGCCGTCGTGCGCCCCGTCACCCCGCCGGCCCCGCCGCAGGGCCCGGCGCTCGCCCACACCGGAGCCGACGGCGTCGGCTACCTGCTGCCCGGCGGCGGCGCGCTGCTCCTCGGCGGAGTGCTCCTCTACCGCCGCTTCCGCCTCGGCTAAGGAGTGTCGTCAAAGTGGCGTCGGCCGCCCGAAGGGCGGTGCCAGGCCCAGCCGTCCAGACGGGACTTTGACGACACGACCTAGGGCCGCCGCCACCCGTCCAGGATCGCGTCGATCCGCGCCGCCAGCCTGGCGCGGGCCGTGAACCGCGGGACTCCCGCCATCAGCAGCGCGTCGTACTCGGTGTCGGTGTGCCGCACGGCTGCCCGTACGGCGACGGAGACGGCCAGCTCGTCGAGGGCCCGGCCCGCCGCGCTGCGGCCCACCCGGCCGCTGCCGCGCAGCGAGGCGTGGGCGGCGATCGCGGCCGCCCGGTCGGCCGGGCACCCGGGGAACAGCCGCAGGATCTCCGCGGTGAAGGCCGCCGTGAACCGGGTGTCCTCGGCCGCCCGGCGCAGCCGGTCGCGCTCCCGGCGGCGGGCCCGCGCCTCGGCGTCCGCGAGGCAGGAGCGTTCGGCGCGGACGAGCGCGGCGTCCTCGACGAGCAGTCCCTGGCGCTCGTAGCGGTGCCGGCGCCTGTGGAAGCGCACGACGACGGCGGAGAGCGAACTGGCCTCACGGGCCCGGCGGGTGAGGGCCGCGTCGCCGCGCGGGAGGTAGACGAGATGCCCGAGGTCGGCGCAGTCCAGGCAGCGCGGCACGCCGGCCTCGCGGACCAGATGCCGGAGCGGACCCTGTCGGCACTCCGCGCAGTGGATCTGCTTCAGTGACTCGAACACCACCAAGCTCATGACGAAGTGATACCGCCGTCCGGGCCGTATATCACCTTGTAGGGATGGGTAGTTGCGCATTCACGGACTCTTCCCCTACATCGTGATGTCCTCCTACCTTCAATCGAGTGGGTCCGGCGGGCCCATGGAGGAGGAGCACATGGGTGGACGACAGTCGACGGCGCGGCGCCCGAAGGAGGCGGCGGCCGTCAAGGCGGCAGCCGTCAGGGCCGCGGCCACCGGGGCGGCGGCTTCCGGGGCCGCGGCCACCGGAAACCTCACGGCCCGCGAGGTCGTCATAGAGCCCGGCGGCTGCACCGGCTGGCACTACCACCGGGTCCCGCTGATAGCTGTGGTCAAGTCCGGGACGCTGACCAGGATCCTGCACGACAACACGGTCGTGGTGCACCGCGCCGGCGCCAGCTTCGTCGAACCCGCGGGCCGGCGCCACGTCCATATCGGGCGCAACCTCGGCACCGAACCGGTCGTGCTCTACGTGACCTGCGCGCTGGCCGACGACGCCCCCTTCGCGGTACCCGCCGAGGCGCCGTCCGGGGCCGCGCCGTGCGCATGCCCGGGGTGTCCTGCGTGAAGCCCGAGTGTCACACGAGGCGGCGTATCTCCCCGCGGACCCGGTAGAAGCCCCCCGAGGCCGCGTGGAGTCCCTCGACCACGTACCGGGCGCCGGGCTCCCGGATCCCGCGGGGGAACTGCACGTTCCAGGAAGGCTCATAGCCCCCCGACACCACCTGCACGCGCATCCGGCCGCCCTGCTGCACGCACTCCACCACCACGCCGCCCGCGGGCGCCGCGGCCACCGAGACCGTCGCCACGGCGGCCGCCGAGGCCGCCGGGGTGAACACCGGCAGGGCGGCCGCCGACTTCACATCCACCGCCGTCGGCACCGAACCCTGCTGGGCCGCGGCTATCGCCGCCTCGCTCGCGTCCACGCAGACGAGGGACCCGTCCGTGGTCACCAGATACAGCCGCTCGTCCAGGTACTGCATGGACAGCGCCGACCCGCACCCGGTGCTCAGCTTCCACAGCCGCCGTCCGTCGGCGTCGAAGCAGTACACCGAGGAGGTGTAGTCACCGGCGAACACGTGCCGCCCGTCCGGCGAGGTCGCGCACGCGTACACCGCCGCATCACACCGGTACGAGGCCTCCACCTCGCCCGTCGCCTTCGACAGCCGCTGCACCTGATTGCGCCCGGTCCCCGCGTACACCGCGTGGTCCTCCTGCCAGCCGAACAGCACGGACCCGCTGGTTGCCGTGTGCCACAGCTGCGCGCCGCCGTCCGGGGCGTAGGCCGTCACGCCCTTGCTGTGCCCGTGGTAGACGGCGTCCGCGTCCGCACGCACCATCCACGCGTTGGAACCGGCCGACCGCCGCGACCACTGGAACTCGTCCTCGTGGTCGATGACGGTGAGTCCGCCGCTGCGGTCGGACACATTCAGCACGCCCTCGCGGATGTCGAGCCAGAAGATGTCCACATCCGCCGCGATGTCGTACGCCCCGAACGGCACCTTCGACGACAGGTCGTACACCGTGCCGTCATCACAGCCCGCGTATATCCAGAACTCGTCCGCGACCAGGCACTTCACCCCGTCCGGCAGCGAATACCGGGCCAGCACCTCACCGCCGTGGCTCAGCGTGTAGACGTCCCCCGCCTGGTTGCCGACCCAGCAGCGGTCCTCGTCCACATGGATCCCGAAGGCCGAGGAGCCGGTACGGAACCGCCACAGCACCGGGGCCACCGCGCGCGCCGTCGACGGCGCCGACGTCACCTCGCGGCGGGTCACCGACCGGGCCGCGCGGGCGCCGCGCTGCGCCGGGGCGTAACCCTTGCGGACCTTCTCGCCGATCTTCTTGGCGGCGGCCGCGCGGGCCTTCTCAGCCGTAGGGAAGGAGGAGGCCTGCAACTGGCCGTCGGCGCCGATGCGTCCGTAGCGCACCGAGACGTCCGTGCCGTCCACGGTCACCTCGTAGAACTTGTGCGCGCCGCCACCCTCCTGCGACAGCTCCAGATACGTCGTCTCCCGAGCCATGACAGACCCCTCCCCAAGGCCGGGCCGCCGGCCCCTGTGCGCCGGTGATCCCTCGTGAAAAACGCTAAGGGCCACCACTGACAATGGGTCGGTGCAGCTGGAAGCGATCACATGGCAGCGGATGGCCGAGCGGCTCGCCGGTCACCTCGAAGAGCGCGGCGCCACCCCCGCGGAGGCGGCCTGGCAGCGCGTGGGCATCGACGGCGCCCCCGCCGCCGGCACCGGCGTGCTGGCCGGGGAGCTCGCCGACGCCCTGCGCCTGCGCGGCCGTTCGGTGCTGGTGGTGCCGGCCGAGGGCTTCCTGCGCCCGGCCTCCCTGCGCTTCGAGTTCGGCCGCGAGGACGTGGACACCTACCTCGGCGGCTGGTACGACACGGCAGCGCTCTGGCGGGAGGTGTTCGGCCCGACCGACCCCGGCGGCACCGGACGCGTGCTGCCCGACCTGTGGGACCCGGCGACCGACCGGGCCACCCGCAGCCCGTACGCCGAACTCCCGCCGGACGGCGTGGTGATCGTGCACGGCCCGCTGCTGCTGGGCCACTGGTTCCCCTTCGACCTCAGCGTGCACATCCGGCTCTCCCCGGGGGCGCTCGCCCGCCGCACCGAGGAGTCCGCGCGCTGGACCCTGCCCGCCTTCGAGCGCTACGAGGCCGAGACCGACCCGGCGGACCTGGCCGACGTCCTCGTCCGCGCCGACGACCCGCGCCACCCCGCCTGGACGGGGCTGCGCGGAGCACAGAACGGCTGACTCCGCGCACCCGGTGGTCGCCCCGGTGGTCGCCCCCGTCCTACGGTCGCCCGCCCAGCCGGGTGACCGCCAGCGCCGCCGCCCGGCAGCCCTCCGCGGCGGCCCGCGCCGCGTCCGCCCCCGCCAGCAGGGCCGCGAGGAACCCGCCGGTGAACGCGTCCCCGGCGCCCGTGGAATCCACCGCCGTCGCCGTCTCGGCGGCGACCTCGGCCGTCACCCGGCCGCCCTCGGCGACCAGGGCCCCGCCCGCGCCCCGCGTCACCACCACCAGCGGCACCCGCCGGCTCAGCTCCGCCGCGGCCCGTGCCGCCCCGGCCGTCGCCGTCGCCCCCGCGAGCAGCCGGGCCTCGTCCTCGTTCGGCAGCAGTACGTCGATCCCCGCCACGGCGTCCAGGAAGCGCTCCGGGCCCAGCGTGGCCAAGAACCCCGCCGAGGCCGGGTCGACGCTCACCGGGATCCCCCGGGCGCGGGCGGCCCGTAGCGCGACCAGGGCCAGCTCGCGGCTGCTGTCGGCGAAGAACAGGTAGCCGGACAGATGGAGCCGGGCGGCGCCGTCCAGCAGCTCCGGCGCCCAGTCGGCGGGGGAGAGCCTGAGCGAGGCCCCGCTGTCGGTCAGGAAGGTCCGCTCGGCGTCCTTGCCGACCAGCGCGACCACCGTCCCCGTCGGCTCGGCCGCATCGACCACCAGCCGCGGCAGCACGCCCGCGTCGAGCAGCGCCTGCTCGTGCCACCGCGCCGATTCCGTGCCCACCCGCGCGAGGAGGCGTACCTCGGCCGCGCCCGAGCGGGCCGCCCAGCAGGCCGCGTTGGCCCCGGCGCCGCCCGGGAGGGTCCGGATCCGGGCCGGGGTGTCGGTGGCCGGAGCCAGTGGCTCCGGATGCACCGCGACCACGTCCGTCACCACGTCCCCGACGACCACCAGCGCCCCGGGCCGGGCCCCGGCCGCTCCCGTTCCGGATCCGGTGTCCCGCCCCCCGGCTGCCCCCGCACCGGCTGCCCCCGCACCGGCTGCCCCCGCACCGGCTGCCCCCGCCCCGGTCACGCCCGTTCCGCCCAGGCCCCCGCGATCCGGGCCCCGAGCCGTACGTTGCCCCGTACCGCCGCGAGGTTGGCCTCCAGCGAGGCCCCGCCCGTTGCCCGCACCAGGCGGCCCAGCAGGAACGGAGTCACCGCCTGCCCCGTGATCCCGCGCTCCCGGCACTCCCCGAGCGCCTCCGCCAGCACCCGGTCGTGCAGCTCCGGGTCCAACTGCTCGGCCTCCGCGACCGGGTTGGCGACCAGCAGCGCCGACTCCGGGCCGCCCAGCGCGTCCTGGGCCGCCATCACCGCGGCCACTTCCTCGGGCCGGTGCACGGTCCAGTCCACCGGCTCCCCGGAACTGGCCAGGTAGAACCCGGGAAAACGTTCCGTCCCGTATCCGAGCACCCCCACGCCCAGCGTCTCCAGCCGCTGCAGCGTGGCCGGCACGTCCAGGATCGACTTCACCCCCGCGCACACCACCGTGATCCGGGTCCGGGCCAGCAGCGACAGGTCCGCCGACTCGTCCTGCGTCCGGGCCCACTCCCGGTGCACGCCGCCCAACCCGCCCGTCGCGAAGACCCGTAGCCCCGCCCGGGCGGCCAGGAAGGCCGTCGCGGACACCGTCGTCGCGCCCGTCGCCCCCGTCGCGAGGGCGGGCGCCAGATCGCGGTGGCCGAGCTTGCGCACGCCCTCGCCGCCCGCGATCCGCTCCAACTGCGCCTTGTCGAGACCGGCGTACGGCACTCCGTCGATGACCGCGACCGTTGCCGGAACCGCCCCCTCCGACCGGACCAGGGCCTCCAGCTCCACGCCGACCGCCAGATTGCGGGGGCGGGGCAGGCCGTGCGCGAGGATCGTCGACTCCAGGGCCACCACGGGCCGGCGCCGGGCGAGGGCCTCGCGTACCTCTTCCGACAGGACCGGGACCTGTGGTGCAGCTGCTGTGTGCTGTGACATGTCCCCATCCATGGCACGGGATCCACCCGCCCAAACGCGCTCGGCGCACACCGGCGGGAAACGTGCACGCGGCCCGCGCGCCGCGCCGGCCCCGGCCGAAACGCCGCGGGTGCACCGCCTCGGGCCTGGACAGGGTGACGGGCCGACGGGGGCGTTGCTGGACGCTCTGGTCACCCCGGCGCGCGGGGTGGCCGGATTAGGCTGCCCGCCATGAGCACCAGTGACCACAGCGCCGCCCCCGCCTCCTTCGCCGTCTCCGTACCCGGGATCCCGGACTCGGAGCTGGAGACCGAGGTACTCGACCCCGCCCAGATCGTCTCCGGCGAGCCCGTCGTGACGGGCCGCGTGCTGTGGGAGGCCGAGGACGGGTCACAGGTCCGCGGGATCTGGCAGATCACCCCCGGCGTGGTCACGGACGTGGAGGCCAACGAGCTGTTCGTGGTGGTCAGCGGCCGCGCCACCATCGAGGTCGAGGGCGGCGAGACCCTGGAGGTGGGCCCCGGCTCCGCCTGCGTGCTCCGGGAGGGCGACAAGACCACCTGGACGGTGCACGAGACGCTCCGCAAGGCCTACCACATCAGCTACTGACCGCCCTTGGCGACGGGGTGGCGGCGGGCCGTGAACAGGGCGAGCGCCGCCATCGGAAGCAGCAGGGCGGCGCCGATCACGTTCAGCCAGCCGTAGCCGGCCTGGGACATGACCAGGCCGGCGGCCGCGCCGCCCACGCCCGCGGCGGTGTTCATCGTGAGGTCGCTCAGGCCCTGTACGGCGGCCCGCGCGGGCTGCGGCACCGAGTCCGTCAGCAGGGCCGAGCCGGACACCATCCCGGCGGACCAGCCGAGGCCGAGCAGGAAGAGGCCGAGCGCGCTCTGCGCGTGGCTCGGCCCGGCCGTGCCGGCGAGCAGCGCGGCGACCGAGAGCAGTCCCGCGGCCAGTCCGATCACGGACAGCCGGCCGAGGCGGTCCGCGAGCCACCCCATCAGCGGGGAGAAGGCGAACATGCCGGCGATGTGACCGCTGATGACCAGGCCGATGAGCTCCAGCCCGGCGCCGTGGTGGCCCAGGTCCACCGGGGTCATCACCATGATCGAGACCATGGTGGTGTGGGACACCGCGACGGTCACCAGCGCCAGGCGCGCCCGCGGGGAGGCCTTGACGGCGGCGAACCCGGCGCGCAGGGAGCGTCCCGCGGGGGTCTGCTCCTCGGGCCCGGCCAGGGCCCGGGCCGTCAGCAGCGGATCCGGCCGCAGGAGTACGGCGATCAGCGCGCCGGTGAGCACGAAGACGGCGCCGGCCCACACGAAGGGGCCCGCCGTCTGGGGTATGGAAGTGCCGGCGAAGCTGCGGCTGGCCGGGGCCGAGAGGTTGGGTCCGAGCACTGCGCCGATGGTGGAGGCCCACACGACGACGGAGATGGCCCGGGCGCGGCGGTCGGCGGGCGCGAGGTCGGCGGCGGCGAACCGGGCCTGGAGGTTCGCGGAGGACGCGGCGCCGAAGGCGGCCATGCCGAGCAGCAGCAGCGGCATGCTCTTGACCGAGGCGGCGAGTACGACGAGGGCCGCGCCGGCGGCTCCGATCGCGTACGCCAGGACCAGCCCGGGGCGGCGCCCGCGCGCGGTCATCAGGGCGGCGAGCGGCAGCGAGACCACGGCGGTGCCGATGACGGCGGCGGTCGAGGCGAAGCCGGACATGGCCTCGGTCCCGCTGACCTCGGTCGCGAGCACGGGGGCCAGGGCGATGCTGATGGGCACGCCGAGGCCGCCCAGTATCTGGCTGGCGATCAACACCCCGGAGGTGCGCCGCCGCAGCCGGGGCAGGTCCGCCGGGTCGACCGGGCGCAGCGGGCGCTCGGTGCGGGGCAGGGTGCTCACGCCGTACACCCGCTTCGCGGCTGGGGCTGGCGTACGGGCGCTGCGTGGCCTGCGGCCGGGGGAGTGGTCACGGCCGCAGTTTCGCACCCCTCACGACGGGAGGGAACCGGGAATTCACCGGTCAGGCGGCCGCGGTCAGAACAGCGGCTGCGGAAGCACTCCCTCCAGCGCGAGCAGGATGCGTTTGGTCTCCACCCCGCCGCCGAAGCCGCCGATGCCGCCGTCGTTCTCCACGACCCGGTGGCAGGCCACCACGAGGGGCAGGGGGTTGGATCCCATGGCGTTGCCGACGGCCTGGGCCGCGCCGGGCTGTCCGACCCGGGCGGCCAGTTCTCCGTACCCCACGACGGCTCCGTAGGGGACCGAGCGGTCCAGTTCCAGCAGTACCTGCCGGTTGAAGCCGGAGCTGAGCCGCCAGTCCAGGGGCAGCTCGAAGCGGCGCAGGGTTCCCGCGAAGTACGCGGCCAGCTGGCGTACCGGCTCGGCGAGGAGGACCTCGCCGCCCGGCGGCGGACGCCAGGCGTCGGCGCCGAGCCGGGAGACCAGCGAGCCGATCATCTCCTCGACCCGGTCCGGCCCGGCATGGAACTCGACCCGGACCAGACCCTCCGGGGTCGCGGCCAGGAGCAGGGGTCCGATGCCGACGGGCTCGCTGTCGACGACGGTCCATTCCAGGTGCGGCCCGCGGGGCCGCTCGGTGCTGTCCACGCGTCCACCGTACGGCCCGCCACTGACAGCCGGGCCCGGCCCCGGGCAGCCCGGCCCGGGCCCCGGCGCCGCCCGTCAGTACCCGCCCACCGCGTCGCGTACGACGTCGGGCTTGTTGGTGATGATTCCGTCCACCCCCATCTCCTGGACCTTCCGGGCGGTCGCCGGGTCGTCCACGATCCAGGTGTCCACTTCCATGGCCTTGCCGTGTGCCCCGCGCAGGCCGTGCACCGCCGCCACCCAGTCCGGGGAGATGGTGGTGTGCCACGGGTTGATCCGGTCGGTGAAAGCGGCGTACCGGGGCAGGTCGGCGACCTCGGGGGTGCCGAGGAAGGCCGTCACGATGTCGGGGCGCAGTCCGTGCACGATGCGGACGCAGTCGGCGCTGAAGCTCTGGACGACGAGGCGGCGGGCCACGTGCTGCTCGTCGAGCCAGCCCGCCTGGTCCAGGACCCGCAGGGTCTGCTCCTCGATCCCGGGGTAGAGCTCCGGCTTCTTGATCTCCAGGAGCAGCCGCTGCTGATTGCGCTGTACCCGGTCGAGGTACTCGCGCAGCGTCGGCACGCGGGCCCCCGCGAAGTCCGGGCCGAACCAGCTGCCCGCGTCCAGCCGGGCGATCTCCGCCGCCGTGAAGTCGGCGATCCGCCAGGGTTTGCGGTCCGGGAACACCTGTTCTACGTCGGTCGTGCGGGTCAGGGCGTCGTCGTGCACGACCACGAGCTCGCCGTCCTTGGTGCGCTGGACGTCGTTCTCCACCCAGTCGAAGCCCAGCCGCATGGCGAGGTCGATGGCCTCCAGGGTGTTCTCCGGGGCGTACGCCGAAGCACCCCGGTGGGCGTACACGATCGGGTTGGTGAATCCGTCCGGCCCGGGGGCGGCCGAGGAGGCCGTCCCGCCCAGCACGGTGAGGGTGAGGCCCAGGAAGGCGGCGGTGGCCGCGGCGGCGGGTCGGACGTACATGCGCGTTCTCCTCGGGTCGTGAGACCTGCTCCCGCCCCAAACGGGCGTGGAGCGGCAGACGTTGCGGCGATGCACTTGCGTGATGCGGTTTCAGGGAGAGCTGCTTCATGGCGATCATGGGGTTGAAGATCACCCGGCCGCCACCGAACTACGACAAACGGACCAGAACCGATCGGACCAGAACAGACCCGTCCGATACCGACCGGAACCGACCGCTCCGGGGCGGACCCGCCGGACATCGGGAGTCCGTGGGGAGGCCTGAGTGTCAGCGGGGGGTCGTACGGTTGACCCATGCGGCCCGTATCGAAGATCGAACGCACGGTGGCGCCTTTCGAGGTCGTCAGCCCCTACCAGCCCAGCGGCGACCAGCCGGCGGCCATCGCCGAGCTGGAGAAGCGCATCCGTGCAGGTGAGAAGGATGTCGTGCTGCTCGGCGCGACCGGCACCGGCAAGTCGGCGACCACCGCCTGGATGATCGAGAAGCTCCAGCGCCCCACGCTGGTCATGGCACCCAACAAAACGCTCGCCGCCCAGCTGGCGAACGAGTTCCGCGAGCTCCTGCCGAACAACGCCGTCGAGTACTTCGTCTCGTACTACGACTACTACCAGCCCGAGGCCTACGTACCGCAGTCGGACACCTACATCGAGAAGGACTCCTCGATCAACGAGGAGGTGGAGCGGCTGCGCCACTCCGCGACCAACTCCCTGCTGACCCGGCGCGACGTCATCGTCGTCGCCTCCGTGTCCTGCATCTACGGCCTCGGCACCCCGCAGGAGTACGTCGACCGGATGGTCGCGCTCAAGGTCGGCGAGGAGATCGACCGGGACCAGCTGCTGCGCCGCTTCGTCGACATCCAGTACACGCGCAACGACGTGGCCTTCACCCGCGGCACCTTCCGGGTGCGCGGCGACACCATCGAGATCTTCCCGGTCTACGAGGAACTGGCCGTCCGCATCGAGATGTTCGGCGACGAGATCGAGGCCCTCTCCACCCTCCACCCGCTCACCGGCGAGGTCATCAGCGAGGACCGTGAGCTGTACGTCTTCCCCGCCAGCCACTACGTCGCGGGCCCCGAGCGCATGGAGAAGGCGATCGCCGGCATCGAGGCCGAGCTGGCCGAGCGCCTCGCCGAGCTGGAGAAGCAGGGCAAGATGCTGGAGGCGCAGCGCCTGCGCATGCGCACCACCTACGACCTGGAGATGATGCGCCAGATCGGGTCCTGCTCCGGGATCGAGAACTACTCCCTGCACATGGACGACCGCGAGCGCGGGTCCGCGCCCAACACCCTCATCGACTACTTCCCCGAGGACTTCCTCCTCGTCATCGACGAGTCGCACGTCACCGTGCCGCAGATCGGCGCGATGTACGAGGGCGACGCCTCGCGCAAGCGGACCCTGGTCGACCACGGCTTCCGGCTGCCGTCCGCGCTGGACAACCGTCCCCTGAAGTGGGAGGAGTTCCAGAAGCGGATCGGCCAGACGGTCTACCTGTCGGCCACCCCCGGCAAGTACGAGCTCTCCCGCGGCGACGGCTTCGTCGAGCAGATCATCCGCCCCACCGGCCTCATCGACCCCGAGGTCGTGGTCAAGCCGACCGAGGGTCAGATCGACGACCTGGTCCACGAGATCCGCACGCGCGTCGAGAAGGACGAGCGGGTCCTGGTCACCACCCTCACCAAGAAGATGGCCGAGGACCTCACCGACTACTTCCTGGAGCTCGGCATCCAGGTCCGCTACCTGCACAGCGACGTCGACACCCTGCGCCGCATCGAGCTGCTGCGCGAACTGCGGGCCGGCGAGTACGACGTACTGGTCGGCATCAACCTGCTGCGCGAGGGCCTCGACCTGCCCGAGGTGTCGCTGGTGGCGATCCTCGACGCCGACAAGCAGGGCTTCCTGCGCTCCGGCACCTCGCTGATCCAGACCATCGGCCGCGCGGCGCGCAACGTCTCCGGCCAGGTCCACATGTACGCGGACAGCATCACCCCGGCCATGGCGCAGGCCATCGACGAGACCAACCGCCGCCGGGAGAAGCAGGTCGCGTACAACACGGCCAACGGGATCGACCCGCAGCCGCTGCGCAAGAAGATCAACGACATCGTGGCGACGATCGCCCGCGAGGAGCTCGACACGGAGCAGCTCCTGGGCACCGGCTACCGGCAGGGCAAGGAGGGCAAGGGAGCCAAGGCCCCCGTCCCCGCGCTCGGCGGCAAGGCGACGGCCCAGGGCAAGGCGGCCGGCAAGGGCGGCAAGGGGGCCAAGGCCGCCGAGGTGCTGACCGACCGTCCGGCCGCGGAGCTGGCCGCACTCATCGAGCAGATGACCGAGCGGATGCGCGGCGCGGCCGCGGAGCTGCAGTTCGAGGTCGCCGCCCGGATCCGGGACGAGGTGAGCGAGCTGAAGAAGGAGCTGCGACAGATGAAGGAAGCGGGCCTCGCCTGACCCGGGGCCGGTCAGTAGGGTTGGGCCAGGGCGTGTTCTCGACGCGCCCTGGAGCTGTAGGTACACGCTGCGCGCCCGCCGATCGGGGTGGGCTATGGAGAGGGGACAGCGCGTGACGGTCAACATGACCAAGGGTCAGGCCATCAGTCTGCAGAAGGCGGACGGGGGCACCCTGACGGCGGTCCGGATGGGCCTCGGCTGGCAGGCGGCCAAGCGCCGCGGGCTGTTCGGCTCGCGGACCCGGGAGATCGACCTGGACGCGTCGGCGGTGCTCTTCGCCGACAAGCAGCCCGTGGACGTGGTGTTCTTCCGCCACCTGCAGAGCGACGACGGCTCGGTCCGGCACACCGGCGACAACCTCGTCGGCGGCGTCGGCCAGGGCGGCGACGACGAGTCGATCCTCGTCGACCTGCAGCGCGTGCCGGTCCACATCGACCAGATCGTCTTCACGGTGAACTCGTTCACCGGCCAGACGTTCCAGGAGGTGCAGAACGCGTTCTGCCGCATCGTCGACGAGACCAACGGCCAGGAGCTGGCCCGCTACACCCTCGACGGCGGCGGCCAGTACACCGCGCAGATCATGGCGAAGGTCTCGCGCGTCGGCAGTGGCTGGCAGATGACGGCCCTGGGCAACCCGGCCAACGGCCGTACGTTCCAGGACCTGATGCCGTCGATCCTGCCGCACCTGTAAGCGAAGAGGAACGGGGGGAGACGAGGCGATGGCGGCCGAACTGGTCCGGGGGCAGAACCACGCCCTGTCCGAACACCGGGTGCGGATCACGGTCTCGGCGGGCACCCCGGTGCTCGCCCTGGCCTCGCTCGGGGACGAGCGGGGCGCCGTGACCGGCCCGCAGGACGTCGCGCACCCCGGTGCGCGCGGCCTTCCGGGTGTCGAGGCGCCCGAAGGGGCCGCCGCCCGGCACGGATTCGCCGTCGACCTCGACGCGGTGGCCGCCGGGGTGCACCGGGTCGCCGTCCTGCTCGCGCTGCCCGCGGGCGGCCCGGCCCGGTTCGGTGCCGTCGCGGCCTCGCACGTGGCCGTCGCGGGCCCGGACGGCGCCGAGCTGGCCGAGTACACCCTGACCGGGCTGGAGGCGGAGACCGCCGTGGTGGCCCTGGAGCTCTACCGCCGCCAGGGGGCCTGGAAGGTCCGCGCCGTCGGCCAGGGGTACGCCGACGGGCTCCCCGCCCTCTTCACCGACCAGGGGCTCAGCGCCCCCGCCGCCGCCGACCTGGCCGCGCGCGTGCACGCCTGCGTCGCGGCCCCGGTCGCGGCGGACCCCGTCCCCGTGGCGGCCGACTCCGACGCGGTCCCGGTGTCCGGAGTCCCGTACGCGGGCACGCCGGGCCCCGCGCCCACGCAGCCGCCGGCGTCCGCCGCTGCCGCTGCGGCTGCGGCCCCGGCCCCGGCCCCGGGTGACGCGACCATCAGCTACTCCCACCCGCGCCGCCGCCCCACCAGCACCGAGCCGCCCGAGCCCGCCCCGCAGGCGGCCCCGCCGCCGCAGCCCGGCCTGCCGCCGAGCCCCGTCGCGGGCGACGCCGCCGGCTGGTCCATGGAGGAGCGGCTCTACAACCAGGTCTGGGGCATGTTCGAGGACCTGGCGCGCGCGGTCGCCGCCTACCGCGGCGCCGTCGAGTTCGCCGACAACCGCATGGAGCGCGAGCTCGACGAGGCGCTGTCCGACCCCCGCCACCGCCTCGGCGGCTCCGGCAACGCCGCCCGTGACACCGCCCGGGCCCGCCGCGACGAGCTCGTCGGGCAGGCCCGGGCCGTCCTCGACCGGGACCTCGCCCAGCTCGTCGCCGAGTCCGAGGTGATCGAGCCCGCGCTGCCGGCCTCGTACGCCCGCTGGGACAACCCCGTCTGGCACGACGGCCGGTCGGCCGGGCTGCCCGAGGAGGCGCCGCTGGCGCTGCGCCTCGGCGATCTGTACCTGCCCGAGCGGCCCGACCTGCGCATTCCGATGCTGGTCCGGGTCCCGCTGGAGCGCGGCCTGTGGATCGACAACGGCCGCACCGGCTCCGAGGCGGCGATGGCCATGGACACCGACCGGCTGCGCCGGGCCGCCATGGACATGGCCGTCGCCCACGCCGCACGACTGCTCGCGGTCCACCCCGCCGACCGCATCTCCGTCCACGTCATAGACGCGGCCGGCGCCGGAGCGGCCGCGCTGGCGCCGCTGGTACGGGCCGGGGTGCTGGCCGCGCCGCCCGCCGCGGGCTCCGCCGGGGTCACCCAGACCCTGGCGCGGCTGACCCGGCGCGTGGACCTCGTACAGATGGCGGTGCGGGCCGGAGCCCCGGAGGACCTGCCGGCCGATGTGGACACCGCCGACCAGCTGCTGATCGTGCACGACTTCCCGCACGGCTTCGACGACCGGGCCGTCACCCAGTTGCGCTACCTGGCCGACGAGGGTCCGGCGGTGGGCGTGCACCTGCTGATGGTCGCCGACCGTGACGAGGCCTCGGCGTACGGGCCGCTGCTGGACCCGCTGTGGCGCTCGCTGATGCGGCTCTCCCCGGTCCCGGACAACCACCTCGCCGACCCGTGGGTCCACCACGCCTGGACCTTCGAGCCGGACCTGCCGCCGCAGGGCAGCCGGGTCCTCGACCAGGCCCTGGAGAGGGTGAAGACGACCCGGGGATGACCATCCACTGACCGTCCTTTGGGATTCCCTTTACCTTATGGGCCCGTTACGGGTACCCTTTGAGGGCGGAGGGGAGTATTCCTGCTTTCCTGCTACGGCGTGCCCGTCAATACGGACGACTTCGGTTCACAGAACGCAGTCGGTCCCGGGGCGCCGGCCCACGGCCTCCAGGCCGCCCGGGTGGAAGAGACCTCCGGCAGCGATGACGCTGACGAAGTGCTGAGCCATCCGCCGGAGGCGTGTTCACCATGGAAGTTTCCTGGACCCTGTGGGCGCTGACCATTCTTGGTCTGTCCCTGCTCATCGGCGCCGATTTCTTCATCGGCCGCAAACCGCACGACGTATCGATCAAGGAAGCGGGCACCTGGACGGTCGTCTGGATCGTCCTCGCCGGACTCTTCGGGCTCGGCCTGTGGTTCTTCGGCAACGGCCAGGCCTCCCAGGAGTTCTTCGCGGGATTCATCACCGAGAAGTCCCTGAGCGTGGACAACCTGTTCGTCTTCGTCCTGATCATGGCGAAGTTCGCGGTGCCCTCCCACCTCCAGCAGCGCGTACTGCTCGTGGGCGTCCTGATCGCCCTGGTGCTGCGCGCGATCTTCATCGCGGCGGGCGCCGCGATCATCGCCAGCTTCTCCTGGGTCTTCTACATCTTCGGCGCGTTCCTGATCTACACCGCCTGGAAGCTCATCCAGGAGGCGCGCAAGGACGAGGAGGATGAGGAGTTCGAGGAGAACCGCCTCCTCAAGTCCGTCGAGAAGAAGTTCGGCGTCGCCGACAAGTACCACGGCACCAAGCTCTTCATCGAGAACAACGGCAAGCGCGTCCTGACCCCGCTGATGGTCGTCATGCTCGCCATCGGCACCACCGACGTGCTGTTCGCCCTGGACTCGATCCCCGCGATCTTCGGCCTCACCCAGGACCCGTACATCGTCTTCACGGCCAACGCCTTCGCCCTCATGGGCCTGCGCCAGCTGTACTTCCTCATCGGCGGCCTGCTCAAGAAGCTGGTCCACCTCAGCTACGGCCTGTCGATCATCCTGGGCTTCATCGGGGTCAAGCTCGTGCTGCACGCCCTGCACGAGAGCGGGGTGCACGTCCCCGTCATCTCGATCCCCGTCTCCCTGGGCGTCATCTGCGGCGTCCTGGTGATCACCACGATCACCAGCCTGATGGCCTCGAAGAAGCAGGCGGCGGCCGAGGCCGCCGCCCGCACCGAGAGCATCGACGCCTGACCTGCGCCGCGGAGCTATGCGGGGGCGGCCGCTTCGGCCGCCCCCGTTCCCGTTCCCGCGCCCGCCCTGGCCCGTACGACCACCGGATTCGTCTCGGGCAGCAGGGCGAAACAGACCAGTGAGACGACGGCGATCCCGGTCAGGTACACGGCCACGCCCCACGGTGGGCCGGAGCCGTCCGCCAGCGCCGTCGCGACGATCGGGGTCAGCGCCCCGCCCAGCACGCCGCCCAGGTTGTAGCCCACGGCCGCGCCCGTGCAGCGGATGCGCGGCGCGTACAGCTCCGGCAGGTACGCGCCCACCACGGCGAACATCGTCACCATCCCGAACAGGGCGCCGACGAAGCCCAGCGTCATCAGGAGCGGATCCGCCGTGCGCAGCAGCGCCACGAACGGGAACATCGACAGCGCGCAGGCCGCGCAGCCGATCAGGCACAGGGGCCGGCGGCCGTAGCGGTCGCCGAGCAGCGCCACCAGCGGGGTCACCAGGCCCTTGAGCGCGACCGCCGCCATGATGCAGGCGAGCATCACCGTGCGGTGCACCCCGAGGTGCTCGGTGGCGTACGCGAGGGACCAGGTGGTCACGGCGTAGAAGACGGCGTACCCGACCGCGAGCGCGCCGCCGGTGAGCAGGAGCAGCCGCCAGTGTCCCCGTACGACCTCCGCCAGCGGGGCCTCGGCCCGGCGGCCGGTGTCGGCGAGCGCACGGAACTGCGGGGTCTCCTCCACGGTACGGCGCAGCCACAGCCCGGCCAGCGCCAGCAGCCCGGCGGCCCAGAACGGCACCCGCCAGCCCCAGGACCGGAACTGCCCGTCGCTGAGGCCGGCCGACAGGGCCAGCATCAGGCCGTTGGCCAGCAGGAACCCCACCGCCGGGCCCATCTGCGGGAAGCTCGACCACAGTCCGCGCCGCCGCTCGGGCGCGTGCTCGGCGGTCAGCAGCACCGCCCCGCCCCACTCGCCGCCGAGCCCGAGTCCTTGCAGGAAGCGCAGCAGGAGCAGCAGGATCGGCGCGGCCACGCCGATGGAGCCGTACGTCGGTACGCAGCCGACCGCGACGGTGGCGACGCCGGTGAGGAGCAGGGAGCCGAGGAGCACGGGGCGGCGGCCGTAGCGGTCGCCGATATGGCCGAAAACCGCCGAGCCCAGCGGGCGTGCGAGGAAGCCGATCCCGAAGGTGCCGAAGGCGGCGAGGGTCCCGGCGAGCGGGGAGAAGGACGGGAAGAACAGCGGCCCGAGCACCAGGGCCGCGGCCGTGCCGTAGACGAAGAAGTCGTAGAACTCGATCGCGGTGCCCGCGAGGGAGGCCGAGGCGAGCCGCAGCATCGAGGGGGGAGAGGTGGTAGTCGGGGAGGGGTCTTGAGCCATGGTGCAGCAATTACCCCGTCCCCGGCCCTCCGGGTGGGCGTTCGGTCATCATCGACCGAAAGGAGTGCGCGGGGACCGCGGCGTTGACCGTGTCCCCGCGTCCCCGCGTCCCCGTGCCTGCTGGTCCGCCCGCTACCAGCCGCGCTCGCGCCACTCGGCCAGGTGCGGCCGCTCGGCGCCGAGGGTGGTGTCGTTGCCGTGGCCCGGGTAGACCCAGGTCTCGTCGGGCAGCTGCTCGAAGAGCTTGTGCTGGACGTCGTCGATGAGGCTGGCGAAGGCCTTCGGGTCGCCCCAGGTGTTGCCGACGCCGCCCGGGAAGAGGCAGTCGCCGGTGAACACGTGCGGGTGCCCGTGCGGGTCGTCGTAGACGAGCGCGATCGACCCCGGGGTGTGGCCGACCAGGTGCCGCGCGGTCAGCTCCACGCGCCCGACGCGCACCGTGTCGCCGTCGGCGACGAGCACGTCGGTCGCCACCGGGATGCCCTCGGCGTCGTACGCGCCCGCGTAGGTGCGCGCGCCGGTCGCCGCGACGACCTCCTGGAGCGCGCCCCAGTGGTCGCCGTGCTGGTGGGTGGTGACGACGGACGCGATGCCGTCGTCGCCGATCAGGTTGAGCAGCGTGTCCGCCTCGGCGGCCGCGTCGATCAGCAGCTGCTCGCCGGTGGCCCGGCAGCGCAGCAGGTAGGCGTTGTTGTTCATCGCGCCCACCGCGACCTTGGAAATCATCAGGTCCGCGAGTTCGTGCACGTCGGCAGCACCGCCGACCTTGACCGCTCCGCTGTACGTCATGACTCGATCCTAGAGCGCAGGGAGGGCGGGGAGGGGGCCGCCTTCGACGGACAGGTGGGCGCCCTTGGTGCCGCGGCCGGCGAGCCAGCCGAGGAGCTCGTCGGCGGGGCCGGTGACGGTCACGGGGGCGCCGTCGGGGCCGCCGGTGTGCCAGGTGCGGACGCCGGTGTCGCCGGCGGGCGCCGTCAGGGTCACCGGGGGCACCTCGGGGCGGCCGGACCAGCGGTCGGCGAGGAAGACGATCTCGCGCTCGGTGAACTCGCCGGGGAGGTCGGCCAGCTCGTAGCCGACGTTCAGGTCGACGTGGTGCAGCTCGACCTCGACGAGCCGGCGGAACGGCACGTTGGAGGCGAGGTCGGTGATGCCGTTGCGCAGCTCGACCGTGCGGGACCAGTCCTGGGGAGGCTCGGTGGTGGCCATGAAGCGGTCCGCGGAATCACGGACGTCCGCCAGTTGTTCTTCCAGAGGCCGGCCGGCGTCGCGCTCGATGTCCGCGTCACGCGAGGCGGCGCTCTCGTACATCGGGCGCCCCTCGAAGACGTTGACGAGGGCATCGGCGTTGCGGGCGAGGTGCGCCAGCACGTGGCCGCGGGTCCACCCCGGCAGGTGTGATTCACCGGCCAGTGCGGCGTTGTCCAGTTTCGCGGCCGCGGTCAGCAGTCGCTCCGTGGCTTCACGTACAGATCGCAGGTCGTGCACATGATCACTCATGGTCCGAGCCTAGTGGTTCCCGAGTGGGCGGCCACACGATCGGGTGAAGCGGTCTGCGGAGTGCCGTAAATCGAATGTGCGTGCTATACGCTCGGAAGTCCAGACTCCAACTCCATCGCAGAGGCGCCCCCCATACCCTGGGACGGGGGCCCGTGCCCCCGCTCTCTCAAGAAAGGTGCGGACCGGCGTGACCGACCGTCTCATCGTTCGTGGCGCTCGCGAGCACAACCTCAAGAACGTCTCGCTAGACCTGCCCCGCGACTCCCTCATCGTCTTCACCGGACTCTCCGGGTCGGGCAAGTCCTCCCTGGCCTTCGACACGATCTTCGCCGAGGGCCAGCGCCGGTACGTCGAGTCGCTCTCCTCGTACGCCCGCCAGTTCCTCGGGCAGATGGACAAGCCCGACGTGGACTTCATCGAGGGCCTCTCCCCGGCCGTCTCGATCGACCAGAAGTCCACCTCGCGCAACCCGCGCTCCACCGTGGGCACCATCACCGAGGTCTACGACTACCTCCGCCTCCTCTTCGCGCGCATCGGCAAGCCGCACTGCCCCGAGTGCCGCCGCCCGATCTCGCGGCAGTCGCCGCAGGCGATCGTCGACAAGGTGCTCGCACTCCCCGAGGGCAGCCGCTTCCAGGTGCTCTCGCCGCTCGTGCGCGAGCGCAAGGGCGAGTTCGTGGACCTCTTCGCCGACCTGCAGACCAAGGGCTACAGCCGGGCGCGGGTGGACGGGGAGACCATCCAGCTCTCCGAGCCGCCCACCCTGAAGAAGCAGGAGAAGCACACCATCGAGGTGGTCATCGACCGCCTCACCGTCAAGGAAGGCGCCAAGCGACGGCTCACCGACTCGGTGGAGACCGCCCTCGGTCTGTCGGGCGGCATGGTGATCCTGGACTTCGTCGACCTCGCCGAGGACGACCCCGAGCGTGAGCGGATGTACTCCGAGCACCTCTACTGCCCGTACGACGACCTGTCCTTCGAGGAGCTGGAGCCGCGCTCCTTCTCCTTCAACTCGCCCTTCGGCGCCTGCCCCGAGTGCACCGGCATCGGTACGCGCATGGAGGTGGACCCGGAGCTGATCGTCCCGGACGAGGACAAGTCCCTGGACGAGGGCGCCGTCTCGCCGTGGTCGCTGGGCCACACCAAGGACTACTTCCAGCGCCTGGTCGGCGCCCTCGCCCAGGAGCTCGGCTTCCGGACGGACATCGCGTGGGCCGGGCTGCCGCTGCGGGCGAAGAAGGCCCTGCTGTACGGCCACAAGACGCAGATCGAGGTCCGCTACCGCAACCGGTACGGGCGGGAGCGCGCGTACACGACGGCCTTCGAGGGCGCCGTGCCGTTCGTCAAGCGCCGGCACTCGGAGTCCGAGAGCGACGCCAGCCGCGAGCGCTTCGAGGGCTACATGCGCGAGGTGCCCTGCCCGACCTGTGAGGGCACCAGGCTCAAGCCGATCGTGCTCGCCGTGACCGTGATGGAGAAGTCCATCGCCGAGGTCGCCGCGATGTCGATCAGCGAGTGCGCGGACTTCCTGGGGCAGATGCGCCTCGACGCCCGCGACAAGAAGATCGCCGAGCGGGTCCTGAAAGAGGTCAACGAGCGGCTCCGCTTCCTCGTCGACGTCGGCCTGGACTACCTCTCGCTCAACCGCGCCGCCGGCACCCTCTCGGGCGGCGAGGCGCAGCGCATCCGGCTGGCCACGCAGATCGGCTCCGGCCTCGTGGGCGTGCTGTACGTCCTGGACGAGCCCTCCATCGGCCTGCACCAGCGGGACAACCACCGGCTGATCGAGACGCTGGTGCGGCTGCGGGACATGGGCAACACCCTGATCGTGGTCGAGCACGACGAGGACACCATCAAGGTGGCCGACTGGGTCGTCGACATCGGCCCCGGCGCGGGTGAGCACGGCGGCAAGGTCGTGCACAGCGGTTCGCTGAGGGAGCTGCTGAAGAACCCCGAGTCGATGACGGGCCAGTACCTGTCGGGCAAGCGGTCCATCCCGCTGCCGGACGTGCGCCGTCCCGTGGACGGGGAGCGCAGGCTCACCGTCCACGGCGCCAAGGAGAACAACCTGCGGGACATCGACGTGTCCTTCCCGCTGGGCGTGCTCACCGCCGTCACGGGCGTGTCGGGGTCGGGCAAGTCCACGCTCGTCAACGACATCCTCTACACGCACCTGGCGCGCGAGCTGAACGGCGCCCGCTCGGTGCCGGGACGGCACACGCGGGTGGACGGGGACGACCTCGTCGACAAGGTCGTGCATGTCGACCAGTCGCCGATCGGCCGGACCCCGCGCTCGAACCCGGCGACGTACACCGGCGTCTTCGACCACGTGCGCAAGCTCTTCGCGGAGACCATGGAGGCGAAGGTGCGCGGCTACCTGCCGGGCCGCTTCTCCTTCAACGTGAAGGGCGGCCGGTGCGAGAACTGCTCCGGTGACGGCACGATCAAGATCGAGATGAACTTCCTGCCGGACGTCTACGTCCCGTGCGAGGTGTGCCACGGCGACCGGTACAACCGGGAGACGCTGGAGGTCCACTACAAGGGCAAGTCCATCGCGGAAGTCCTGAACATGCCGATCGAGGAGGCGCTGGACTTCTTCGAGGCCGTGCCGACGATCGCCCGTCATCTGCGTACCCTCAACGAGGTCGGCCTCGGGTACGTGCGGCTCGGGCAGTCGGCGCCCACCCTGTCGGGCGGTGAGGCGCAGCGCGTGAAGCTGGCCTCGGAGCTTCAGAAGCGCTCGACGGGACGGACGGTCTACGTTCTGGACGAGCCGACGACCGGCCTGCACTTCGAGGACATCTCCAAGCTGATCAAGGTGCTGTCCGGCCTGGTCGACAAGGGGAACACCGTGATCGTCATCGAGCACAACCTCGATGTCATCAAGACGGCGGACTGGGTCGTGGACATGGGCCCCGAAGGCGGTTACGGCGGCGGGCTCGTCGTCGCGGAGGGCACCCCCGAGCAGGTCGCCTCCGTCGGCGCGAGCCACACCGGCAAGTTCCTCCGGGACATCCTCGGGGCGGACCGCATCTCCGACGCGGGCGCGCCGCCGGTGCGGGCCGCGGCCAAGAAGGCCCCGGCCAAGAAGGCGGCGGCCGCGAAGAAGGCGGCTCCGGCCAAGAAGACGACGGCGCGGGCCCGCAAGGCGTAGCCGCTGCGCTGGGCTTGGGCGGTGGGGCTCGGCCTGTGGCCGGGCCCCGCTTGCGTGTGCGGCGCCGTTGCGGGCTCCGCCCCGGACCCGCGCCTCACATCGCCGACGGGGCTGGACGTGGTCTGGCGGCGCCCGATTCGGCGCGGCTGGGCCGGGTTCGGCCGGATGGTGGCCTCAGGATGCGATGCCCACCGCCTGGCGGGTCGTCGCCGGGTCCGTCAGGGTGACGAGGAGCGCGTCCGCGACGTCCGCGCGGGAGATGGTGCGGGCGTCCGGCACGTTCGCGCCGATCACCCGGCGGTAGTTGCCGGTGCGCGGCTTGTTCAGCAGGCGCGGCGGGCGGATCACCGTCCAGCGGGCGCGGCTCGCGCCTATCGCCGTCTCCATGACCGCCAGGTCCGCGTACAGGTCGCTCAGGAACCACCGCAGGACGGGCAGGAGCACCTTGCGGGCGATCACGCCGTCGCTGGGGACGTCCGGGCCGACGGGGGCCGCGCTGACCACCGCCAGGCGGCTCACGCCCGCCCGGTCCATGGCCGCCAGGATGGCCCGTACCGCGGGACCTGTGACCGGGCTGCGCTTGGCCTGCTTGTTGGTGCCCGCGCCCAGCGCCGAGATCACGGCCTCGCGGCCCGCCAGGACCGGGACCAGGGCCTCGGCGTCCGTGAGGTCGGGCACCACGGCCACGTCCAGCCGGTCGTGCGCCGGCACACCCAGCCGCGCGGGGTCGCGGACCACGGCCGTCACGTCGTGGCCCGCCGCCAGCGCCTGCCGGACGACCTCGCGGCCGACGCCGCCCGTGGCTCCGAACACCGTGATCTTCATCCCTGAGCTCCCGGACCAGAGGGGTGGGTGAGCCGTTGCTCGCCCCCGATTTCCCTCAGGGTGCCACCGCGGGCGCGGGCGGACGCTCGCGGCCCGGTGGAACGCGGGTCGAAGCGTCAGAGCTCCGCCGCGTACGGCGGCTCCGCGCCCGCCCGCGTGCACGTCAGCGCGGCCGCGTGGGCGGCGTAGGCCAGTACATCGGGCCAGTCCGCGGAGTGCGCCGGGGCCACCCGCCCGGCCGGGGTCGAAAGCCGGTGCAGCAGCGCCGCGTTCACCGTGTCGCCCGCGCCGATCGTGTCGGCCACCGGCACCCGGCGCGCCGCCACGGAGTGCTCCGCGCCGCCGCTCGTCCACACCGTCAGGCCCGCCGCACCCCGGGTGAGCACCACAGCCGAGGGGCCCGCCGCCAGCCAGTCGCCGACCCGGCCGCCCAGCCACGCCGCATCCTGCTCCGACAGCTTGAGCACGGACACGTACGGCAGCCACTCCAGGAAGCGGGACCGGTACGCCGCGGGGTCCGCGATCAGCGCGGGCCGGATGTTGGGGTCGAGCAGGGTCAGCAGCCCGCGCCCGGACTCCCGGCGCAGCAGGGCCTCGTACGCGCTCGCCCCGGGCTCCAGGACGAGCGAACAGGTGCCGAGCGCCAGGGCGCGTGCACCGGCGGGCAGCGCGGGCGGCAGCTCGAAGAGCCGGTCCGCCGTGCCCTCGACGTAGAAGCCGTAGGCGGCCGAGCCGTCCGGGGCGAGCGAGGGCACGGCGAGGGTGGTGGGCTCCGGGCCGCGCTGCACCAGCGACAGGTCGACCCCGGCCGCGCGCAGCCCGGACAGCAGGCTCTCGCCGAAGCCGTCCGCCGAGACCCGGGAGCAGAAGGCGACCTCCGCCCCGAGCCTGCCGAGAGCGAGCGCGGTGTTGTACGGTCCGCCGCCCGGCCGTGGCAGCAGCGCGCCCGGCGGCTGCGCCACGGGCACCAGGTCGATCAGGGCTTCTCCGCCGACGACGATCACGCGGGGGAAGGTATCCCATCGGGCGCCGGTATCGTCGGGTGGGCCGAACACCGTGCCGAAACACCACGTCCGGCGCGCCGAACTGCCGAACTGCCGAAGTACCGAACTGCCGAAAGCCGAGGAGCCCCATGTCCGCGTCGCCGTCTGCCGCCCGCCGTACCGTCCTCAAGGGCGCCGCCGCGCTCGCCGGGGCCGCCGGGGCCGGACTGACCCTCGCGGCCTGCTCCACCGAGACCAACAGCGGCGCCGGCTCCCCGGCGGTCCCCGCCGAGCCCGTCGAGCTCGGCGCGGCGACCGAGGTCCCGGTCGGCGGTGCCAAGCTGTTCCGGGAGCGCAAGCTCGTCGTCAGCTGCAAGGAAGCCGGCCAGTACAAGGCCTTCAGCGCCCAGTGCACGCACGCGGGCTGCGTCCTGGACAAGATCGTCGAGGGGGAGGGCAACTGCCCCTGCCACGGCAGCCGCTTCGACGTGACGACGGGCCAGGTCCTGCGCGGCCCGGCCACCGACCCGCTGCCCGAGGTCCCGGTCAAGGTCGAGGGCGGCAAGCTCGTCGCCGGCTAGTGCCCCGTACGGTCGACGCGCCAGGACCGCAGGGGGCCCGGGGGGGGGCTCACTCCCAGTCCCAGGCGATCCCGAGGATCCCGCGCCCCACGCACGGCTCGACCAGGTGGACCGTCCGGTGCCGCCCGCTCGGGGTCAGGTCCGAGACCTGCCCGCGCGGCGCGCCCGGCCCGGTCCGGCTGAAGCGGTGGCACCGCACCGGCAGCGCCGCCTCGTCGAAGCGGACCTGGAGCACGTACTGCCCGCCGGTGTAGCTGAAGCCGCGCACGTACTCGGCGCTGCGGCCGCCGGTGCCGTCCTCGAAGCCGTAGCCGAAGACGTACGTGTCGCCCGCGCGCAGCCTGGCGTCGAAGAGGAGCTCGGCGACGAGCACCTCGGCCTCGCGGTGCCAGCGCACGCGTCCGGGCCGGCAGTTCTCGTCGGCCCGCACCCGTACCCGCGCCGGGTCGGAGCCGGGGTCGCCGTGGTGGACGGCCAGGTACCGGTCGACCCCGTCGCGGTGGGCCCGTACGACGTGCTGCGACTCGTGGCCCAGGAGTTCCCCGGCGGGCCCGACCCGTACCCGCTCGTGGTGGCCGACGGTGTGCAGGCCGCCGTCGGCGGGCAGTTCCATGCCGGCCAGGAGCTCCTCCACGGCCGCGCCCACGCTGATCAGCGCCCGGTACGAGCGGGCCGGCGGCCGGACCGCCTCGGGCCCGGCGGCGGCGTCCCGCGGCTCGGCGAGCAGCCGCCGCAGGGTGCCGTCGGGCAGTTCCAGGATCTGCTCCAGCGCCTGTACGGCCTTCAGGGACTCGGCGCGGCGGGGTCTTCGGGCGCCCTGCTGCCAGTAACTGAGGCTCGTCACGCCGACCTTGATGCCGCGGGCCGCGAGTCGGTGCTGCACCCGGTGCAGGGGCAGTCCGCGCGCCGTGAGCGCGGCGCGGAGCGCGAGGTGGAAGGGCCCGGCGCGCAGGAGGTGGGCCAGCTCGGGCGTGGGGTTCCCGGTCGGGCGCATGACGGCTCCTCTTGTGAACGTTCACGCACGATGGTGCGGGAGGCCGCGGCGGTGACGCCCGTGGCCGGGTGGTTCCAGGTGAATGGACGGCAGACGTTCACACCGCAGTCCCACCGTTCACACCGCAATGTCACGGCGTATTGAAGCCTGTTGACCTGCTCGCGACAACACCACGATGCTCCTCCACAGCGTCCGGACGCGGTCCTCCACCCCCCACTCCCCACATCGGGAGGAACGCGATGCGCAACAGAAACGGGCGGCTCACCCTGGCCGCCTTCCTCACCACCCTGCTCCTCGCCCTGTCCGCCGGCACCGCCACCGCCGCCGATGCCGGATCGGACACGGCCCTCGCGACCAAGCGCCTGAACATCACGATGCAGGCGCAGCAGAAGACCAACTGGTGCTGGGCCGCGGGCGGCAACACCATCGCCACCTGGTTCGGCCGCAACTACACCCAGAACCAGTTCTGCAACGCCGCCTTCAACCGCCAGCAGGGGTACGACTGCCCCAACAACCAGGCCACCCTCGGCAACGTCCAGAACGCCCTGGACTGGGCCGGCATCAACTCCGGTTCGTACGTGACCGGCTGGCTGCGCTACCCCACGGTGCAGACCGAGATCAACGCCAACCGCCCGATCGAGACCCGCATCCAGTGGTCCAACGGCGGCGGCCACATGCACGTCATCTACGGCTACGACACCGCCAACAGCTGGGTCTACTGGGGCGACCCGTGGCCCTCCAGCGACCGCTACAACTGGGCCTCGCACGCCTGGTACGTGGACAACAGCACCTTCTCCTGGACCCACTCGCTCTACCGGATCGGGGCGTGACCGCCATGGCCCACGCACCTCGTACGCCGCGCGCCGCAGCCCTGCTCCTGGCCGCCACCGCGGTTCTCGCGCTCGCCCCGCAGGCCTTCGCCGCGCCCGTGCCGCAGCCGCAGTCCGCCACCGCCGAGACCCGGGCGGCGGCCGCGCGGGCGGCCACCGCCCCCGACACCCTGGCCACGCTGTCCCGCTTCTTCGCCCGCGAGGGCAAGGTCGGCGTGGCCGCCGCGCAGCCCCGTATCGAGGGCGAGGCGATCCCGGTCAGCCACCTCTCCCCGGACTTCGTCGCGGGCAAGCCCGGCGCGAGCGTCGCCCGCCTGGAGTTCCTCGCCAGCAAGGCGGTCTCCTCCGACGGCCAGCAGGCCGCCCTGTGGACCGCCAGGACCGAGGCGGGCTGGCAGGTCGTGAACATAGCCACCGGCGACGACGAGTTCCGCTACGCACAGCTGGGCGCCGCCGGACTCCCGGGCGGCACCGTGTTCCGGGAGCCGCAGATCGACGCCTGGTACGTCGCCGACGGCAGCCGGGTGCTGCCGCTGGACGAGGACGCCGTACGGGCCGTGGGCGAGCGGGGCACGACCCTGAGCGCCTACCAGGCCCGGGTCGCCAAGGCCTACGGCGACAAGCTGCCCGGCTCCGCCTACGCCAAGGGCGGCAAGGCCGGCGGCTACGCCGATCCGGGGACCGGTGCGGAAGGCGCGGCCCTGGCGGCCGAGGCCGGGGCCGGGGCCGGGAGCGGAGCCGGTGACGGCGGGACCCTGCCCGTGCCGGCCGGAGCCGCGGCCGGCGCCCTCGCCCTCGGGGCGCTGGGCACGCTCGCGGTGCGCAGGTCGCGCCGGGCCCGGTCGGGGGTCTGAGCCCCGGGCTCCACTCCACGGGCGGGCGCCGGCGACCCCGGCGCCCGCCCACGGGAGTGCGTCCCGCCGGGGACGCACTCCCGCCGCCGCGAGGCGGGGAACGGTCCGGTTGTCGCACCTCGCCAGTAGGGTGGTTGGCATGGCCGACCCTTCCAGCTACCGCCCAAAGCCTGGACAGATCCCCGACTCTCCGGGGGTCTACAAATTCCGCGACGAGCACCGCCGGGTGATCTACGTCGGGAAGGCCAAGAGCCTGCGCCAACGCCTGGCCAGCTACTTCCAGGACGTCGCCGGGCTGCACCCGCGTACCGCCACGATGGTGACCACGGCCGCGGCCGTCGAGTGGACGGTCGTCTCCACCGAGGTCGAGGCGCTCCAGCTGGAGTACTCCTGGATCAAGGAGTTCGACCCCCGGTTCAATGTCAAGTACCGCGACGACAAGAGCTACCCCTCCCTCGCCGTCACCATGAACGAGCAGTACCCCCGCGTCCAGGTCATGCGCGGCCCCAAGAAGAAGGGCGTGCGCTACTTCGGCCCCTACGGACACGCCTGGGCCATCCGCGAGACCGTCGACCTGATGCTGCGCGTCTTCCCCGTGCGCACCTGCTCCGCCGGGGTGTTCAAGCGCTCCGCCCAGATCGGCCGCCCCTGCCTGCTCGGCTACATCGGCAAGTGCTCCGCGCCCTGCGTCGGCCGGGTCACCCCCGAGGAGCACCGCGAACTGGCCGAGGACTTCTGCGACTTCATGGCCGGGCGCACCGGCACCTACCTCTCCCGCCTCGAAGCGCAGATGCGCGAGGCCGCCGAGGACATGGAGTACGAGAAGGCCGCCCGGCTGCGCGACGACATAGGGGCCCTGCGCCGGGCCATGGAGAAGAACGCCGTCGTCCTCGCCGACGCCACCGACGCCGACCTGATCGCGGTCGCCGAGGACGAGCTCGAAGCCGCCGTGCAGATCTTCCACGTACGCGGCGGCCGGGTCCGCGGCCAGCGCGGCTGGGTCACCGACAAGGTCGAGGCCGTCGACACCGCCGGGCTCGTCGAGCACGCCCTCCAGCAGCTGTACGGCGAGGAGAAGGGCGAGGCCGTCCCCAAGGAGGTGCTGGTCCCGGCGCTCCCGGAGGACACCCCGGCCCTCACCGAGTGGCTGGCCGAGCGCCGCGGCTCCCAGGTCAGCCTGCGCATCCCGCAGCGCGGGGACAAGAAGGCCCTGATGGAGACCGTCCACCGCAACGCCCAGCAGTCCCTCGCCCTGCACAAGACCAAGCGGGCCAGCGACCTCACCACCCGCTCCCGGGCGCTGGAGGAGATCGCCGAGGCCCTGGAGCTGGACAGCGCCCCGCTGCGCATCGAGTGCTTCGACATCTCCCACCTCCAGGGCGACGACGTGGTGGCCTCCATGGTCGTCTTCGAGGACGGCCTCGCCCGCAAGGGCGAGTACCGGCGCTTCCAGATCAAGTCGTTCGAGGGGCAGGACGACGTCCGCTCCATGCACGAGGTGATCTCCCGGCGCTTCCGCCGCTACCTCCAGGAGAAGCTGAAGACGGGGGAGTGGCCCGAGGACGGCGCCGACGGCGAGGCCCCGGAGGAGGACGACGGCCGCCCCAGGCGCTTCGCGTACCCGCCCCAGCTCGTCGTGGTCGACGGCGGGCAGCCGCAGGTCGCCGCCGCCAAGCGGGCCCTGGAGGAGCTCGGCGTGGACGACGTGGCCGTGTGCGGCCTGGCCAAGCGGCTGGAGGAGGTCTGGCTGCCCGGCGAGGACGACCCCGTCGTGCTGCCCCGCACCAGCGAGGGCCTCTACCTGCTCCAGCGGGTGCGTGACGAAGCCCACCGGTTCGCGATCCAGTACCAGCGCAACAAGCGCGGCAAGCGCTTGAAATCGGGCCCGCTGGACGATGTGCCCGGCCTCGGCGAGAGCCGCAAGCTGGCCCTGGTCAAGCACTTCGGTTCGGTGAAAAAGCTGAGACAGGCGACAATCGACCAGATCTGCGAGGTCCCGGGCATAGGCCGCAAGACGGCCGAGACCGTGGCCGCGGCCCTCGCCCAGGCGGTTCCCGCTGGTCCTGCCGTCAACACGGCGACAGGGGAGATCATTGAGGATGAGATCCCCGCGTCGGCGGGGGCATCGTCCGAACGGGGGACCGAGCAATGACCCAGCACGAGTCCGAGCACGTGACCGCGCACGAGACCGAGCACGACCGAGACGGAGCACAGGTGAGTACGGGCCTGACAGTGGAGCCCGGAGATACCGCCGAGGCGGCCATCCCCGAGCTGGTGATCATCTCCGGAATGTCCGGGGCCGGCCGCAGCACCGCGGCCAAGTGCCTGGAGGACCTCGGCTGGTTCGTCGTCGACAACCTCCCGCCGGCGCTGATCCCCACCATGGTGGAGCTCGGGGCCCGCTCGCAGGGCAATGTGGCGCGCATCGCCGTCGTCGTCGACGTCCGCGGCCGCCAGTTCTTCGACGCCCTGCGCGAGTCCCTCTCCGACCTGGAGGCCCGCGGCGTCACCCGGCGCATCGTCTTCCTGGAGTCCTCCGACGACGCGCTCGTCCGCCGCTTCGAGTCGGTCCGCCGCCCGCACCCCCTCCAGGGCGACGGCCGCATCGTGGACGGCATCGCCGCCGAGCGCGACCTGCTGCGCGAGCTGCGCGGGGACGCCGACCTGGTCATCGACACCTCCAGCCTCAACGTGCACGAGCTGCGCGCCAAGATGGACGCCCAGTTCGCGGGCGACGAGGAGCCCGAGCTGCGGGCCACCGTCATGTCCTTCGGCTACAAGTACGGCCTCCCCGTCGACGCCGACCTCGTCGTCGACTGCCGCTTCATCCCCAACCCGCACTGGGTCCCGGAGCTGCGCCCCTTCACCGGGCTCAACGAGGAGGTGTCGGGCTACGTCTTCAGCCAGCCCGGCGCCAAGGAGTTCCTCGACCGCTACACCGAGCTGCTCCAGCTCATCGCCACCGGCTACCGCCGCGAGGGCAAGCGGTACGTGACCATCGCCGTCGGCTGCACGGGCGGCAAGCACCGCAGCGTGGCCATGTCCGAGAAGCTCGCCGCCCGCCTCGCCTCCGAAGGAGTCGAGACCGTCGTCGTCCACAGGGACATGGGGCGCGAGTGACCGGTCGCACCCTGAGGCTGCGCCGCCTGCGCCGGCTCACCTCCGGCAGGGCCGAGGACGGCGTGGGCCGCACCGGCCTGCGCCGCGGCGCGGCCCCCAAGGTGGTCGCACCCAAGGTCGTGGCGCTGGGCGGCGGCATGGGGCTCTCGGCCTCCCTCGCCGCCCTGCGCCGGATCACCGGTGACCTCACCGCGGTGGTCACCGTCGCCGACGACGGCGGCTCCAGCGGACGCCTGCGCGAGGAGCTCGGCGTACTGCCGCCCGGCGACCTGCGCAAGGCGCTGGCCGCGCTGTGCGGGGACGACGACTGGGGCCAGACCTGGGCCCGGGTCATCCAGCACCGTTTCCAGTCCGAGGGCGATCTGCACGGGCACGCGGTCGGAAACCTGCTGATCGTCGCGCTGTGGGAACAGCTCGGAGACCCCGTCCAGGCCCTCGACCTGGTCGGGAAGCTGCTCGGCGCCCAGGGCCGCGTACTGCCGATGTCGGCGGTGCCGCTGGAGCTCCAGGCCCTGGTCAGGGGCCACGACCCGGCCCGCCCCGGGGACGTGGACACCGTCCGGGGGCAGGCCACCGTCGCCACCACCCCCGGCGAGGTGCTCTCCGTACAGGTGGTGCCCGGCGACCCGCCGGCCGTGCCGGAGGCCGTCGCGGCGGTGCTGGACGCCGACTGGGTGGTGCTCGGTCCCGGGTCCTGGTTCTCCTCGGTGATCCCCCACCTGCTGGTGCCGCAACTGCTCGACGCGCTGGTCGAGACCAAGGCCCGGCGGGTCCTCTCGCTGAACCTCGCTCCGCAACCCGGCGAAACAGAGGGCTTCTCTCCGCAGCGTCATTTGGAGGTTTTGGCCCGACACGCCCCTAAACTCGCCCTGGACGTGGTGCTGGCCGACGAGGCCGCCGTGCCCGACCGCGAGTCCCTCGCCGATGCCGCAAAACGGTTCGGTGCCGCGGTCGAGCTGGCGCCCGTGGCCAGGGAAGACGGCTCTCCGAAGCATGATCCGGAGCTGCTCGCCGCCGCGTACGACCGTATTTTTCGGATGCATGGAAGGATCGGCCCATGGCGATGACGCCCGCGGTGAAGGATGAGATCGCCCGCCTGCCCGTCACCCGCACCTGCTGCAGGAAGGCGGAGGTCTCGGCGATTCTTCGGTTCGCGGGCGGGTTGCACCTGGTGAGCGGACGGATCGTCATCGAGGCGGAGCTGGACGCGGGCATCGCGGCCCGCCGGCTGCGCAAGGACATCCTGGAGATCTTCGGGCACTCCTCGGACCTGGTGATCATGGCTCCCGGCGGACTGCGCCGCGGCAACCGCTACGTCGTCCGGGTCGTCGCCGGCGGCGACCAGCTGGCCCGCCAGACCGGCCTCGTGGACGGCCGCGGCCGCCCCATCCGGGGACTTCCCCCGCAGGTGGTCTCCGGGGCCACCTGCGACGCCGAGGCGGCCTGGCGCGGGGCCTTCCTCGCCCACGGCTCGCTCACCGAGCCCGGCCGCTCCTCCTCCCTGGAGGTCACCTGCCCCGGCCCGGAGGCCGCCCTGGCGCTGGTCGGCGCCGCCCGCCGGCTCTCCATCGCCGCCAAGGCCCGCGAGGTCCGCGGCGTGGACCGGGTCGTCGTACGGGACGGCGACGCGATCGGCGCCCTGCTGACCCGGCTCGGCGCCCACGACTCGGTGCTGGCCTGGGAGGAACGGCGGATGCGGCGCGAGGTCCGCGCCACCGCCAACCGCCTCGCCAACTTCGACGACGCCAACCTGCGCCGCTCGGCGCGCGCCGCGGTGGCCGCCGGAGCCCGGGTCCAGCGCGCGCTGGAGATCCTCGGCGAAGAGGTCCCCGAGCACCTCGCCGCGGCCGGCCGGCTGCGCATGGAGCACAAGCAGGCCTCCCTGGAGGAGCTGGGCGCGCTCGCCGACCCGCCGCTGACCAAGGACGCGGTCGCGGGCCGGATCCGCCGCCTGCTGGCGATGGCCGACAAGAGGGCCCAGGACCTCGGCATCCCGGGCACCGAGTCGAACCTCGACCTCAGCGAGGAGATGGCCGACAACATGGCCGGCTAGCCCCCGTACACCGGAAGGGGTCCGCGCGATCACTCGTGCGGGCTCCTTCTCGGCACGCCCCATTGACATGAGCATGGGCTGATCGTGAGCCTGTCGTCCGAAGCTTTCGTGGCAGACGACGCCCAGGGGGGCACATGAGGCACCGCGCGAGATCGATCCTCGCCGCAAGCGCACTCGTCTTCGGAACCACACTCGCCGCACTGCCCGCGGCGGCCCAGGCCCAGTCCACGGCGCCCGACCGGGCCGCCGCCGACGAGGTGCGGGTCTACGACGCCGACATCACCAAGGAACAGGTACCGCTCGTCCTCGCGGCCGGGCAGGACGCCCACGAGCTCTCCGAACGCGCCCCCGACACCGGGACCGCCAAGGTCGAGCTCTTCCTCACCGGCGACCAGGCCGCGGAGCTGGCGGCGCAGGGCATCAAGCTCGCCGAGCGCAAGGTTCCGGCCAAAGCCGCGGCCCGCTCCCAGGCCGCCGGCGACGGGGTCTTCCGCCCGTACAGCGGCAAGGGCGGCCTCCAGGAGGAGATCCTCCGGACCGCCCAGGAGAACCCCGGCCTCACCAAAGTCGTCTCCATCGGCAAGACCGTCCAGGGCAAGGACATCCTCGCCCTCAAGGTCACCAAGAACGCCAAGAAGGGCAAGGACGGCGACAAGCCCTCCGTCCTCTACATGTCCAACCAGCACGCCCGGGAGTGGATCACCCCCGAGATGACCCGGCGGCTGATGCACCACACCCTGGACAACTACGGCAAGGACCAGCGGATCACCAAGCTGGTGGACTCCACCGAGCTGTGGTTCCTGCTCTCCGCCAACCCCGACGGCTACGACTACACGCACGCCCCCGACGGCCAGCGGCTGTGGCGCAAGAACCTGCGCGACAACAACGCCGACGGCAGGATCACCGCCGGCGACGGGGTCGACCTCAACCGCAACTTCGCCTTCAAGTGGGGCTACGACAACGAGGGTTCATCCCCGAACCAGTCGAGCGAGACCTACCGCGGCACCAAGGCCTCCTCCGAGCCCGAGACCGAGGCCCTCGACCGGTTCGAGAAGCGCATCGGCTTCGACTACGCCATCAACTACCACTCCGCCGCCGAGCTGCTGCTCTACGGCGTGGGCTGGCAGGTGGCCACCCCCACCCCGGACGACGTGGCCTACAAGACGCTGGCGGGCACCCCGGAGAACCCGGGCGTCCCCGGCTACTACCCGCAGGTCTCCTCCGAGCTGTACACGACCAACGGCGAGGCCGACGGACACGCGTCCAACGCCAACGGCATCATGATGTTCACCCCGGAGATGACCACCTGCCAGACGGCCTCCGAGATCGACCCGAACGACCGGTGGAAGCCCGAGGACTGCGCCTCCGGCTTCAACTTCCCGGACGACGAGAAGCTCATCCAGGCGGAGTTCGCCAAGAACGTCCCCTTCGCCCTCGCGGTCGGCGAGAGCGCCGCGCACCCGGACCGGCCCGCGTCCCCCGTGGGCCTGAGCGCCCCGGACTTCACCCTGGACCCCTTCACCACCTCCTACGCGGCCCGCGGCGATGACCAGACGGTCTCCGTCACCGCCCGCAAGGCGCTCCAGGACAAGGAGCTCAACTTCCGGATCAACGGCGGCCGGACGCACGACGAGGACCTCAAGGCCTGGAAGGGCGGCGAGGTCTACGGCGGCGAGGACAACAACTGGTTCGACGAGTACCGGGCCCGGGTGGACGGCGCGAAGCCCGGCGACAAGGTCGAGGTCTGGTTCACCGGCCGCGACCGCGGCAAGCAGGTCTCCAGCGAGCACTTCACCTACACGGTGGCCGAACGCCCGCGCGCGGACGTACTGGTGATCGCCGAGGAGGGCGCCACGGCCCAGCACGCCCAGACCTACGTCGACGCACTGCGCGCCAACGGCAGGTCCGCGGCCGTCTGGGACGTCGCCGCCCAGGGAGCGCCGCACCACCTGGGCGTGCTCTCCCACTTCGGTACGGCCGTCCACTACACCGGCGCCAAGACCCCCGGCGGCGAGACCCAGCTCGCCGTACGCGACTTCCTGAACGAGGGCGGCAAGCTGATCGAGGCCGGTGAACTGGCGGGCGGCAACGCCCAGGTCGGCCGCGCCGTCACCAACGACTTCAGCCAGTACTGGCTCGGCGCCTTCGGCCGGGCGAGCGTCAGCGGTCCCACCGGGTTCACGGGCGCCGGCTCCCTCGCCGGGGCCAAGGGCGGCCTCGGGGACGCGGCGGGCAACCCGCTCAACGCCCCCGGGTCCTACACGGTGACGTCCGAGACCCTGGCCCCCGCGCAGTTCCCGCAGTTCAAGAGTGCGCAGGCAGGCCAGTACGCCGGGGTCGTGAACCCGTACGCGCCCTTCGCCGGCACCGGGATGGCCGCGGCCACCCACGTCGACGACGACTGGAAGCGCCTGACCCGCACCATCGACCTGACCGGGGTCACCGCGGCCGACAAGCCGCAGCTCAAGACGGCCCTGAACTGGAACACCGAAGAGGGCTACGACCACGCGGTGCTGGAGGTCCGCACGGCCGGCGGGGACGACTGGACCACGCTGCCCGACGCGGGCGGCCTGAGCACCACGACCGTTCCCGAGGAGTGCGGGGCCGGGTTCTTCGTCAACGGCCACCCGTTCCTGCGCCGCTACCTCACCCTCGACTCCGGCGGCTGCACCGCGCAGGGCACGAGCGGGACCTGGAACAGCTTCACCGGGTCCTCCGGGGGCTGGAAGCAGGTCTCCTTCGACCTGAGTGCGTACGCGGGCAAGAGCGTCGAGGTCTCGCTCTCCTACATCACCGACCCCGGGTCGGGCGGTCGCGGTGTCTTCGCGGACGAGGCACGCCTGAGCGTGGGCGGAGCCGACGGGGCCGTCGAGGGCTTCGAGACGTCCCTCGGGGTCTGGACCGCCCAGGGCGCACCTGCCGGAAGTCCTGATGTTCCGGGCGATTGGTCCCGGTCCGGGGAGCTCTTCAAGTCCTACGCGTCGGTCACTACGCGTGACACGGTCCTCCTCGGTTTCGGCCTGGAGCACCTCCCGGCAGCGGCCGACCGCACCCTACTCGTCGGTAAGGCGCTTCGCTCGCTGAACCGCTGACCAGCCGCCCCACCCGCCGCTCACCCTGAGTGACGGGGACGAAAGTCCCCGAGGTCCCGTGCCGGCTTTCCGGCCCAGGGCCTCGGGGCGTGTCAGCCCCCGGTCGATGTCACCCAGAAGCTCACAGAGAGGTAGGGTCGTAAGCGGTCGGGGACATCCCATACAGCTCGCCGGCGGACTTACCGGCGCACCAACGAGGAGATCGGTTCGTGACGATCCGCGTAGGCATCAACGGTTTTGGTCGAATTGGCCGCAACTACTTCCGGGCGCTCCTTGAGCAGGGAGCGGACATCGAGATCGTCGGTGTCAATGACCTGACTGACAACGCGACCCTTGTTCACCTGCTCAAGTACGACACCATCCTGGGCCGCCTCAAGCACGAGGTCTCCCACACGGCCGACACCATCACGGTCGGCGGCAACACCTTCAAGACCTTCGCCGAGCGCGACCCCGCGAACCTCCCCTGGGGCGAGCTGGGTGCCGACATCGTCATCGAGTCGACCGGCATCTTCACGAAGAAGGCCGACGCCGCCAAGCACATCGCGGCCGGCGCGAAGAAGGTCCTCATCTCGGCCCCGGCCAAGGACGAGGACATCACGATCGTGATGGGTGTCAACCACGACAAGTACGACGCGGCCAACCACCACGTCATCTCCAACGCCTCCTGTACCACCAACTGCGTGGCGCCGATGGCCAAGGTTCTCCTGGAGAACTTCGGCATCGTCAAGGGCATGATGACGACGGTCCACGCGTACACGAACGACCAGCGCATCCTGGACTTCCCGCACTCGGACCTGCGCCGCGCCCGCGCCGCCGCCGAGAACATCATCCCGACCACCACCGGTGCCGCCAAGGCCACCGCGCTGGTGATCCCGGAGCTGGCGGGCAAGCTCGACGGCATCGCGATGCGCGTCCCGGTCCCGACCGGCTCCGTGACCGACCTGGTCATCGAGCTCGAGCGCGAGGTCACCAAGGACGAGGTCAACACCGCATTCCAGAAGGCAGCCGAAGGCCAGCTCAAGGGCATCCTCGACTACACCGAGGACGCGATCGTCTCCTCCGACATCGTGAACTGGCCGTACTCGTGCACCTTCGACTCCTCCCTGACCATGGTCCAGGGCAAGAACGTCAAGGTCATCGGCTGGTACGACAACGAGTGGGGCTACTCCAACCGTCTCGTCGACCTGACGGTCTTCGTTGGCGGTCAGCTCTAACCACCAGGGCAGGCACCAGGATGTAGGTACAGGGTCCGAGCGGCGCGACGAAGCGCCGTTCGGGCCCTGTTGCTTGCCTTGTCCCTCTCGTACAAGGAGTAGAAACACATGAAGACGATCGACGAACTTCTCGCCGAAGGCGTCTCCGGCAAGCGGGTCTTCGTCCGCGCCGACCTCAACGTGCCGCTCGCGAACGGCGCCATCACCGACGACGGCCGCATCCGCGCCGTCCAGCCGACCATCGCGAAGCTCGCCGAGGCCGGCGCCCGCGTGGTCGTGGCCTCGCACCTGGGCCGCCCCAAGGGCGCCCCGGACCCGGCCTTCTCGCTCGCCCCGGCCGCGGCCCGCCTCGGTGAACTGCTCGGCGCGCAGGTCGCGTTCGCCACCGACACCGTCGGAGCCTCCGCCAAGGAGACCGTCGCCGCGCTCGCCGACGGCCAGGTCGCCGTCATCGAGAACCTCCGCTTCAACGCCGGTGAGACCTCGAAGGACGACGCCGAGCGCGGCGCCTTCGCGGACCAGCTCGCCGAGCTCGCCGACATCTACGTCGGCGACGGCTTCGGCGCTGTCCACCGCAAGCACGCCTCGGTCTTCGACCTGCCCGCGCGCCTCCCGCACGCGGCCGGCTACCTCATCGCCACCGAGGTCGGCGTCCTGAAGAAGCTGACCGCGGACGTGAAGCGCCCCTACGTCGTGATCCTCGGCGGCGCCAAGGTCTCCGACAAGCTCGCCGTCATCGACGAGCTGCTCGGCAAGGCCGACCGCATCCTGATCGGCGGCGGCATGGCGTACACGTTCCTCTACGCCAAGGGCTACGAGGTCGGCATCTCCCTGCTCCAGAAGGACCAGGTGGAGGTCGTCAACGAGTACATGAAGCGTGCCGAGGAGACCGGCGTCGAGCTGGTCCTGCCGGTCGACATCCTCGCGTCCCAGGACTTCCCCGACCTCAAGGGCAAGACCCCGGCCGAGTTCGTCACCGTCGACGCGGACAAGATCCCCGCCGACAAGGAGGGTCTGGACATCGGTCCCAAGACCCGTGAGCTGTACGCGTCGAAGATCGCCGACGCGGAGACCGTCTTCTGGAACGGTCCCGTGGGAGTCTTCGAGCACCCCGACTACGCCGGAGGCACCCGCGCCATCGCGCAGGCCCTCGTCGACAGCAGCGCCTTCACCGTCGTCGGCGGTGGCGACTCGGCCGCGGCCGTGCGCACGCTCGGCTTCGACGAGAACGCTTTCGGCCACATCTCTACCGGTGGTGGCGCCTCCCTCGAATACCTCGAGGGCAAGACGCTCCCCGGCCTCGCCGCACTGGAGGTCTGAACCCGTATGACCACGCGTACCCCGCTGATGGCGGGCAACTGGAAGATGAACCTCAACCACCTTGAGGCCATCGCCCACACCCAGAAGCTCGCCTTCGCCCTGGCCGACAAGGACTATGACGCCGTCGAAGTCGCGGTCCTGCCGCCCTTCGTCGACCTCCGCTCGGTCCAGACCCTGGTCGACGGCGACAAGCTGAAGATCAAGTACGGCGCCCAGGACATCTCGGCGCACGACTCCGGTGCCTACACCGGCGAGATCTCCGGCCCGATGCTCGCGAAGCTGCAGTGCTCCTACGTGGCCGTCGGCCACAGCGAGCGCCGCCAGTACCACGCCGAGAGCGACGAGATCTGCAACGCCAAGGTCAAGGCCGCCTACAAGCACGGGATCACCCCGATCCTGTGCGTCGGCGAGGGCCTGGACGTCCGCAAGGCCGGCCAGCAGGTCCCGTACACGCTGAGCCAGGTCGACGGCGGCCTCAAGGACATCCCGGCCGAGCAGGTCGAGTCCATCGTGATCGCGTACGAGCCCGTCTGGGCCATCGGGACCGGCGAGGTCGCCACCCCCGAGGACGCGCAGGAGGTCTGCGGTGCCATCCGCGGCCGCCTCGCGGAGCTGTACTCGCAGGAGCTGGCCGACAAGGTCCGCATCCAGTACGGCGGCTCGGTGAAGTCCGGAAACATCGCGGCGATCATGGCGCAGCCCGATGTCGACGGCGCCCTGATCGGCGGCGCGGCGCTGGACGCGGACGAGTTCGTCAAGATCGTCCGCTTCCGCGACCAGTGACGTTCGCCGTGAGTATGCGGTAGGACGGATCCGTCGTACCCTTGCGGGGGCCAGGAGGCTGAACCACCAGCCACTGGCCCCCGCTGCACATTTCAGCGAAGCCGGAAAGCCAGAAAAGCCAGAAAGTAGGAATCAGCCGTGATTATGGGGTTCTCGATCGCCCTGATCGTCTTCAGCGCCCTGCTGATGCTGCTCGTGCTGATGCACAAGGGCAAGGGCGGCGGCCTTTCCGACATGTTCGGCGGCGGCATGCAGTCGTCGGTCGGCGGCTCCTCGGTCGCGGAGCGCAACCTCGACCGCATCACCGTCGTGATCGGTCTGCTGTGGTTCGCGTGCATCGTCGCGCTCGGCCTGCTCATGAAGTCCAACGGCAGCTGAAGCGTTCTGGCCATTCCGGCACTCAGGTCGGCTCCCTCCGGCCTATCATGAGGTCCGGCGTTCACGTCTGGAATTGGTAACTCCGGTCACTGGACGCACGTTGGGCCTTACGTAGACTTGGGCGCCCGCGGCGGAATCCACTCACGCTTCGCGGCACCATCACGCAGGGAGTTACGACCGTGGCAAGTGGCAACGCGATCCGTGGTAGTCGGGTCGGAGCGGGGCCGATGGGTGAGGCCGAGCGCGGCGAATCCGCGCCCCGCCTGCGCATCTCCTTCTGGTGCTCGAACGGGCACGAGACGCAGCCGAGCTTCGCCAGCGACGCACAGGTGCCGGACACCTGGGACTGCCCGCGCTGCGGGTTCCCGGCCGGCCAGGACCGGGACAGCCCGCCCGCGCCGCCGCGCACCGAGCCGTACAAGACGCACCTGGCGTACGTACGCGAACGGCGTACCGACGCCGACGGCGAGGCGATCCTCGCCGAAGCGCTCGCCAAACTGCGCGGCGAGATCTGAGTTCGTGACGTCCGGCCCGGCCCGCGGAGACATCTCTCCGTGGGCCGGGCTTCTTTGTGTCGGTTGTGCCCCTTCCGATCCCTTAGGTTGGTGCGTGGCGGGGCACGACAGGACGGAAGAAGTGGGTTGATGTCCGAGATGAACGCAGACCAGGCCGCCGCGCGAAGCGCGTCAAGCGAGGGTGGTGGTGGGCGACGGGAGGGACGAACGAAGCTCAACCGGATGCCGGAGTGGCTCGCACTCGGCAAGCACCGGGAAGAGCTGGGGCAGACGCATCTGCGGGAGCTGTTCGAGACGAATCCCGGCCGCGGGGCCGGCTACACGCTGCGGGTCGGCGACCTGCACATCGACTACTCGAAGCACATCGTCACCGACGAGACGCTGACGCTGCTGCGCGAGCTCGCCGCGGCGACCGACGTGGCCGGGCTGCGCGAAGCGATGTTCCGCGGCGAGAAGATCAACACGACCGAGGACCGGGCGGTCCTGCACACCGCGCTGCGCGCGCCCGCGGACGCGGTCGTCGAGGTGGACGGCGAGAACGTCGTCCCCGGCGTCCACGCCGTCCTCGACAAGATGGCGGCCTTCAGCGACCAGGTCCGGTCGGGGGAGTGGACCGGCTCCACCGGCAAGCGCATCAAGAACGTCGTCAACATCGGCATCGGCGGCTCCGACCTGGGCCCGGCGATGGCGTACGAGGCGCTGCGCGCCTTCACCGACCGGGGCCTGACGCTCCGCTTCGTGTCGAACGTGGACGGCGCCGACCTGCACGAGGCCGTGCGGGACCTGGACCCGGCCGAGACGCTCTTCATCATCGCCTCCAAGACCTTCACGACCATCGAGACCATCACCAACGCCACCTCGGCGCGGGAGTGGCTGCTGGCGGGCCTGGGCGGTGACGAGTCGGCCGTGGCACGGCACTTCGTGGCCCTGTCGACCAATGCCGGCAAGGTCACCGAGTTCGGCATCGACCCGGCCAACATGTTCGAGTTCTGGGACTGGGTCGGCGGTCGCTACTCCTTCGACTCGGCCATCGGCCTCTCCCTGATGGTCGCCATCGGCCCCGACGCCTTCCGCGAGCTGCTCGCCGGCTTCGCCGACATGGACCGGCACTTCCGGACGGCCCCTGCGGAGGAGAACGCACCGCTGCTGCTCGGCCTGTTGGGGATCTGGTACGGGGCGTTCTTCGACGCCCAGTCGCACGCGGTCCTCCCGTACAGCCACTACCTGTCGCGCTTCACGGCGTACTTGCAGCAGCTGGACATGGAGTCCAACGGCAAGTCCGTGGACCGCGACGGCGATCCGGTGGAGTGGCAGACGGGTCCCGTGGTGTGGGGCACGCCCGGCACGAACGGGCAGCACGCCTACTACCAGTTGATCCACCAGGGCACCCGGATGATCCCGGCGGACTTCATCGGTTTCGCCCGCCCCGTCGGGGAGCTGTCCGCCGCGCTGGAGGCCCAGCACGACCTGCTGATGGCCAACTTCTTCGCGCAGACGCAGGCGCTGGCCTTCGGCAAGACCGCGGCCGAGGTCCGGGCGGAGGGCGTCGCCGAGGCGCTCGTCGCGCACAAGACCTTCCAGGGCAACCACCCGACGACCACGATCCTGGCCACGGAGCTCACGCCGCGGTCGCTGGGCCAGCTCATCGGGCTGTACGAGCACAAGGTGTTCGTCCAGGGCGCGGTGTGGAACATCGACTCCTTCGACCAGTGGGGCGTGGAGCTCGGCAAGGTCCTGGCCAAGCAGGTCGAGCCGGCGCTGATCGACGGGAGCCACGTGGAGTCCCTGGACCCCTCGACGCGGGCGCTGGTGTCCACCTACCGCGAGCTGCGCGGCCGCGGCTGACGCCGCCGGACACGTGAAAGGGGCCCGCCCTCCGGTCGACCGGAGGGCGGGCCCCTTTCACGTACGGGTCAGGAGGACGCCGGGGGGTACATCCCGCTCGGCAGCTTCGCCGCGGCCGCCCGGTCCAGGAGCCACAGGGTGCGGGAGCGGCCGTACGCGTCCGCGGCCGGGGCCTGGACCCCGCCGGCGCCGCCGAGGGCGATGGCCACCGCGCCGGCCTTGTCCTCGCCCGCCGCCAGCAGCCAGACCTCGCGGGCCGCCCGGATCGCCGGGAGGGTGAGCGAGATCCGGGTCGGCGGGGGCTTCGGGGCGCCGTGGACCCCGACCACCGTGCGCTCGGTCTCCCGGGACGCGGGGTGCTCCGGGAACAGCGAGGCCACGTGCGTGTCCGGGCCGACGCCCAGCATCAGCACGTCGAAGCGGGGGACCGGGCCGTGGTCCTCCGGGCCGGAGGCCCTGCGCAGCTCCTCGGCGTACGCGGCCGCGGCCGCGTCCACGTCGGCGCCGTACGGGCCGTCCGAGGCGGGCATGGAGTGCACGCGCGCGGGGTCGACCGGGACGGCGTCCAGGAGGGCCTCACGGGCCTGCGTGTGGTTGCGCTCGGGGTCGTCGGCGGGGACGTACCGCTCGTCGCCCCACCACAGGTCCAGCCGGGCCCAGTCGACGGCGTCCCGGGCCGGGGCCGCGGCGAGCGCGGCGAGGAGCCCGTTGCCGTTGCGGCCGCCGGTGAGCACCACGGACGCGGTGCCGCGGGCCGCCTGGGCGTCCACGATCTTCGTGATGAGCCGGGCCGCCGCGGCCTGGGCCATCAGCTCCTTGTCCCGGTGGACGACGACCTGAGGAGTCGTCATGCCCATGTGCTGCCGCCTTGTCGCTAGGTCTTGGTACGGGCTCTGCTGCGCGGGGCGAAGTGCGCCCCCGCCCCGCGCAGCGGCCCGGGCGTACTACTTGGCCGCGGCCTTCTTGGCCGGCTTGGGCGCCGGCTTGGAGGCCTCGGCCCGGGCTTCGGCCGGAGCCGGTGCCCCGGCCGGTGCCGGTGCCGGTGCGGGCTTGACCGGTGCGGGCTTGGCCGGCGCCGCCGGGTCGGTGGACGCCTCCAGCCGGGCCACGCCGAACTTCAGCGCGGACTCGTACGTGTTGTCCGGGTCCAGCCGGCGCAGCTCCTCCGCCAGGAGCTCGGCCGTGTCACGGCGCTTGAGCGCCACCGCACGGTCGGGCTGCCCCGGCATGCACAGCGTGGCCAGCGCCCCGTCCGCGCGGTCCAGGACGATCTCGCCGTCCTTGGTCTCCATGCGGACCGAGGTGAGGCCCGGGCCCGCGGACAGGGTCCGCTTGACCGGGACGCCGAGGCGGTCCGCCAGCCACATGGCCAGCAGCTCGCAGCTCGGGTTGTCGTCCTCGCCCTCGACGGTCGCCGAGGCGACCGACAGGACCTGCTGGTCCAGTGCGGCGGCCAGCATCGAGCGCCAGGGCGTGATCCGGGTCCAGGACAGGTCCGTGTCCCCGGGGGCGTAGGCCGCCGCCCGCGTGGCGAGTGCCCCGATGGGGTTCTCGCAGGAGTACGTGTCCGTGATCCGGCGCTGCCCGAGCGCCCCCAGCGGGTCGCCCGCCAGGTCCGACGGAGCGCCCTCCGGCCACCAGACGACCACGGGGGCGTCCGGCAGGAGAAGCGGGAGGACCACCGACTGGGCGTGGTCTACCAGTTCACCGTGAAGGCGGAGCACAACCGTTTCGCCAGTGCCGGAGTCCGCCCCGACGCGGACTTCCGCGTCGAGACGGGCGTCGCGGCGGCTGCGCGGCGAGCGGGCGGCCCGCTTGACCACGACGATGATCCGCGAAGGGTGTTCGTGGGAAGCGTCGTTCGCCGACTTGAGCGCGTCGTACGCGTTCTCCTCGTCGGTCACGATCACCAGCGTGAGGACCATGCCGATGGCCGGCGTGCCGATGTCCCGGCGTGCCTGCACCAACGCGGCATTGATCTTGCTGGAGTTGGTCTCCGTGAGGTCGATCTTCATGGCCGGCGCCAGCTCCGTCCGTCTCGTGCGAGCATCTCGTCCGCCTCGACCGGTCCCCAGGTGCCCGCCGCGTACTGCGCGGGCTTGCCGTGCTTGTCCCAGTACTGCTCGATCGGGTCGAGGATGTTCCAGGACAGCTCGACCTCCTGGTGGCGCGGGAAGAGGTTCGCGTCACCCAGCAGGACATCGAGGATCAGCCGCTCGTACGCCTCGGGGCTCGACTCCGTGAAGGACTCGCCGTAGGCGAAGTCCATCGTCACGTCCCGGACCTCCATGGAGGTGCCCGGAACCTTGGAGCCGAAGCGCACCGTCACGCCCTCGTCCGGCTGGACCCGGATGACCAGGGCGTTCTGCCCCAGCTCCTCGGTCGCGCCGGACTCGAACGGCAGGTACGGGGCCCTCTTGAAGACCACGGCGATCTCGGTCACCCTGCGGCCCAGGCGCTTGCCGGTCCGCAGGTAGAACGGGACGCCCGCCCAGCGGCGGTTGTTGATCTCCAGGCGGATGGCGGCGTAGGTGTCCGTCTTCGACTTGGGGTCGATGCCGTCCTCTTCGAGGTACCCGACGACCTTCTCGCCGCCCTGCCAGGCCGCCGAATACTGGCCGCGCACCGTGTGCTTGCCCAGGTCCTCGGGCAGCTCCACCGCGGTCAGCACCTTGAGCTTCTCGGCCACCAGCGCCTTGGGGTGGAAGGAGCCGGGCTCCTCCATCGCCGTCAGGGCGAGCAGCTGGAGCAGGTGGTTCTGGATGACGTCGCGGGCCGCGCCGATGCCGTCGTAGTAGCCGGCCCGGCCGCCGATGCCGATGTCCTCCGCCATGGTGATCTGCACGTGGTCGACGTACGACCGGTTCCAGATCGGCTCGAACATGGTGTTGGCGAAGCGGAGCGCCAGGATGTTCTGGACGGTCTCCTTGCCGAGGTAGTGGTCGATCCGGAAGACCTCGTCGCGCGGGAAGACCTCGTGGACGACCTTGTTGAGTTCCTCGGCGCTCTTCAGGTCGTGTCCGAAGGGCTTCTCGATGACGGCACGCCGCCAGGAGCCCTCCTTCTGCGCCAGCCCGTGATCCTTGAGCTGCTGGACCACCTTGGGGAAGAACTTCGGGGGGACGGACAGGTAGAAGGCGAAGTTGCCGCCCGTGCCCTGCGCCTTGTCCAGCTCCTCGATGGTGGCCTTCAGGGTCTCGAAGGCCGCGTCGTCGTCGAAGTCGCCCTGGACGAAGCGGCAGCCCTGCACCAGCTGCTGCCAGACTTCTTCACGGAACGGCGTACGGGAGTGTTCCTTGACGGCGTCGTGGACCTCCTTCGCGAAGTCCTCGTCCTGCCACTCGCGTCTGGCGAAGCCGATCAGCGAGAAGCCCGGCGGGAGCAGCCCGCGGTTGGCCAGGTCGTAGACGGCAGGCATCAGCTTCTTGCGCGACAGGTCACCCGTAACGCCGAAAATGACCAGGCCGGACGGCCCCGCGATGCGCGGGAGCCGCCGGTCCTGTGCGTCACGAAGCGGGTTCGCTCCGTTTACAGACAAGGTGTTCAGGCCTCCGTGGGGGCAAGGCGGGAAAGCTCCGCCTCGGTCGACTTCAGAAGGTCGTTCCAGGACGCCTCGAACTTCTCGACGCCCTCGTCCTCGAGCAGCTGCACCACATCGTCGTACGAAATGCCCAGCTTCGCGACCGCTTCGAGCTCATTGCGGGACTGCTCGTAGGTGCCGCGGATGGTGTCGCCGGAGACCTCGCCGTGGTCGGCGGTGGCCTCCAGGGTGCCCTCGGGCATGGTGTTCACCGTGCCGGGGGCGACCAGGTCCACCACGTACAGGGTGTCCTTGTACGCCGGGTCCTTGACGCCGGTCGAGGCCCACAGCGGGCGCTGCTTGTTGGCGTGCGCCTTGTCCAGGGCCGCCCAGCGCTCGCTGCCGAACACCTCTTCGTACGCCTCGTAGGCCAGTCGGGCGTTGGCGAGCGCCGCCTTGCCCTTGAGGGCCTTGGCCTCGTCGGTGCCGACGGCGTCCAGGCGCTTGTCGATCTCGCTGTCCACGCGGGACACGAAGAAGGAGGCCACCGAGTGGATCTTGGAGAGGTCCAGGCCCGCGGCCTTCGCCTTCTCCAGGCCCGCCAGGTAGGCGTCCATGACCGCGCGGTAGCGCTCCAGCGAGAAGATCAGCGTGACGTTGACGCTGATGCCCTTGCCGATGACCTCGGTGATCGCCGGCAGGCCGGCCTCGGTCGCCGGGATCTTGATGAGCGTGTTCGGGCGGTCCACCAGCCAGGCGAGCTGCTTGGCCTCGGCGACGGTCGCCGCGGTGTTGTGCGCCAGGCGCGGGTCGACCTCGATGGAGACCCGGCCGTCCTGGCCCTCGGTCGCGTCGTAGACCGGGCGCAGGATGTCGGCGGCGTCGCGGACGTCCGCCGTGGTGATCATGCGGATCGCCTCGTCGACGGTGACCTTGCGGGCGGCGAGGTCCGCGAGCTGCTGCCCGTAGCCGTCACCGCTGCTGATCGCCTTCTGGAAGATCGACGGGTTGGTGGTGACACCGACGACGTGCTGCTGGTCGATGAGCTCGGCCAGGTTGCCCGACGTGATGCGCTTGCGGGACAGGTCGTCCAGCCAGATCGCCACGCCTTCGTCGGAGAGGCGCTTGAGTGCGTCTGTCATGGGAATTGCATCTCCTACTGGTCTTGGTACGGACGTCAGCGCGCGGCGGCCGCGAGCGACTCGCGGGCGGCTGCGGTCACGGCCTCGGCGGTCAGGCCGAACTCGCGGTACAGGACGGCGCCGTCGGCCGAGGCGCCGAAGTGCTCCAGCGAGACGATCCGGCCGGCGTCGCCGACGTAGCGGTGCCAGGTCAGGCCGATGCCGGCCTCGACCGCGACGCGCGCCTTGACGGCGGGCGGCAGGACGCTGTCCTTGTACTCCTGGTCCTGCTCCTCGAACCACTCGACGGACGGCATCGAGACCACGCGGGCCGGAACGCCCTCGGCCTGCAGCGCCTCGCGCGCGGCGACGGCGAGCTGGACCTCGGAGCCGGTGCCGATGAGGACGACCTGCGCCGCTGCGCTCTGCCCCTCGGGGCCCGTCGCCTCGAACAGCACGTATCCGCCCTTGGCGGCGTTCTCGTTGCGCTCGTACGTCGGCACGCCCTGGCGGGTCAGCGCCAGGCCGTGGGGGGCGCCCTTGCCGAACACCTTCGTGTGGCGCTTGAGGATCTCGCGCCACGCGACGGCGGTCTCGTTCGCGTCGGCCGGGCGGACCACGTTCAGGCCCGGGATGGCGCGCAGCGAGGCGACGTGCTCGACCGGCTGGTGGGTCGGACCGTCCTCGCCGAGGCCGATGGAGTCGTGCGTCCACACGTACGTCACCGGCAGGTGCATCAGGGCGGACAGCCGGACGGCGTTGCGCATGTAGTCGGAGAACACCAGGAAGGTGCCGCCGTAGATGCGGGTGTGGCCGTGCAGGGCGATGCCGTTCATGGACGCGGCCATGGCGTGCTCGCGGATGCCGAAGTGGATGGTGCGGCCGTACGGGTCGGCCTCCGGCAGCGGGTTGCCCACCGGCAGGAACGAGGAGTTCTTGTCGATGGTGGTGTTGTTGGAGCCGGCGAGGTCGGCCGAGCCGCCCCACAGCTCCGGGATGACCGCGCCGAGCGCTTCGAGCACCTTGCCGGAGGCGGCGCGGGTGGCGACACCCTTGCCGGCCTCGAAGACGGGGAGCTTGTCCTCCCAGCCCGCGGGCAGCTCGTTGGCGTTGATGCGGTCGAACTCGGCCGCGCGCTCCGGGTTCGCGGTGCGCCAGGCGGAGAAGTCCTTCTCCCAGGCGGCCTTGGCCTCGCGGCCGCGGTCCCCGAGGGCGCGGGTGTGCGAGATGACCGCGTCGGAGACCTCGAAGGTCTGCTCCGGGTCGAAGCCGAGCACGGCCTTGGTGGCGGCGACCTCGTCGTTGCCGAGGGCCGAGCCGTGCGAGGCCTCGGTGCCCTGGGCGTGCGGGGCGGGCCAGGCGATGATCGAGCGGGCCGCGATGAAGGACGGGCGCCCGGTCTCGGCCTTGGCGGCCTGGAGGGCGGCGAACAGCGCCTTGGGGTCGAGGTCGCCGTTCTCCTGCTGCGCGACGCGCTGGACGTGCCAGCCGTACGCCTCGTAACGCTTGAGGGTGTCCTCGGAGACGGCCGTCTCGGTGTCGCCCTCGATGGAGATGTGGTTGTCGTCCCACAGCAGCACCAGGTTGCCGAGCTTCTGGTGGCCGGCCAGCGCGGACGCCTCGTGGGAGATGCCCTCCTGGAGGCAGCCGTCGCCCGCGATCGCGTAGACCATGTGGTCGAACGGGGAGGTGCCCGCGGGGGCCTCGGGGTCGAACAGGCCGCGCTCGTAGCGGGCGGCCATGGCCATGCCCACCGCGTTGGCGACGCCCTGGCCCAGCGGGCCGGTGGTGGTCTCGACGCCGGCCGTGTGGCCGTACTCCGGGTGGCCCGGGGTCTTGGAGCCCCAGGTGCGGAACGCCTTGAGGTCGTCCAGCTCCAGGCCGAAGCCGCCCAGGTAGAGCTGGGTGTACAGGGTCAGGGACGAGTGCCCCGCGGAGAGCACGAAACGGTCGCGACCGACCCACTCCGGGTCCGCCGGGTCGTGCCGCATCACCTTCTGGAAGAGGGTGTACGCGGCGGGGGCCAGGCTCATCGCCGTGCCCGGGTGGCCGTTTCCGACCTTCTGGACCGCGTCCGCGGCCAGGATGCGGGCGGTGTCAACGGCCCGCTGGTCCAGTTCGGTCCACTCGAGCTCTGTGGTGGTCGGCTTGGTGCTCACCGTTTTTCAGGGCTCCTCTCCACATGTCTGTTCCCGGTACGAACGGTGCACCGGGGCGATTCCGAGCCTACCCCCGCCACGGCGTGCAGCTATTCGAGTACCCGCGGTCCGCCGTGACGTCTGAGCGCCGATCGGACCAACACGAGGTGACCCCCGCGCAGGACGGGATAAGAGCTACGTCTACAGTGGCGTGGTACGCGCAAGTCTTTACGAGGCCTTCATATCTGAAGCGTCTGCGCTGGAGCTTGCTGGATTCTCTGTCAGGGGTGTGCGTGACGGCCGTCGAATCCCGTCCAGCGGGGGTGCTCGGGACGAGCCCCGGTCACCGGCCGTTCGGGGCCCGGGCCATGGCTTTCGTGGCATTGACCAAGCCTCGGATCATCGAACTTCTGCTGATCACCACAGTGCCGGTGATGTTCCTCGCCGAGCAGGGGGTGCCCTCCCTGTGGCTGGTCCTCGCGACCTGCTTCGGCGGCTACCTGTCCGCGGGCGGCGCCAACGCGCTGAACATGTACATCGACCGCGACATCGACGCGCTGATGGACCGGACCTCGCAGCGCCCGCTGGTGACCGGCATGGTGACCCCCCGTGAATGCCTCGCCTTCGGCATCACCCTCGGTGTGGTCTCCACCCTCTTCTTCGGTCTGCTCATCAACTGGCTGTCGGCGGCCCTCGCGCTCGGCGCGCTCCTCTTCTACGTCGTGGTCTACACGATGCTGTTGAAGCGGCGCACCGCCCAGAACATCGTCTGGGGCGGCATCGCGGGCTGCATGCCGGTGCTCATCGGCTGGTCGGCCGTGAAGAACGAGGTCTCCTGGGCCGCGGTCATCCTCTTCCTCGTCATCTTCTTCTGGACGCCGCCGCACTACTGGCCGCTGTCGATGAAGGTGAAGGACGACTACGCGCGGGTCGGCGTGCCGATGCTCCCGGTCGTGGCCGGCAACAAGGTCGTGGCGCGCCAGATCGTCCTCTACAGCTGGGTGATGGTGGCGGTCTCGCTGCTGCTGACCCCGCTGGGGTACACCGGCTGGTTCTACACCGCGGTCGCGCTGGTGGCGGGCGGCTGGTGGCTGTGGGAGGCGCACGCGCTGCACGCGCGGGCCAAGGCCGGCGTGACGGGCGCGAAGCTCAAGGAGATGCGGCTGTTCCACTGGTCCATCACCTACGTGTCGCTGCTCTTCGTCGCGGTGGCCGTGGATCCCTTCCTCCGCTGACGCTTCCTCCGGTCATTACCCGCCGGTAGCATGCCTTCCATGGCAGACACCACGGCAGAGACCGCAGGCAGCGAAGGCGCCGCGGACAAGAAGCAGGACCGCAGGGCGGCGAAGCTGGCCAAGCAGATCGACGCGTTCGCCAAGCAGCACGGCGGCGTCGAGGGCCAGCTCGCCCACATCGGCCAGGCCGGCACCCGGATCGTCCTCGTCGGCACGGACGGCGGCTGGGGCGACCTGGTGGCCCCGACCTACGCCGTCGCGCAGCTCGCGGCCGAGAAGGCCGGGCTGACCCTCCACGAGGAGTTCGACGGGGAGTTCGCCGCGCGCGTGAAGACCGGCCCGTACGAGTGGGAGCGGATGGCCGGCCTCCAGCTCGGCGGAACGGTGAACCCGGCGGCCTGACCGACCCGGTCCCGACCCGGGCCCGGCCCGGGCCCGGCCCGCCGGCCGGGGAGCGCTCGGTCAACAGCGCGAGCAACACCTCACACCCCGCTCACCCGTTAGGACGTGTGGAAGCCCCTTCCTCACGTCCGCAACGGGATGACCGGATGATCGAAACGCCGCCCCTGGTGGACCAGTACTGCCAGGGAGTGCTCCGCACGGAGCTGGGCCTCGGCACCTTCGAGGCCCAGCTGATCCCCTCGGCCGGCCCGCCCGCCGCCGGCACCACCTTCTTCGACACCCAGACCGGCTTCGCCGTGCGCCGCTGGTGCCCGCCGCTGCTCGGGCTGGAGCCGCACTGCGCCCCCGCCCGCTACCTGGCCCGCCGCCGCGAACTGGGCGTGGCCGAGGCCGGGCGGCGCCTGCTGCGGGGTTCCGGGATCGCCGCGCACCTGGTCGACACGGGGGTGCCCGGGGACCTCACCGGGGTCAAGGAGCTGGCCCTCGCCGGGGACGCCGAGGCCCACGAGCTGGTGCGCCTCGAACTGCTCGCCGAGCAGGCCGCCGACACCTCCGGGACCGTCGCCGCCTTCCTGGCGAACCTCGCCGAGGGCGTGCACCACGCGGCCGCCGGGGCCGTCGCCTTCACCTGCGGAGCCGGTGCCGGGTACCCCGCGGCCCTCGCGCACGCGCCCGAGCCGCCCGGTCCCGGCGAGGTGCGCGGGGCGGCCGGGCGGTGGCTGGCCCGCCGGGTCAAGGGCGGGGTCGTACGGGACCCCGTACTCCTGCGGCACCTGCTGTGGAGCGCGGTGGCGTCCGGGCTGCCGCTCCAGCTGCACACGGGCGCGGGGGAGCCCGGAGCGCGCCCGCAGCAGGCACATCCGGGGCTACTGACGGAGTTCGTACGGGCCACCGCGGGCCTGGGCACGCGGCTGGTCCTGCTCGGCGGATACCCGTACCACCGGGAGGCGGCGCTCCTGGCGGCCGCGTTCCCGCACGTGCACGCCGACCTCGGCGCGGCCCTGGGCCGGTCCGGGCCGCGGGCGGCCGAGGTGCTCGCGGAACTGCTGGAACTCGCGCCGTTCGGGAAGCTGCTCTTCTCCAGCGGCGGCGGCCCCCTGCCCGAACTGCACGCGGTCGGCGCACTGGTGTTCCGGGAGGCGCTGGGCCGGGTGCTGGGCGGATGGGTCGCCGAGGGCGCCTGGTCCTGGCGGGACGCCGACCGGGTGGCGGCCATGGTCGCGGCGGGCAATGCCCGCCGCGTGTACCGGCTGGACGAGCGGAGCTGACGCCGGGAGGGTCGGACGGTTCAGACGGTGGAGAGCTGCGCGTCGCCCTGGGCCGGGATCTCGGCCTGCGCCGTGGGCCGCTCGCGCAGGGTGAGCGCGAGGCGGAGCACCGCGATCCACACCAGGCAGGAGCCGAGCATGTGCGCGGCGACCAGGGCCTCGGGCACGTGGGTGAAGTACTGGACGTAGCCGATGCCGCCCTGGGCGAGCAGCACGATCAGCAGGTCCCGGGCGCGGGCCCGGGTGTCGGTCGGCGCATCGACCACGCGCAGCACCAGCCACATGGCCACGGCGAGCGCGCACACCACCCAGGCGGAGATCGCGTGGACGTGGGCGGTGGCCGACCAGTCGAACGGCATCCGCTTGATCTCGCTGCGGTCGCCCGCGTGCGGACCGGAACCGGTGACCACCGTGCCCGCCGCGATCAGCAGCAGCGTCGTCGCGATCAGGGCCCAGGAGAGCTTGCGCACCGGACCGGGGACGCGCGGCCGGGGGGCGGTGTCGCCCTCGCGGGTGCGCTGCCAGGTGACCGTCGTGAGACTGATCAGCACGGTGGCGAGCAGGAAGTGCCCGGCCACGCTGTACGGGTTGAGCCCCGTCAGCACGGTGATGCCGCCGAGGACCGCGTTGGCCATCACGATGAGGAACTGGAGCCAGCCGAGCTTCGTCAGTGAACGGCGCCAGGGCTTGGCCGACCGGGCCGCGATGATGAACCAGCCAACGGCCGCGCTGAGCACGTACGTCAGCATGCGGTTGCCGAACTCGATGGCCCCGTGGAAGCCCTGCGCCTGGGTCACGACCAGGCTGTCGTCGGTGCACTTGGGCCAGGTGTCGCAGCCGAGGCCCGAGCCGGTCAGCCGCACCGCGCCGCCTGTGACGACGATGAGCACGCTCATGACGAGAGCGATGGCCGCGGCCCGCCGGACGGTCCGGGGTGACGGAGTCCAGCGGCTGGCGATGTAAGCGAGAGGGGTCAACACGGCCCTTATCGTACGCGGACCCTTGTGCAAAGTTTCACGAGGGGGTGGCCGACGGTGCGTCCGGTCCGACGGCCAGGCGGAACCTGGCTCCGGCGGGGTCGCCTTCTGCGTGCCACCAGACGCGGACGCGCCAAAGGCCGCTGTCGCCCGGGTAGTCCGCCGACGCCGTGAATCCGCGTACCAATTCGGCCCCTATCTCCCCAGCCGTCCGGTTCCTCACTTCTGCACCGCTGTGCCAGGGATGGTTCTGTACGTTCCACAGTCCGTCAGGACCCCGCACCTCGACCCGCCACACCGCGAGCCAGGGGGTGACCTCCAGCATCGTGCGCACCTGGTCGCCGTCCAGGTGCAGCCGCACCGCGATCTCGGACTCCTCGGCCCCCTGGATCCGGGCGGCCACCACGGCCTGGGGCAGCAGCCGTTCGGGCAGCAGGCCCCGGGTGCGCAGGCTGACCAGGGAGTCGAAGGACAGGAAGCGCAGCCGCAGTTCGAGCTGGCGGCCGATGTGGTCCAGGGCCTCCTCGGCCTCCTGGGACTCCTCCGAGCCCGGATCCGCGAGCAGCAGCCGCCGGAAGTGGCCCTCGGCGTCCACGGCCCACGCCACCGCGTCCTCGGCGAGACCCAGCTCCGCGAGGCGGTCGCCGAGGAAGACCTTCGCCTGCGCGAGCCCCCGCTGGTTGACCGGGTCCTCCTGGTCCAGGGAGGCCCAGACGCCGACCGCACCGCGGGTCAGGTCGCGGGCGCGCTCGCCCGCCGCCCGCTCCATGGCGCTCGGGCCGTTCTCGGAACCCGGGCCGAGGGGGTGGCGGGGCAGCCGCTCCCCGTCGCTGAGCGGCCAGGACAGCCAGACCCCCTGGTTGATCAGGCCCCGCGCGTACCAGCGCGCGTACTCCGCGGCGTGCCCGGCCGCCTGCTGGGAGAACCTCAGGCCCTCCTCGATCGCCGCCAGGGCCCCGGCCCGGTCGCCGCCGGCGAAGCGGCGGGCCGCCAGGTCGCCCAGGCGCAGCCCGAGCCGGGCCGCGCACTCCGCGTCCGTACGGGCCGGCTCGCGCAGGGCGCCGATCAGCTCCCCCAGCAGCGCGTCGGCCTCCGCGGGATCCGCGTGCGCGGCGCCCGACCGGATCCGTGCCCACTGCTCGTCCAGCCGCAGAACGGCCTCCCGCTGCGCCATGCCCGCCCCCCGGCGTCTGTGGTGCGCTGTCGTGTGGAGAGGCGACCATCCTCCTCGCAACGTCAAGCCAAGGGGAAGGGATTCACTCCCAGCGGAAGAACCGCGCGGCCGCGCCCAGACCGAGTACGGACCAGCCGGCCAGCACGGCCGCGTCGCCCCACGGCAGCGCGGCGCCGTGCTGGAGAACCTCGCGCAGCCCGTCGGACAGGGCCGAGATCGGCAGCAGGCCGAGGACGGACTGCACCGCGCCGGGGAACTTCTCCAGCGGCACGATCACCCCTCCGCCGACCAGCAGCAGCAGGAAGACCAGGTTGGCGGCGGCCAGGGTCGCCTCGGCCCGCAGGGTGCCCGCCATCAGCAGCCCGAGGCCGGAGAACGCGGCGGTGCCGAGCAGCACCAGGACGGCCACCGACAGCGGGTCGCCGTGCGGGGACCAGCCCAGGGCGAAGGCGATCATCGTCAGCAGCGCGATCTGGAGCACCTCGGTGACCAGCACGGACAGGGTCTTGGCGGCCATCAGCGCCCAGCGCGGCAGCGGCGAGGCCCCGAGCCGCTTGAGCACGCCGTAGCGGCGGTCGAAGCCGGTGGCGATGGCCTGGCCGGTGAAGGCGGTGGACATCACGGCCAGTGCCAGGATGCCCGGGGCGAGGAAGTCGACGGACTTCCCGCTGCCGGTGTCGATGATGTCGACCGCCGAGAACAGCGTCAGCAGCAGCGCCGGGATGATCACGGTCAGCAGCAGCTGCTCCCCGTTGCGCAGCAGCATCCGGGTCTCCAGGGCCGTCTGCGCCAGGATCATCCGGGAGACGGGCGCGGCCCCCGGGCGGGGGGTGAACGTACCGGCGCTCATGCGCGCAGCTCCTTACCGGTCAGTTCCAGGAAGACGTCTTCGAGGGTGTGCCGCTCGACGGAGAGGCTGTCGGGCATCACGCCGTGCTGCGCGCACCAGGAGGCGACGGTGGCCAGCAGCTGCGGGTCGACGTCGCCGGTGACCCGGTACGTGCCCGGGGTCAGCTCGGCGGCCTGGGTGCCGTCGGGCAGCGCCTTGAGCAGCGAGGCGAGGTCGAGGGAGGGGCGGCCGGTGAAGCGCAGCGTGTTCTCGGCGCCGCCCCGGCACAGCTGCTCGGGGGTGCCGTGGGCGATGACCCGGCCGGTGTCGACGATGGCGACCTCGTCCGCGAGCTGCTCGGCCTCGTCCATGTGGTGGGTGGTGAGCACGACGGTGACCCCGTCGGCGCGCAGTTCCCGTACGAGGTCCCAGGTCGCGCGGCGGGCCTGCGGGTCCAGGCCGGCGGTCGGCTCGTCCAGGAAGACCAGCTCGGGGCGGCCCACGACGGCCATCGCGAGGGCCAGGCGCTGCTGCTGGCCGCCGGAGAGCCGGCGGTAGGCGGTGCGGCCGCAGCCGCCGAGGCCGAGGCGTTCGACCAGGGTTCCCACGTCGAGCGGATCGGCGTAGAGCTTGGCCATGTGGCGCAGCATCTCGACGGCCCGGGCGCCGGAGTAGACGCCGCCGGACTGGAGCATCACGCCGACGCGGGGGCGCAGGGCCTCGGCCTGGGCGAAGGGGTCGAGGCCGAGGACGCGGACGGTTCCGGCGTCGGGGCGGCGGTAGCCCTCGCAGGTTTCCACAGTGGTCGTCTTGCCCGCGCCGTTGGGACCTAGGACCGCGGTGACGGAGCCCCTGCGGACGGTGAGGTCCAGGCCGTCCACCGCTGGCCGGTGGGGGACGGGGCGGTACCGCTTCACCAGTCCGCGGATCTCCACGGCGGGGTCGTTGCTCATGAAGGGTGAGTCTACGGAGCGGGGCGAGGTGTCCGGAGACGGGTCTTAGGTCCTGCCCCCGAAGGGTCGGGGGCCTGAGCACTCATGACCTTTTCGTGCCGTTGGGGGCCGGCGCGCGACCCTAGCGTTGAACGGTGAACAGCATCGCTCAGAACGTCGAAGCCACCTCGGGGCAGGCCGAGCACAAGGCCCACGACCTCGGGCATCCGCCGCGCTATCTGGTGTCGGCCGCGCTCGCGGGTGCGTACATCGCGGTCGGCGAGGTGCTGCTGCTCGTGGCGGTATCGCCCTTCGTGGCGAAGGGGTCGCCGGCGGTGAAGCTGCTGGAGGGCGCGGTCTTCCCCGTCGCGCTGACCATCGTGATGTTCGCCGGTGCCCAGCTCTTCACGAGCAACGTGATGGTGATGCTGGTCGGCGCCCTGTCGGGGCGGACGGGGGTGCGGGACCTGGTCCTGTCCTGGACGCTGTCGCTGACCGGCAACCTGATCGGCGCCTTCGGCTTCGCCGCGATGGTGCACGCCTCGGGGGTGACCTCCTCGCCCTCCGCGCGGGCCATGCTCACCGAGATGGTGCACGGGAAGATCGCGCTCGGCGGGGGGCAGCTGTTCTGGCGCGCGGTGCTCTGCAACATGCTCGTCTGCCTGGCCATCTGGATGTTCAGCCGGGCCCGCGGGGATGCGGCGAAAATCTTCGTGCTGTGGCTGCCCGTGGCGGTTTTCGTCGCCGTGGGATTCGAACACTGTGTCGCCAACATGGCTCTTTTCAGTCTCGCGATCCTGGACGGCTCAGCCGGGTTCAGTGATCTTTTCCGAAATCTGATGTTTACCGTGCCGGGGAACGTCGTGGGCGGGGGATTGCTGGTGGGAGCCGTCTATTGGTTCACCAGCGGGTCCCGCAGAGAATGCGGAGAGTCGACTTCCGCTTAACTCTCCGTGGATAGATTAGGTAACCCTTAGTGATGGAGGCCACCAGGAGTGGCCTCCATCACGGCTTGTCGGAGCTCGACTAATTACGCAACAATGGCGTTGTGAAATACGGCGAACGGCAGATCGAGACCCCCCAGGGGGAGCTCGCGACCGGGGAGCGGTCAACCCGCAACCGGGTCGCGCGGTCCATCCTGGACCACGGTCCGTCCACCGTCGCCGACCTCGCGAAGCGCCTCGGCCTCACCCAGGCCGCCGTCCGCCGCCACCTCGACACGCTCGTCGCCGACGACGTGGTCGCACCCCGTGAGCAGCGTGTGTACGGTGCGCGCACCCGGGGCCGGCCCGCCAAGGTCTTCGCGCTCACCGACTGCGGCCGCGACGCCTTCGACCAGTCCTACGACACGCTCGCCGCGGACGCCCTGCGCTGGATCGCGCAGTCCGTGGGCGGCGGGGAGCAGGGGGAGGCGGCTGTCGCCGCCTTCGCCAGGGCCCGGATGGAGACGCAGGCGAAGACCTACCGGGAAGCCGTGGAGGCAGCAGCCCCCGCGGACCGTACCGAGGCCCTTGCCAAGGCGTTGACCGCGGACGGGTACGCTGCTACGGCGAAGAGCGCTCCCGGTCCGCACAGCGGTGAACAGCTCTGCCAGCACCACTGCCCGGTCGCACATGTCGCCGAGCAGTTCCCGCAGCTCTGCGAGGCGGAGACCGAGGTCTTCTCCCGCCTGCTCGGGACGCATGTGCAGCGACTCGCGACGATCGCCCACGGCGACGGGGTGTGCACGACGTTCATCCCGCGCAGCGCGAGCGCCACACAGACCGACACATCAGTATCTGCAAGTACGGCCGGGAGGAACCCCGCATGACCACGGAGACTGCTCACCCTGAGCTCGATGGCCTGGGCACCTACGAATACGGCTGGGCCGACTCCGACGCGGCCGGAGCGGCTGCCAAGCGGGGTCTGTCCGAGGATGTCGTCCGCGACATCTCGGCCAAGAAGTCCGAGCCGGAGTGGATGCTGAAGCTCCGCCTCAAGGGTCTCAAGCTGTTCGACAAGAAGCCCATGCCGAACTGGGGCTCCGACCTCTCGGGCATCGACTTCGACAACATCAAGTACTTCGTGCGCTCCACCGAGAAGCAGGCCGCTTCCTGGGAGGACCTGCCCGAGGACATCAAGAACACGTACGACAAGCTCGGCATCCCGGAGGCGGAGAAGCAGCGCCTCGTCGCCGGTGTCGCGGCCCAGTACGAGTCCGAGGTCGTCTACCACCAGATCCGTGAGGACCTGGAGGAGCAGGGCGTGATCTTCCTCGACACGGACACCGCGCTCAAGGAGCACCCGGAGCTCTTCCAGGAGTACTTCGGCACGGTCATCCCGGTCGGCGACAACAAGTTCGCGTCGCTGAACACCGCCGTGTGGTCGGGCGGCTCGTTCATCTACGTGCCCAAGGGCGTCAAGGTCGACATCCCGCTCCAGGCCTACTTCCGTATCAACACGGAGAACATGGGCCAGTTCGAGCGGACGCTGATCATCGTCGACGAGGACGCCTACGTCCACTACGTCGAGGGCTGCACCGCCCCGATCTACTCCTCGGACTCGCTGCACAGCGCCGTGGTCGAGATCATCGTGAAGAAGGGCGGCCGCTGCCGCTACACGACGATCCAGAACTGGTCGAACAACGTCTACAACCTGGTCACCAAGCGCGCCGTGGCGTACGAGGGCGCGACCATGGAGTGGATCGACGGCAACATCGGTTCCAAGGTCACCATGAAGTACCCGGCCGTCTACCTGATGGGCGAGCACGCCAAGGGCGAGACGCTGTCCATCGCCTTCGCGGGCGAGGGCCAGCACCAGGACGCCGGATCCAAGATGGTCCACATGGCGCCGAACACCTCCTCGAACATCGTCTCCAAGTCGGTGGCCCGGGGCGGCGGCCGCACCTCGTACCGAGGCCTGGTCGAGATCGGCGAGGGCGCCCACGGCTCGAAGTCCAACGTGCTGTGCGACGCGCTCCTGGTCGACACCATCTCCCGCTCGGACACGTACCCCTACGTGGACGTCCGCGAGGACGACGTGTCCATGGGCCACGAGGCGACCGTCTCCAAGGTCTCCGACGACCAGCTCTTCTACCTGATGAGCCGCGGTCTGACGGAGTTCGAGGCCATGGCGATGATCGTGCGCGGCTTCGTCGAGCCGATCGCGCGTGAGCTGCCGATGGAGTACGCGCTGGAGCTGAACCGGCTGATCGAGCTGCAGATGGAGGGTTCGGTCGGCTGACCCCGACCGCCCGATTTCCGCAGACATTCTTTGACGTAGACGTGTGTTTCAAAGAGAGTGAGCACGAAGACAGCCATGGCTGAGGCTCAGAACATTCCGGCGGGTTCGACCACTGCCGGCGCGATCGCGGTGGCCGCCGAGTCCACCGTCGCCACCCGGATGAGCGCCCCCCCGTCCTTCGACGTGGCGGACTTCCCCGTGCCCCACGGCCGCGAGGAGGAGTGGCGCTTCACTCCGCTGGCGCGCCTGCGTGGTCTCCACGACGGCACCGCGGTCGCCAACGGCACCATGAAGGCCCAGATCGACGCGCCCGAGGGCGTGACGATCGAGTCCGTCGAGCGCGACGACGCGCGCATCGGCAGGGCCGGCACCCCGGTGGACCGGGTCGCCGCACAGGCGTTCTCGTCCTTCGCCAAGGCCACGGTCGTGACCGTGCCCAAGGAGGCCGTCCTGACCGAGCCGGTACGCGTCTCCCTGCACGGCGAGGGCGGCACCACCTTCGGCCACACGGTCTTCGACGTACAGGCCTTCGCCGAGGCGGTCATCGTCATCGACCACACCGGTGACGGCGTGCGCGCCGCCAACGTCGACTTCCTCGTCGGCGACGGCGCCAAGCTCACCGTCGTGTCCGTGCAGGACTGGGACGACACCGCCGTCCACTGCTCCCAGCACAACGCGCTGGTCGGCCGCGACGCGACCTTCAAGTCGATCGTGGTCACCTTCGGCGGCGACGTCGTACGCCTGCACCCGCGGGTCGCCTACGCCGGCCCCGGCGGCGAGGCCGAGCTCCTCGGCCTGTACTTCACCGACGCCGGCCAGCACCAGGAGCACCGCCTCCTGGTCGACCACAGCGCCCCGCACTGCAAGTCGCACGTGGTCTACAAGGGCGCGCTCCAGGGACAGGACGCCCACGCGGTCTGGATCGGCGACGTGCTGATCGAGAAGACCGCCGAGGGCACCGACACCTACGAGATGAACCGCAACCTCGTCCTCACGGACGGTGCGCGGGTCGACTCGGTGCCGAACCTGGAGATCGAGACCGGCGAGATCGTCGGAGCCGGCCACGCCTCGGCGACCGGCCGCTTCGACGACGAGCAGCTCTTCTACCTCCAGGCCCGCGGCATCCCGGCCGACGAGGCCCGCCGCCTGGTCGTGCGCGGCTTCTTCGCCGAGCTCGTCCAGCAGATCGGTGTCCAGGACATCGAAGAGCGCCTTCTCGCGAAGATCGAGGTCGAGCTCGAGGCGTCGGTCTGATGACTTACCTCAAGGCCTGTGCGCTGAGCGAGCTGGAGGAGAACACCCCCAAGCGGGTGGAACTCGACGGCACGCCGGTGTCCATCGTCTCCACCGAGGGCGAGGTGTTCGCGATCAACGACATCTGCTCGCACGCGAACGTCTCGCTCTCGGAGGGCGAGGTCGAGGACTGCATGATCGAGTGCTGGCTGCACGGGTCGTCCTTCGACCTGCGCACCGGCAAGCCGTCCAGTCTGCCCGCGACGCGCCCCGTATCCGTATACCCCGTAAAGATCGAAGGGGACGACGTGCTCGTCTCCCTCACCCAGGAGTCCTGAGGTATCCATGGCAACGCTTGAAATCCACGACCTGCACGTGTCCGTCGAGGCGGAGAACGGTGCCCGCGAGATCCTCAAGGGCGTCGACCTCACCGTCAAGCAGGGTGAGACGCACGCCATCATGGGTCCGAACGGCTCCGGCAAGTCCACCCTGGCGTACTCCCTCGCCGGTCACCCGAAGTACACCATCACCGGTGGCACCGTGACCCTCGACGGCGAAGACGTCCTCGAGATGTCCGTCGACGAGCGCGCCCGCGCCGGCGTCTTCCTCGCCATGCAGTACCCGGTCGAGGTCCCCGGCGTCTCGGTCTCCAACTTCCTGCGCACCTCGGCCACCGCCATCCGCGGCGAGGCGCCGAAGCTGCGTACCTGGGTGAAGGAGGTCAAGTCCGCCATGGAGCAGCTCCAGATGGACCCGGCCTTCGCCGAGCGCAACGTCAACGAGGGCTTCTCCGGCGGTGAGAAGAAGCGCCACGAGATCCTCCAGCTGGAGCTCCTCAAGCCGAAGATCGCGATCCTCGACGAGACCGACTCCGGCCTGGACGTCGACGCCCTGCGCATCGTCTCCGAGGGCGTCAACCGCGTCCGCGAGACCGGTGAGGTCGGCACCCTGCTGATCACCCACTACACGCGCATCCTGCGCTACATCAAGCCCGACTTCGTGCACGTGTTCGCGAACGGCCGCATCGCCGAGTCCGGTGGCGCCGAGCTCGCCGACCAGCTGGAGGCCGAGGGCTACGACAAGTACGTGAAGGGTGGCGCGACCGCGTGACACAGCTGCCTGGCCTCCTCGACATCGAGGCGATCCGCAAGGACTTCCCCCTGCTGGATCGTGTGGTCCACGACGGGAAGAAGATCGTTTACCTGGACAACGCGGCGACTTCGCAGAAGCCGCGCCAGGTGCTCGACGCGCTGAACGAGTACTACGAGCAGCACAACGCCAACGTCCACCGCGGCGTGCACGTGCTCGCCGAGGAGGCCACGGCGCTGTACGAGGGTGCTCGCGACAAGGTCGCCGCCTTCATCAACGCACCGAGCCGCGACGAGGTGATCTTCACCAAGAACGCCTCGGAGTCGCTCAACCTCGTCGCGAACATGCTCGGCTGGGCGGACGAGCCCTACCGGGTCGACCGCGAGACCGAGATCGCCATCACGGAGATGGAGCACCACTCCAACATCGTGCCGTGGCAGCTGCTCGCGCAGCGCACCGGCGCGAAGCTGAAGTGGTTCGGCCTGACCGACGACGGCCGGCTCGACCTGTCCAACATCGAAGAGGTCATCACGGAGAAGACGAAGATCGTCTCCTTCACGCTGGTCTCCAACATCATGGGCACGGTCAACCCGGTCGACGCGATCGTCCGGCGAGCCCAGGACGTCGGCGCGCTGGTGCTGATCGACGCCTCCCAGGCCGCTCCGCACATGCCGCTGGACGTGCAGGCGCTCGGCGCCGACTTCGTGGCCTTCACCGGCCACAAGATGTGCGGCCCGACCGGCATCGGCGTCCTGTGGGGCCGCCAGGAGCTCCTGGAGGACCTGCCTCCGTTCCTCGGCGGCGGCGAGATGATCGAGACCGTGTCGATGCACGCCTCGACCTACGCCCCCGCGCCGCACAAGTTCGAGGCCGGTACGCCCCCGATCGCCCAGGCCGTCGGCCTCGGTGCGGCCGTGGACTACCTGACCGCGATCGGCATGGACAAGATCGCCGCGCACGAGCACGCGATCACCGAGTACGCGATCAAGCGCCTCGCCGAGGTGCCCGACCTGCGGATCATCGGCCCCACCACGGCCGAGGACCGCGGAGCGGCGATCTCCTTCGTGCTCGGCGACATTCACCCGCACGACGTCGGCCAGGTGCTGGACGAGCAGGGCATCGCGGTCCGCGTGGGACACCACTGCGCGCGCCCCGTCTGCCTGCGCTACGGAATTCCGGCGACGACGCGAGCGTCTTTCTATCTGTACTCCTCTCCGGCCGACGTCGACGCTCTGGTCGACGGGCTGGAGCACGTGCGGAACTTCTTCGGATAACGAGGGCGACGAGGCGCAGTGAAGCTGGAATCGATGTACCAGGAACTGATCCTGGACCACTACAAGCACCCGCGAGGGCGTGGCCTGCGCGACGGCGACGCCGAGGTGCACCACGTCAATCCGACGTGTGGCGACGAGATCACGCTGCGCGTGAAGTATGACGGCGAGACGCTCACCGACGTCTCCTACGAAGGCCAGGGCTGCTCCATCAGCCAGGCCGGAGCGTCCATACTGAACGAGCTGCTCGTCGGCAAGGAGCTCGCCGAGGCTCAGAGGATCCAGGCCGTGTTCCTGGAGCTGATGCAGTCCAAGGGCAAGATCGAGCCCGACGAGGAGATGGAGGAGGTACTGGAGGACGCGGTCGCGTTCGCCGGTGTCTCCAAGTATCCGGCGCGGGTGAAGTGTGCTCTGCTGAGCTGGATGGCGTGGAAGGACGCGACCGCCCAGGCACTGGGCGACGCCGAGAGGAAGACGGCATGACCGAGAACGCGACGCCCGAGGCGTCGATCAAGCCGGCCACCGAGGAAGAGGTCCGCGAGGCCCTCTACGACGTGGTCGACCCCGAGCTGGGCATCGACGTCGTCAACCTGGGCCTGATCTACGGCATCCACATCGACGACGCGAACATCGCCACCCTCGACATGACGCTGACGTCGGCGGCCTGCCCGCTGACGGACGTCATCGAGGACCAGGCGAAGTCGGCGACGGACGGCATCGTCAACGAGCTCCGCATCAACTGGGTCTGGATGCCCCCGTGGGGCCCGGACAAGATCACGGACGACGGCCGCGAGCAGCTGCGCGCGCTCGGTTTCAACGTCTGAGCCACCGCGCTCCGCGAAGGGCCCCCGGCACTGCCGGGGGCCCTTCGCGCGTTCTGGGTGCGGTGCGGTGCGGGGTGCTTCGGGAGGCGCCCCGTGTTCGTCCGGCGGACGATTGACGTGCACCGGGAGTTGGCCGCGGTGGCCGAATCTTCTCGACGGCCGTCACAGCGCGACGCGTGGTTCGCGCTCGGCTCGACGCGTGGGGACACCGATGAAGAAGCAGCTTGGTATCGCGGGGATCGCGGCGCTGGTCGTCGCCGGGACGGTCACGGCCGTGCCCGCGCAGGCGGTGACCTACGGGACGCCGACCATCGCCCTGTCCGCGTCCTACCTGTCCGGCGCCGTCGGAGCGGTCGGAGACCCCGTGGTGAACGTGACCGTGGGGCAGAGCGGAGCCGACGCGTCCGCGCTGACGGTCAGCGCCACCGCGTCGAGCAAGGCCTCGGTCGCCGGTACGGGCGACGTGACCGTCACCGGGGCCGGTGCGGTGCGGCAGCTGGCCGTCACCGCGCGCGGCCGCGGCTACACCAACCTCACCGTCAAGGTGACCGGGCTGGGCGGCAAGAGCGCCACCAAGACCCTGTCGTACGCGGCTTCGTCCGCCGTGCTGAACCCGTCCGACGCGCGCTACCTCACCGGCGCCTCGGACTCCTCGGCCGCCGTGGACGTGGGCGGCGGCTACACGATCGTCGCCGACGACGAGTCCAACGTGCTGCGCCTGTACGACCGTTCCCGCTCGGGCGCGCCGGTGCGGACCTGGGACTTCAGCTCGCAGCTCGGGGTCAGCAAGGAGGTGGACATCGAGGGGGCGACCCGGATCGGCAACACCGTCTACTGGACGGGCTCGCTCGGCAACAACAAGGACGGCGAGTACAAGGCACCCCGGAACACCGTGTTCACCACCACGCTGAGCGGCTCCGGGTCGGGTGCGCAGCTTGCGTACGGGCGCTCGTACAAGAAGCTCCGCGACGACCTGGTGGCCTGGGACGTGGCGAACGGCAACCGCTACGGTTTCGCGGCGGGCACGGCGGCCGGTGAGGCGCCGAAGCAGATCGACGGGTTCAACGTGGAGGGGCTGGAGTTCGCCCCCGGCTCGACCACCACCGCCTACCTCGGCTTCCGCGCCCCGCTCGCGCCGGCCGTGCCGGGCGGCAAGGCGCTGGTGGTGCCGGTGACCAACTTCGACAAGGTGCTCTCCAGCGGGGCCAAGGCGGCCTTCGGGGCCGGCATCGAGCTGGACCTCGGCGGGCTCGCGATCCGCGACATCCGCAAGAACGCGGCCGACCAGTACCTGATCCTGGCCGGGTCCTGGGCGGCGGACGACAACTCCGACCCGTACGCCCTCTACCAGTGGGACGGCGTCGCGGGCCACGCCCCGGTCAAGCGGGCCGACCTGCCGACGAGCGACCCGGGCGGCTGGGAGGCCATCGTGGACGTGCCCGACCTGTCGGTCGCGGGCGCGCGGGTGCAGCTCGTCACGGACAGCGGGTCCGCGGACCTGTACGGCGACGGGACCGAGGCCAAGGACCTGACGCACCCCGAGTGGAAGAAGGCCCGCGCCGCCTGGTTCACGCTGGGCTAGCAGCCGCCCGGGTGGGGGACGCGCCGTATGTGTACGGGCGTACGCAACGTTGCGTACACTCGTACACATGCCCTACGTACTGCTTGCCGCCGCCATTGCCGCCGAGGTCGCCGGGACCACCGCCATGAAGTACAGCGAGGGCTTCACGAAGCTGTGGCCCTCGCTGGGCACGGTGGTCGGGTACGTGATCGCCTTCTCGCTGCTCGCGCAGACCCTGAAGGCGATGTCGGTCGGTACGGCGTACGCGATATGGGCGGGCGTCGGCACGGCCGCCATCGCCGCCATCGGGATGGTGTTCATGGGTGAGGCCGCGTCCGCCGCGAAGATCGCCGGCATCGCGCTGGTGATCGGCGGCGTGGTGCTGCTGAACCTGGGCGGGGCGCACTGATGCCCGCCGGCGCGCGGCGCTACGACCCCGAGCGGCGGCAGCGGATCATCGACGCGGCGATCCGCGTGGTGGGCGCGAAGGGCATCGCGGGGCTGAGCCATCGCAGCGTGGCCGCGGAGGCTGACGTTCCGCTGGGCTCGACGACGTACCACTTCAAGACGCTGGACGACCTGCTGGTCGCGGCGCTGCGGCAGGCGAACGAGGCCTTCGCCCCCGCCCTCTCGGTACGGGAGGGCGAGGACCTCGCGGGTGCGCTGGCGCGACTGCTGGGCGAGCTCCTGTCGGCCGACCGGGGCCGGGTCGCGCTGGAGTACGAGCTCTACCTGGCGGCCCTGCGCCGGCCGGCGCTGCGGCCGGTGGCGGCGGAGTGGTGCGAGGCCGTGGCCGCGGCCCTGGCCCCGCGGACCGACCCGCTGACGGCGCGCGCACTCGTCGCCGTCATGGACGGCATCAGCCTCCAGGTGCTGCTGACGGACGCCGCGTACGACGAGGCGTACGCGGGCGAGGTCCTGCGGCGGGTGCTGGGGGCGGAGCCCCCGACGGCCGGGCGGGTCGGCTCGGCCGGTTAGGCCGGTTAGGCCGGTTGGGCCGGTTGGGTCGCCGCCCGTACCGCCGCCAGGGCGGCGGTGACGCTCGCCTCGATGTCCTGGATCGGGTACAGCACCTCGCGGACCGTGCGGTCCCGGTCCACCACCAGCGTCAGCCGCTTGAGCCGGCTGACGCCCGCCGCGCGGAACGTCGGCAGCCGCAGCGCCGCCGTCAGGGTGAGTTCCGCGTCCGACATGAGCGGGAACCGCAGCCGCTCCTGCTCCGCGAACTCCCGCTGCTCGTCCGGCCGCTGCGTCGAGACCCCGTGCACCGTGGCCCCCGCCGCCGTGAACTCCGCGAGCTGGTCCCGGTACGTGCACGACTCGAACGTGCAGCCCTTGGCGCCCGGGATCCCGGCCCAGCCGGGCGGGTAGGACTCGGCCCGGGCGTACGCGCCCGGGAAGCAGTACAGGACCGTGAACGGCGTGTCCGCCACCGGGTCGCTGAGTTCGCCGAAGCGGTCCGGCAGTAGCAGCTCCGGCAGCCGTGTGCCGCGCAGCGCGTGCACCCGTACCGCCTCCCGCGAGGCTTCCTCCGTCGTCGCCGTCATCTCTCCCTCTCCCAGGACCCAGGTGTCGCCCCAGTCCTGGAGGGCCACCAGGACGGGCAGCAGCCCCCGCCCGCGCGGGGTCAGCTTGTATTCGTGCCGCACCGGGCGTTCCTGGTACGGCTCGCGCGTCAGCACCCCGGCCTCGACCAGCAGCTTCAGCCGCTCGGCCAGCACCTTGCGGGACACCCCGAGCTCGCGCTGGAGCTCGTCGAAGCGGTGCAGACCACGTGCGGCGTCGCGCACGACCAGCAGCGTCCACCAGTCGCCCACGACGTCGAGGGCCTGCGCGATGGAGCAGTCCGCGTCGCCGAGGTGCGTGCGCTGGGCCATGGGAACTCCTTTGTCCGTTGACCCAAGGCTGTCATGCTGACATAGTCCGTTCCCAAAAGGAACTGACTCATGGCGGATGCGGGGGCACGGGTGTGTTGCAGGGGTTCAAGGACGTACCGAGGGTCGTGTGGCTGCTGGCTGCGGGGATCTTCGTCAACACCGTCGTCAGCTTCACCTTCGTCTTCGTCTTCCTCTACCTGACCGGCCCGCGCGGGCTCGGCGCCGCCCAGGCGGGCCTGCTCGTCGGCATCGGCGGCGTCGGCCTGGTCGCCGGGAACTTCACCGGTGGCTGGTACGGCGACCGCTTCGGCCACCGCCGGGTGCTGGTGGCCGCTTCCGTACTCGGCGGAGCCGCCCTCGTCGCGCTGCCGGTGGTGCCGACCGGCCTGCTGGTCCTCGTCCTGCCGTTCGCCCAGTACGCCTCCGGGGTGGTCCGCGCCGCCAACTCCGCGCTGGTCGCCGTCACCGTGCCGGAAGGCTCCCGGCGCCAGGCCTTCGCCGTCACCCGCTGCCTGTCCAACGGGGGCTTCGCGGTGGGCGGACCGCTCGGGGCGCTCATCGCGACCGGACTCTCGTACGACTGGCTCTTCGTCGCCGACGGCCTCGGCACCTTCTTCTTCGCCCTTTGGACCGCCCGGGTCGTCCCGGCCAGGGCCCCCACCGCCCCTTCCTCGGCCCCGGACGGGGGTCTGGGCCGAGGAGGGCTGTGGCGGGAGCTGCGCGCGCGGCCGGCCGTACTGGTCCTGCTCGGCGCGATCGTCGTCATCGACGTCGTCTACCGGCAGCACCTCACGACCTTCCCCGTCTACCTCGCCGACCACGGTCTGGACACCCGCGTGTACGGATGGCTCATCGCGGTCAACTGCGGCGTCATCCTGCTCCTGGAGATCCCCGCCGCCCTCGCCCTGCGCCGGCGCTCTCCGCTGCACGTCATCGGCAGCGGGCTGGTGCTGGTGGGCGGCGGCTACGCGATGCTGATGCTCGGGGTCGGAGTCGCCACGGCCGTCGCGATGATGCTGCTGCTCACCCTTGGTGAGCTCCTCTACAAGACCACCGCCATGGCGTACGTCGCGGACGAGTCGCCCGAGCACTCCATCGGCCGGTTCCAGAGCCTGTACGCCGGCGTCTCCATCAGCGGCTTCGTCCTCGCCGCGCCCCTCGGCGGAGCCCTGTACGACACCGCGCCGGGCCTGCTGTGGCCGCTGTGCGCGGGACTCGGCGCCGCCGCCGGGGGGACCGTGCTGGTCATGGGCGCGCGGGGGATGCGGCGACGCGCGCGACCGGCACATGAGACCGGTTCGCAACCGCAGGCCGTCGCCGGTTAGGTTTCGGACATGACTGCTACGCGTACCACCGGCGCCGTCGCCGCCGGACTTGCCACGATCACCGCCGACGGCACCGTCCTCGACACCTGGTTCCCCGCCCCCGAGCTGGTCGCCGACGCCGGCCCGGCCGGCACCGAGCGCCTCACCGCCGAGAAGGCCGTGGAGCTGCTGGGCGCCGCCGCGGCCAAGGCCATCCGCTCGGACGCGGTCCGCGGGGTCGAGGTCGTAGCCGTCCGCACCGTCATCGCCTCGCTGGAGGACAAGCCGCTGGACGCGCACGACGCGTACCTGCGCCTGCACCTGCTCAGCCACCGCCTGGTCAAGCCGCACGGCCAGAACCTCGACGGCGTCTTCGGCCTGCTGACCAACGTCGCCTGGACCTCGCTCGGCCCGGTCGCGGTCGACCAGGTGGAGACCGTACGCCTCAACGCGCGCGCCGAGGGCCTGCACCTCCAGGTCACCTCGATCGACAAGTTCCCGCGGATGACGGACTACGTCGCCCCCAAGGGCGTCCGCATCGCCGACGCGGACCGCGTCCGCCTGGGTGCGCACCTCGCCGAGGGCACGACCGTCATGCACGAGGGCTTCGTCAACTTCAACGCCGGCACCCTCGGCACCTCCATGGTCGAGGGCCGCATCTCGGCGGGCGTCGTGGTCGGCGACGGCTCCGACATCGGCGGCGGCGCGTCCACCATGGGCACCCTCTCGGGCGGCGGCAAGCAGATCATCTCGATCGGCGCGCGCACCCTGATCGGCGCCGAGGCGGGCGTCGGCATCGCGCTGGGCGACGAGTGCGTCGTGGAGGCGGGCCTCTACGTGACCGCGGGCACCCGCGTCACCCTCCCGGACGGCCAGATCGTCAAGGCCCTGGAACTCTCGGGCGCCAACAACATCCTCTTCCGCCGCAACTCGGTCACCGGCGCCGTGGAGGCCCGCCCGTACAAGGCGGCCTGGGGCGGCCTGAACGAGGTCCTCCACAGCCACAACTGACGCACCGCAACACCGCGACACCGCATCGCGCTGAGCGCCCTCCCGGGGTCCGGGAGGGCGCTCGGTCGTTCCGGGCGGGCCGCAGGGTCAGCTGGAGAGCCGCAGGAACCAGCGGCGTGAGGGGTGGGTGTCGCAGTCGAACTGCACGAGCGGGTGGTTGTTGGCGGTGGTGCTGCCGCCCGCGACGGTGGCGCACTTGCCGGTCTGGACGTTGACGATCTGGAAGGAGCTGCCGTCCCCGTTGGTGATGTTCCAGCGGCGTGAGGGGTGGGTGTCGCAGTCGAACTGCACGAGCGGGTGGTTGTTGGCGGTGGTGCTGCCGCCCGCGACGGTGGCGCACTTGCCGGT
>NZ_JBVJUY010000041.1:70932-71897 GCF_055604165.1 Streptomyces sp. NPDC037242
ACGGTTGACGATCTGGAAGGAGCTGCCGTCCCCGTTGGTGATGTTCCAGCGGCGTGAGGGGTGGGTGTCGCAGTCGAACTGCACGAGCGGGTGGTTGTTCGCGGTCGTGCTGCCACCGGCGACGGTGGCGCACTTGCCGGTCTGGACGTTCACGATCTGGAACGTGCCTTCCGGGATCCGTGCCGCTGCGATGCCGCGCGTCGCCGACTGCGCCGCAACCGTGGGAGCGGGCAGCAGCATGAGGCCTCCGGCCGCGAAAACCGACGAAACCGCCAGGAGGCGACGCACACGAGTCTTCTTGCGCATGGGAGCGCTCCTCTTGCCTCGATGACGAGGTGGGAGTCGGGAGAGTGGGGGCTGCGGCCCCTTGACCAGGGGCTCCTGCCGCTGATGATCAAGGTGCGGCCGCTCATCCCACTATCGGCGCCGGGGACCGGCCCCGCAACCGAGGGCTCCGGATCCCCGGGTCAGCTCAGGGGGATGGTGCGGATCAGGCCCGCGAAGGCCTGCTGCTCCGCCTCGGTCAGCTCCACCGACTCCATCGGGTGAGCGGCCGCGGTGCGCTGGGCCGGGATGACCGCGAGGCCGTCGAAGGCGCCGGGCTCCGGGTGGTGGAAACGGCTGTCCCACAGCATGTGGCCGAGGCCGACGACCCAGACGAGAGCAGCCACGAGCAGGACGGCGAGGCCGATCTCCTGGGCGAGGGAGATGGAGGGGAACACGCGGTCCTCCAGGGGTGCGGGCGGTCCGGGGCGGGGCAAGATCGAGCGTGGGGACACTCAACACCAGAACCGGCCGAATGGGTAGCGATGTGGCGAGCCTCACGCCAGGGTCGAAAGTCCCCATGTGGCCCGGGGGGGGGGGGGGGGGGGGGGGGGGGGGGGGGGTGTGGGGTGGGTGGGGGGGGGGGGGGGTAGGGACGTTTTGGTGTTGTAGGGGGGGGGGCGGGTTGCTGGGCGCGCGGG
>NZ_JBVJUY010000042.1:0-12436 GCF_055604165.1 Streptomyces sp. NPDC037242
CCCCCCCCCCCCCCCCCCCCCCCCCCCCCCCCCCCCCCCCCCCCCCCCCCCCCCCCCCCCCCCCCCCCCCCCCCCCCCCCCCCCCCCCCCGCCGTACGGATGGAGCGGGCCCCGGTCAGGCGCCCATCGCGTGCAGGCCGCCGTCCACGTGGACGATCTCACCGGTGGTCTTCGGGAACCAGTCCGACAGCAGGGCCACGATGGCCTTGCCCGTGGGCTCCGGGTCGCTCATGTCCCACTCCAACATGGAGCGGGAGTTCCAGACCTCGGCCAGGTCCGAGAAGCCCGGGATGGACTTCGCGGCCATGGAGCCGAGCGGACCGGCCGAGACCAGGTTGCAGCGGATGTTCTCCTTGCCCAGGTCACGGGCGAGGTAGCGGCTGGTGGCCTCCAGGGCGGCCTTGGCCGGGCCCATCCAGTCGTACTGCGGCCAGGCGAACTGCGCGTCGAAGGTGAGGCCGACGACGGCCGCGCCCTCCGCCGGGAACAGCGGCTTGCAGGCCATGGTCAGCGACTTCAGCGAGAACGCCGAGACGTGCATGGCGGTGGCCACGGACTCGAACGGCGTGTTCAGGAAGTTGCCGCCCAGGGCGTCCTGCGGCGCGAAGCCGATCGAGTGCAGGACGCCGTCGAGGCCGCCGAGCTCGTCGCGGACGAGGCCTTCGAGGCGGGCCAGGTGCTCGTCGTTGGTGACGTCGAGCTCGATCACCTTGACCGGCTTGGGCAGCTTCTTGGCGATGCGCTCGGTCAGCGACGGGCGCGGCCACGCGGTGAGGACGACCTCGGCGCCCTGCTCCTGGGCCAGCCGGGCGGCGTGGAAGGCGATGGACGACTCCATCAGCACCCCGGTGATGAGGATGCGCTTGCCGTCGAGAATTCCGCTCATGGTGATCAGTGACCCATGCCCAATCCGCCGTCAACGGGAATGACGGCTCCTGTGATGTACGCGGCGTTGTCGGACGCCAGGAAGCTCACGGCTGCCGCGATCTCCTCGGGCTGCGCGTAGCGGCCCAGGGGCACCTGGCCGACGATGCCGGCGCGCTGCTCGTCGGTGAGCACCTTCGTCATGTCGGTGTCCACGAAACCGGGGGCGACCACGTTGAAGGTGATGTTGCGGGAGCCCAGTTCCCTGGCGAGGGAGCGGGCGAAGCCGACCAGGGCGGCCTTGGAGGCGGCGTAGTTGGCCTGGCCCGCCGAGCCCAGCAGTCCGACCACCGAGGAGATCAGGACGACGCGGCCCTTCTTGGCGCGGAGCATGCCGCGGTTGGCGCGCTTGACCACCCGGAAGGTGCCGGTGAGGTTGGTGTCGACGACCGACGCGAAGTCCTCCTCGGACATCCGCATGAGCAGCGCGTCCTTGGTGACGCCGGCGTTGGCCACCAGCACCTCGACGGCGCCGTGCTTGTCCTCGATCTCCTTGTAGGCCTGCTCCACCTGCTCGGAGTCGGTGATGTCGCAGCGCACGGCCAGCACGCCCAGCGCGGCGAGCTCGGCCGGCGGCTCGCCCGACCGGTACGTGATCGCGACCTTGTCCCCGGCCTCCGCGAAAGCTCGGGCGATGGCGAGGCCGATGCCCCGGTTACCTCCGGTGACGAGAACCGAGCGGCTCAACGGATCACCCTTTCGACTAGCGGCTCTGAATACCAAAAACCTATAGGTCGCACCGCCCGTACGGAGAATCGGGCTCCCACAGGGCCTTGGGACGGGCTCTGTCGAGTCCCTACAGAAAGATGTAGGCACAAGAGCCGCGAGCGCGACATGATCGAGGCGACCGGCAACGACCACGGGAGGACTTCCGTGCCCCATTCCATCGACGCGGCTTTCACCGCGCTGCCCCTTCGGGCGCTCGCCGACGCGGCGCTCGCCCGGGCCCGCGCGCTGGGCGCCGACCATGCCGACTTCCGGCTGGAGCGGATCCGCAGCGCCTCGTGGCGGCTGCGCGACGCCAAGCCCTCCGGCGGGTCCGACACCACCGACCTCGGCTACGCGGTCCGGGTGGTGCACGGGGGCAGCTGGGGGTTCGCCTCCGGTGTGGACCTGACCATGGACGGCGCCGCCAAGGTGGCCTCGCAGGCCGTGGCCATGGCCAAGCTGTCGGCCCAGGTGATCAAGGCGGCGGGCTCGGACGAGCGCGTCGAGCTCGCCGACGAGCCGGTGCACGCGGACCGGACGTGGATCTCCGCCTACGACGTGAACCCGTTCGAGGTGCCGGACGCGGAGAAGGCGGCGCTGCTCGCCGACTTCAGCTCCCGGCTGCTGGCGGCCGAGGGCGTGGCCCACGTGGACGCCTCGCTGCTCGCCGTGCACGAGAACAAGTTCTACGCCGACACCTCGGGCACCTCCACCACGCAGCAGCGGGTGCGGATCCACCCGCAGCTCACCGCCGTAGCCGTCGACGCCACCACCGGCGAGTTCGACTCGATGCGCACCATCGCCCCGCCGGCCGGGCGCGGCTGGGAGTACCTGACCGGCACCGGCTGGGACTGGAACTCCGAGCTGGAGCAGATCCCCGGGCTGCTCGCCGAGAAGATGCGGGCGCCGAGCGTCGAGGCCGGCCGCTACGACCTGGTCGTGGACCCGTCCAACCTGTGGCTCACCATCCACGAGTCCATCGGCCACGCCACCGAGCTGGACCGGGCGCTGGGCTACGAGGCGGCGTACGCGGGGACCTCCTTCGCCACCTTCGACCAGCTGGGCAAGCTCAAGTACGGCTCCTCGATCATGAACGTCACGGGTGACCGGACCGCCGAGCACGGGCTGGCCACGATCGGCTTCGACGACGAGGGCGTCGAGGGGCAGAGCTGGGACCTGGTCAAGGACGGCACCCTGGTGGGCTACCAGCTGGACCGGCGGATCGCGAAGCTCACCGGCCTCGGCCGCTCCAACGGCTGCGCCTACGCCGACTCCCCCGGTCACGTGCCGGTCCAGCGGATGGCGAACGTCTCGCTCCAGCCGGATCCGGGCGGGCTGTCGACCGAGGACCTGATCGGCGGCGTCGAGCGCGGGATCTACGTGGTCGGTGACCGCTCCTGGTCGATCGACATGCAGCGGTACAACTTCCAGTTCACCGGGCAGCGGTTCTTCCGGATCGAGAACGGCAAGCTGGCCGGTCAGCTGCGCGACGTCGCGTACCAGGCGACGACCACCGACTTCTGGGGCTCGATGGAGAAGGTCGGCGGTCCCCAGACGTACGTCCTGGGCGGCGCCTTCAACTGCGGAAAGGCCCAGCCGGGCCAGGTCGCGGCGGTCTCGCACGGCTGCCCGTCGGCGCTGTTCCGCGACGTGAACATCCTGAACACCACGCAGGAGGCCGGACGCTGATGTCCACTCGAACCAAGCCGCACGAGATCGTCGAGCGGGCGCTGGAGCTGTCCACCGCGGACGGCTGCGTCGTCATCGCCGACGAGGAGTCCAGCGCCAACCTGCGCTGGGCGGGCAACGCGCTCACCACCAACGGCGTCACCCGCGGCCGGACCCTCACCGTCATTGCGACGGTCGACGGCAAGGAGGGCACGGCCTCGGGGGTCGTCTCGCGCTCCGCCGTCACCGCCGCGGACCTGGAGCCGCTGGTACGGGCCGCCGAGGCGGCCGCCCGGGGCGCGGACCCGGCGGAGGACGCCCAGCCGCTGGTGACCGGGACCCCGGCCTCGCCGGACTTCACCGACGCCCCGGCGGAGACCTCCTCGGCGGTCTTCGCCGACTTCGCACCGGCGCTCGGCGAGGCCTTCGCCCGGGCCCGGGCGGGCGGCCGGGAACTGTACGGCTTCGCCAACCACGAGCTGGTCTCCACGTACGTAGGGACCTCCACGGGGCTGCGGCTGCGCCACGACCAGCCCAACGGCACCTTGGAGCTCAACGCCAAGTCCCCGGACCGCCAGCGCTCCGCCTGGGCCGGCCGCTCCACCCGGGACTTCAAGGACGTGGACCCGACCGTTCTGGACGCGGAGCTCGCCGTACGCCTGGGCTGGGCCGAGCGGAAGATCGAACTGCCCGCCGGGCGGTACGAGACCCTGCTGCCGCCGACGGCGGTGGCCGACCTGCTGATCTACCAGATGTGGTCGGCGGCGGCCCGCGACGCCATGGAGGGCCGGACAGTCTTCTCCAAGCCCGGCGGGGGCACCCGCCTCGGCGAGAAGCTCTCCGAGCTGCCGCTGACCCTGCGCAGCGACCCGAACGCGCCAGGCCTGGAGTCCGCGCCCTTCGTCGTCGCGCACAGCTCGGGCGACGACGCCTCGGTCTTCGACAACGGCCTGCCGGTCCCGGCGACCGAGTGGATCAGCGGCGGCGAGCTGGCGCGGCTGACCACGACCCGGCACACCGCGGGCCTGACCGGGCTGCCGCTCTCCCCCGGCTTCGGGAACCTGATCCTGGACGCGGGCGGCGACCGGTCGCTGGAGGAGATGGTGGCCTCGACCGAGCGGGGGCTGCTGCTGACCTGCCTCTGGTACATCCGCGAGGTGGACCCGGCGACGCTGCTGCTCACGGGGCTGACCCGGGACGGCGTCTACCTGGTGGAGAACGGCCAGGTCGTCGGCGAGGTCAACAACTTCCGCTTCAACGAGTCGCCGGTGGACCTGCTGTCGCGGGCCACGGAGGCCGGGCGGACCGAGAAGACCCTGCCCCGCGAGTGGAACGACTGGTTCACCAGGGCCGCGATGCCCGCGCTGCGCATCCCGGACTTCAACATGAGCTCGGTCAGCAAGGGCGTCTGACCGCCTCCCGGCCGCGGCACCGGGCCGCAGCACTAGACTGACCACGGCATTTCCAGAGATCCAAGGAGTCGAGAAACCGTGACGGACATCGTCGACGAACTGAAGTGGCGCGGGCTCTTCGCCCAGTCCACCGACGAAGAAGCGCTGCGCAAGGCGTTCGCGGACGGTCCTGTCACGTTCTATTGCGGCTTCGACCCGACGGCGGCCTCACTGCACGTGGGGCACCTGGTCCAGGTGCTCACCGTGCGCCGGCTCCAGCAGGCCGGCCACCGGCCGCTGGCGCTGGTCGGCGGGGCCACGGGTCAGATCGGCGACCCGCGGCCGACCGCCGAGCGGACCTTGAACGACCCGGAGACGATCGCGAACTGGGTGACGCGCCTGCGTACCCAGATCGAGCCGTTCCTGTCCTTCGAGGGCGAGAACGCGGCGCTGATGGTGAACAACCTGGACTGGACGGCGGGCATGTCCGCCATCGAGTTCCTCAGGGACATCGGCAAGCACTTCCGCGTCAACAAGATGCTGACGAAGGACTCGGTCGCCAAGCGGCTCGACTCCGACCAGGGCATCAGCTACACCGAGTTCAGCTACCAGCTGCTCCAGGGGATGGACTTCCTGGAGCTGTACCGGCGCTACGGCTGCGTGCTCCAGCAGGGCGGCTCCGACCAGTGGGGCAACCTGACGGCCGGACTCGACCTGATCCACCGGGTCGAGCCGGGTGCGCACGTGCACGCGCTGGCGACCCCGCTGATGGTCAAGGCGGACGGCACCAAGTTCGGCAAGTCCGAGAGCGGCGCCGTCTGGCTCGACCCGGAGATGACCACCCCGTACGCGTTCTACCAGTTCTGGCTGAACGTGGACGACCGGGACATCTCCACCTACATGCGGATCCTGTCCTTCAAGTCCCGCGAGGAGCTGGAGGAGCTGGAGGCGCAGACCGCCGAGCGGCCGCAGGCGCGCGCCGCGCAGCGGGCGCTGGCGGAGGAGCTGACGACGCTGGTGCACGGCGCCGGCCAGACCGCCGCCGTGATCGCCGCGTCGAAGGCGCTGTTCGGCCAGGGCGAGCTGACGGAGCTGGACGAGGCCACGCTGGCCGCGGCCCTGTCGGAGCTGCCGCGCGTCGAGGTCGCCGAGCTCGGCCTGGTGGTCGACCTCTTCGCGGAGACCGGGCTGGTCGCCAGCAAGTCGGCCGGGCGCCGGACCGTGAAGGAGGGCGGTGCCTACGTGAACAACGTGAAGGTCACCGCCGAGGACGCGGTCCCCGCCGAGGGCGACCTGCTGCACGGGCGCTGGCTGGTGCTGCGCCGGGGCAAGAAGAACCTGGCCGCGGTCGAGGTCACGGGCGCTGACGGCTCTTAGGCCCGTACGCCACAGGGCGCGGCGGAGGGGCCGGTTCGGACGCACTGTCCGGCCGGCCCCTCCGTCATGTCCCGCGTCAGGTCATCTGCCGTTTGTTGCCCCGGAGCGCCATGTAGATCATGTCGCCGAGTCCGACGACGACGACGGCTCCGGCAAGCTGCAGCAAGTGCCGGATCCAGTCGATGCCCTTGGTGTCGTTGACTCCGATCCAGGTGGCGACGGCGTTGCCGAGCACGCCGCCGAGGATGCCGAAGAGCGTGGTCAGCCAGAGGGGCTGGTGCTGCCTGCCCGGAAGGATGGCCCGGGCTATGAGGCCCAGCACGAATCCGACGATGATCGCCCACAACCAATGCATGTCGAGCCTCCTCCTGGCGCGTTGTGCGCATGTGGGCCCAGTCTCGGCCCGTCCGGCGTACTGCGCATTTCGGGCAGGGCCGTTCGGGGGACACCCGCCCTGCCCGGCTCTGGACGCCGGGCGTACGGTGGAAGGGTCCGGACCGGGGAGTGTCCGGCGGTCGATCGGGTGGTGGAGCGTGGAGCGGAAGAAGCGGAACGGGGCCGAGGTCTTCCGGATCACCGGGGCGCGGATGGGGCTCGCCGAGGACGTGCGGGGACGCCAGCGCCGGTACGTGATCTCGATGGTCATCAGGACCCTGTCGGTCATCGCGACCGTGGTCCTGTGGAACGTGGAACGGCATGTGGCCGTCGTGACGCTGGTCGCGGGCGCGCTGCTGCCGTACGTTGCGGTGGTCATCGCCAATGCGGGGCGCGAGTCGGCGCCCTCGCTGCCCTCGCACTTCATCCCGTCACCTGTGCACCCGGCACTGGGGACGGCAAACCTCAAGAAAAGCTCAGATCAATCATGAAGTTCCGGTGCACCGCACCGGGTCGTGCGTGACATACTGCCTACGCGCTCCGCATCCCCCGTCGGAGCGACGGACCGACGCCGGGCAGCTCCCCCCGTGGCTGCTCGGCGTCGCCCTTCCGTCTCAGGGGTTTGTAGGGTTGAGGCGTGACTTTCCCCCTCTTCCCCGGCCCCGACTCCGCCGATGAACAAGCACCCACCTGCTCCGCCAAGGGCTGCCGCGACGCGGCCGTATGGGTCCTGGCGTGGAACAACCCGAAGCTGCACACGCCCGAGCGCCGCAAGACCTGGCTGGCGTGCGAGGAGCACCGCGAACACCTCTCCCAGTTCCTGGGGGTCCGCGGTTTCCTCAAGGACGTCGTGAAGCTCGACGAGTGGGTGCAGCCGGAGGGCTCGGACCGCGCCTGAGCGCGGGCTGTCCGTCAGCCGCCGATCGCCGACATCGGGCGGTCGGGCTGGAGGAAGGACGGGTCGTCCAGACCGGAGCCCGCCTTCTTGCCCCACATCGCCAGCTTCCACAGCCGGGCGATCTCCTCGTCCGGGGCGCCCGAGCGCAGAGCGGCGCGCAGGTCCGACTCCTCGGTGGCGAACAGGCACGTACGGACCTGGCCGTCCGCGGTGAGCCGCGTACGGTCGCAGGCCCCGCAGAAGGGCCGGGTGACGGACGCGATGACGCCGACGGTGGCCGGGCCGCCGTCCACGACCCAGCGCTCGGCCGGGGCGGAGCCGCGCTCGTCGGCGCCCTCCTCGGTGAGCGTGAAGCGGGTGCGCAGGGACTGCAGGATGTCCCCGGCGGTGATCATGCCCTCGCGCTTCCAGCCGTGCTGGGCGTCGAGCGGCATCTGCTCGATGAAGCGGAGTTCGTACTCGTTCTCCACGGCCCAGGCGAGCAGGTCGGGGGCCTCGTCGTCGTTGAGTCCCGGCATCAGAACGGCATTGACCTTGACCGGGGTGAGGCCGGCCTCGCGGGCCGCCGCCATGCCGTCGATGACGTCGTGGTGGCGGTCGCGGCGGGTGAGGGTCTTGAAGACGTCGGGGCGCAGGGTGTCCAGGGAGACGTTCACCCGGTCCAGACCGGCGGCCTTCAGGGCCTGCGCGGTGCGCTTGAGGCCGATGCCGTTGGTGGTCAGGGACATCTGGGGGCGCGGCTCCAGGGCCGCGCACTGCTCGACGATGCCGACCAGGCCGGGCCGCAGCAGCGGCTCGCCGCCGGTGAAGCGGACTTCGGTGATCCCCAGCTGCGTGACCGCGATGCGGATCAGCCGGACGATCTCCTCGTCACTGAGCAGGTCGGACTTGCCGAGCCACTGCAGGCCCTCCTCGGGCATGCAGTACGTACAGCGCAGATTGCACCGGTCGGTGAGCGAGACGCGCAGGTCAGTGGCCACGCGGCCGTAGGTGTCGAGAAGCACTGTGGGCCCCCTCCCCTGTCCGGATGTCGAGGTAGCGCAAGGTTGGATCTACTTCACGCGTTCTATTTCGAGACTACGCGACACGTGTGTCCGGTAGAGGTGCCCGAATGAACGATACGTAACGTGGCCGCGTCGTAGAGACCTACGACGCGGCCACGCTCGGTGTTCGGTTGATCTCAGTGCGCCCCTGTTCCCGTGAGGGAGCGGACCTCCAGCTCGGCGAACTTCTCGGGGTCCGCATTCTCCTTGGACAGGACGGTTCCCAGCCACCCGAGGAGGAAGCCGAACGGGATGGAGATGATGCCCGGGTTCTCCAGGGGGAACCAGTAGAAGTCGGCGTCCTTGAACATCGAGGTCGGCTTGCCCGAGACGACCGGCGAGAACAGCACCAGGCCGACCGCCGAGATCAGGCCGCCGTAGATGGACCACAGCGCGCCCTGGGTGGTGAAGCGCTTCCAGAAGAGGCTGTAGAGGATCGTCGGCAGGTTGGCGGAGGCGGCGACCGCGAAGGCGAGGGCGACCAGGCCGGCGACGTTGAGGTCGCGGGCGAGGGCGCCGAGGCCGATGGCGACGGCGCCGATGACCACGGTCGACCAGCGGGCCGCGCGGACCTCCTCCTGCTCGGTGGCCCGACCCTTGCGGATGACGTTGACGTACAGGTCGTGCGCGAAGGAAGAGGAGGAGGCCAGGGTCAGGCCGGCGACCACCGCGAGGATGGTGGCGAAGGCGACCGCGGAGATCACGGCGAGCAGGATCGCGCCGCCGGTGGAGCCCGCGCCGCCGCCGATCTCCTGGGCGAGGAGCGGCGCCGCCGTGTTGCCGGCCTTGTTGGACTTGATGATCTCGTCCCGGTTGAGCAGCGCCGCGGCGCCGAAGCCCAGGGCGATGGTCATCAGGTAGAAGGCGCCGATGATGCCGATGGCCCAGTTCACGGACTTGCGGGCGGCCTTGGCCGTGGGGACGGTGTAGAAGCGGATCAGGATGTGCGGCAGGCCCGCGGTGCCCAGGACCAGGGCGAGGCCCAGCGAGATGAAGTCCAGCTTGGTGAGCGAGTCCTTGCCGTACTTCATCCCGGGTTCCAGGAACTTGACTCCCTGCCCGCTGTTCTCGGCCGCCTTGCCCAGCAGGTCGGAGATGTTGAAGTTGAACTTCAGCAGCACCAGGAAGGTGACCAGCAGCGCGCCCGCGATCAGCAGGACGGCCTTGATCATCTGGACCCAGGTGGTGCCCTTCATGCCGCCGATGGTCACGTAGACGATCATCAGGACGCCGACCAGCGCGACGACGGCGACCTTGCCGCCGTCGCTCGTGATGCCCAGGAGCAGCGAGACGAGCACGCCGGCGCCGGCCATCTGGGCGAGCAGGTAGAAGATCGAGACGACGATCGTGGAGGTGCCGGCGGCGGTACGGACGGGCCGCTGGCGCATCCGGTACGCGAGCACGTCGCCCATCGTGTAGCGGCCGGAGTTGCGCAGCGGCTCGGCGACGAGCAGCAGGGCGACCAGCCAGGCGACGAGGAAGCCGATGGAGTACAGGAAGCCGTCGTAGCCGAAGAGGGCGATGGCTCCGGCGATGCCGAGGAAGGACGCGGCGGACATGTAGTCGCCGGAGATGGCGAGGCCGTTCTGGAAGCCGGTGAACTGGCGGCCGCCCGCGTAGAAGTCGGCGGCGTCCTTGGTCTGGCGGCCGGCCCAGATCGTGATGATCAGGGTGGCGACGACGAACAGCCCGAACAGGGTCATGATCAGCGGACGGTGTTCGGTGGCTCCGGCGGCGATCGTCGTCAGGGGGAGCGCTGCGCTCATTCTCCGGCCTCCATGCGTGCCTTGATGGCCGCGCCCTTGGGGTCGAGGTTGGCGGCGGCGTGCCGCGAATACAGCCAGGCGATGAGGAAGGTCGTCGCGAACTGGGCGAGGCCGAGGACGAGGGCGACGTTGATGTTGCCGAAGAGCTTGGTCCCCATGAAGCCGCCCGCGTAGTTGGACAGCAGGACGTAGAGCAGGTACCAGGCGATGAAGGCCACGGTGAGCGGGAAGGCGAACGAGCGGTAGGAGCCGCGCAGTTCTGCGAACTCGGCGCTCTGCTGCACGGCCACGAACTCTTCGGCCGTCGGGGTCGCCGACGGCCCTCCCGCGCTGCCCGGCGGCGGCGCTGCTTCGGTGGTCACGGGGGACTCTCCTTGTGACGCGGGTGCGGTGGGGACTACGGACAAAACAACATCCGTGTGGGGGGACGGTGGCGCTGATCCCCCCTGTCAACGGCACGGTCGGCGCGTCGGGATGGTTCAACACCAGATGTTTCTTTGGAAACTGATTTCTCGAACTGATGGCGCAAGACCGAATGTCAGCACTAGGTTCACGTGACATGAACCCGTCGGGCGCGACCGCGCCCGCACGGCTCTGTCACGATCACGATGATGTGGAGAACCCATGGCTCATCTGGGAACCGGTCGCCGGCGCGCTCTCGCCGTTCCGGTCGGGCTGGCGCTCACGGCCTCGCTCGCCTTCCTGCCCTCGGTAGCGGCCTCCGCCGCTCCGCTCGGCAACACGGCGGACGCGGCTGCCGCCGCCAAGGCCGACACCACCGGACCCAAGCTGTCGTACGTCGCGAACCTGACCGCGTACGGCACGGTGCAGCAGGCGAAGAAGTCGATCGAGCGGGCCGGCGGAACGGTGGTGACGGCCTATGAGCAGATCGGGGTCGTCGTCGCGCACTCCCAGAACCCGGACTTCGCCAAGCAGTTGCGGGCCCAGCGCAGCCTGTTCGTTTCGGTCGGCGCCACCCGTACGGCCCCCCTCTCGGTGGTGCAGACCACCGAGGAGGGAACCACGCAGCAGCTGAGCGCGGCGGACGCCGCCAAGGCCGCGGCGCAGGCCGAGCCGGGGCAGGAGCCCCTGGAGTCCAACCAGTGGGACCTGCGTGCGATCAAGGCCGACCAGGCTCACAAGATCAACGATGGCAGCCAGGACGTCACCGTGGGTGTCATCGACACGGGTGTTGACGACACCCACCCGGATCTCGCCCCGAACTTCTCCAAGGACCAGTCCGCCAACTGTGTCGGCGGCGTCGCGGACACCACCGAGGGCGCCTGGCGTCCGTACGCGGACGGCAGCGACCACGGCACCCACGTGGCGGGCACCATCGCGGCCGCGCGCAACGGGATCGGCATCAGCGGCGTGGCGCCCGGCGTCAAGGTCGCCGCGATCAAGGTGAGCGAGCCCGCGACCAGCCTCTTCTACACCGAGGCGGTCGTCTGCGGCTTCATGTTCGCCGCCGAGAAGGGGATCGAGGTGACCAACAACAGCTACTACGTCGACCCCTGGCTCTACAACTGCAAGTCGGACGACGACCAGAAGGCGCTGGTGGAGGCCCTCGCCCGGGCGACGAAGTTCGCCGAGCGCAAGGGCGTGCTCAGCGTGGCCTCGGCCGGCAACTCGAACCACGACCTGGCGGGCGCCACGATCGACGACGCCAGCAGCCCCAACGACACCACCCCGCTGCCGCGCACCATCGACCCCAAGGTCTGCCTGGACCTGCCCACCCAGCTGCCGGGTGTCGTCACGGTGAGCTCGACCGGTGACCAGGGCTTCAAGGCGTACTACTCCAGCTACGGCCTCGGCGTCGTCGACGTCGCGGGCCCCGGCGGCGACAAGTACCAGGTCCCGGCCACCCCGGACGCCAACGGCCGCGTGCTGTCGACCGTCCTGGGCGGCGGCTACGGCTACAAGCAGGGCACTTCGATGGCGGGCCCGCACGTCGCCGCCGTCGCCGCGCTGCTCAAGAGCCGGCACCCGCACGCCACGCCCTCGCAGCTCCAGGCGCTGCTGAAGGCCCAGGCCACGAAGGTGGCGTGCCCCGAGAAGGTCTACGACTCCACGGGCGCGCTGGTCGACGCCACCACCTGCAACAGCAAGTGGGGCCAGACCGGCTACTACGGCCACGGCGTCGTCGACGCGCTGAAGGCCGTCAAGTAGTCAGCGGTCCGGACGAACGGGAGGGGGGGGGGGGGGGGGGGCCCCCCCCCCCCCCCCCCCCCCCGCCCCCCCCACCCCCCCGGGTGGTTGTCCCCCCCCCCACCGTCTCGCATTCCC
>NZ_JBVJUY010000042.1:12446-69730 GCF_055604165.1 Streptomyces sp. NPDC037242
GTTTTTCCCCCCCAGGCTTTTCTTCCGGTTTGTTGGAGACGCGGGGAGGGCTGGAGGGGGGGGGGGGGGGGGGGCGAGGGGGGGGGCGGGGGGGGGTTCCCCCCCCCCCCGGCCCTCTCGCCTTGGCCCCTACGGGGTCAGGGCTTGATCATCACCTTGAGCGCGCTGCGGTCGTCCATCGCGCGGTAGCCGTCGGGGACCTCGTCCAGGGAGACCGCCCGGTCGAAGACGGGCGCCGGGTCGATCGCGCCGCTGAGCACGTCCGCCAGCAGTTCCGGGATGTACGCGCGGACGGGGGCCACACCGCCGCGCAGGGTGATGTTACGGTCGAACATGACGCCCAGGTCGAGGCCGGTGCCGCTGCCGTGCGGGACGCCGACGTAGCCGATGGCCCCGCCGTCGCGGGTGATGTTCACGGCGGTGCGCATGGACTCCTCGGTGCCGACCGCCTCGATGACGGAGTGCGCGCCCTGCCCCCCGGTGAGCTCGCGTACGGCGGCCTGCGCGGCCTCGCCGCGCTCGGCGACGACGTCGGTGGCCCCGAAGAGCCTCGCGATGTCCGTACGCGCGGTGTGGCGGCCCAGTGCGATGATCCGCTCGGCGCCGAGGCGCTTGGCCGCGAGGACGCCGCACAGGCCGACCGCGCCGTCACCGACGACGGCGACCGTGCCGCCCTTGCGGACACCCGCGCCCAGCGCGGCGTGGTGCCCGGTGCCCATGACGTCGGAGAGCGCGAGCAGCCCGGTCAGCAGGTGGTCGTCGGACGCGGCCTCGGCGGGCAGCTTGACCAGGGTGCCGTCGGCGTGCGGGACGCGGACGGCCTCGCCCTGGCCGCCGTCGTGGCCGACCGAACCCCAGAAGCCGCCGTGCTCGCACGAGGTGTACAGGCCCTCCGAGCAGTAGTCGCAGGTGCCGTCGGACCACATGAAGGGGGCCACGACGAGGTCGCCGGCGCGCAGGCCCGAGACGGCGGAGCCGGTCTCCTCGACGACGCCGAGGAACTCGTGGCCGATGCGCTGGCCGGGCTGGCGCCGCGCCTCGCCGCGGTAGGCCCAGAGGTCGCTGCCGCAGATGCAGGCACGCAGGACGCGGACGACGGCGTCCTCGGGGCGCTGGATCGCAGCGTCGGGCACCTCCTCCACGCGGATGTCGTGCGGGGCGTGGATGACGGTGGCGCGCATGGTGGTGCAGTCCTCCGGCTCGGGGATAAGTCGTTCAGTCTTGTATGACTTCCCTACCGTACGCCTGCGCGGCGGGGAGCGCGCCGGAGGCCAGCAGGTACTGGGCCGCGAGGTACGTGGCCATGATCCAGAAGTCGGGGCGGGGCAGCTGCGGCCACTCGGCGACCCCGGTGGCGATCAGCGTGTCGGAGATCAGGAACAGCGCCCCGCCGAGTCCCGCCGCCCGGCCGAGGGCACTGGAGCGGTAGGCCATGGCCGTGAGCAGCAGGCTGTACCCCGCGACGGGCACGCGCAGGTCGGCCGGCAGATCGCCCCAGAGCAGCGCGACGGTCCCGACGAGCGCGACGGCGTACGCGCCCCCGAGCGCGGGGCTCGTCCTGCCCCGGCCGAAGAGCACGAGGTAGCAGACGTGCCCGGCGGCGAAGGAGCCCATGCCGACGAGGAAGGCGGCATCGGCGTCGAAGAGCAGGGCCAGGTCCCCGCCCCACCCGAACAGCAGGGCCGCGACCAGCAGTCGGGGCGCGCCGCGGGTGATCACGTACGCCACCAGCAGCGGCATCAGCAGCGGCTTGGCGAGGACGTGCCCGAGGTGCCAGCCGGCCAGCAGCGAGCCGAGGTCGGCCGCGGCGGCGGCTCCGAAGGCGCCGAGCAGCACCCGTCCGGCGAAGCCGGCCCCTGCGGCTGCGGGGCGGGCCGCCCAGGACGGCGTACGCGATTCGGTGGCGCTCACGCGACGCGCTCCTGATCCGGGGCGGGGGTCTGGGCGGCGGGGGCCGGGGCGGGGGTCTGAGCGGCGGCGGTCGAGGCAGAGGGCTGCGCGGGCTGCCAGCCGGGGCCGCCGAAGACGCGCCCGGCGCGCTCGCGCCAGCTGTCGGCGGCGCGTACGTCCCGCGCGATGGAGGCGTACTCGTGGGTGGCGACCCGCAGCGGGTTGTAGGTGTTGATGTTCTTGGTCAGGCCGAAGACGGGCTTGTCGGTCTCCCCCACCCAGGAGCCGAACATCCGGTCCCAGACGATCAGGATCCCGCCGAAGTTGCGGTCCAGGTAGCCGCCCTGGGAGGCGTGGTGGACGCGGTGGTGGGAGGGGGTGTTGAGGACGTACTCGAAGGGCCGCGGCAGCTTGTCGATCCGCTCGGTGTGGATCCAGAACTGGTAGACGAGGTTGACCGAGTAGCAGAACGCGATGGCGGCCGGGTGCACGCCGAGGGCGATCATCGGCAGGTAGAACGGCCAGGAGGTGGCGCTCGTCCAGGGCTGGCGCAGGGCGGTGGTGAGGTTGAACTTCCGGCTGCTGTGGTGCACCACGTGGCAGGCCCAGAGGATCCGGATGACGTGGTGCCCGCGGTGCTGCCAGTAGTAGCAGAAGTCCTGCGCGAGCAGCATCAGCGGGAAGGTCCACCACAGGAACGGCACGCGCAGCGGCGTCAGCTCGTACACGGCGGTGTAGATCGCGACGACCGGGATCTTCCAGAGCAGGTCGAAACCGATGCTGCCGAGTCCCATGCCGACGCTGGTGACGGCGTCCTTGGTCTCGTACCCGGCGGCGTCCTCGTCGGGATGGATCCGGTAGCTCACCAACTCGATGACGGTGAGCAGTACGAAGGCTGGTATGGACCACAGCACGACATCGGGCAGGTTCGGCATGTCCGCACCATAGAGGCGCTCGGGGGCCGCCGCTAGGGGTTGTTACCGATCGGTATCCATCGGGGTTACCGCGGGTTCGCGAGATGATGTCCCGGCCAAGGGGAGGGCGGGGAATGACGGGCTTCGAGACGGTTCTCTTACGGGTGGCGGGCACGGCGGCGGGCGCTGCGGTGAAATCGCTCCTGGCACGGGCGCCAGGAGCGGGGCTGGCGGCGGATCCGGTCGTTCCGGCGCCGCGCTGGCGCAGGCCGCCGGCGGAGCTGGGCGAGGTGGAGGTGCGGCGGCTGGCGGAGGTCCTGGCGGCCCGCATGGAGGAGGCCACCGCGCACCTCCCCGAACACGAACGCCTCGCGGCGGTGGACGCGGCCGGCGACGCCTTCGCCGGGCTGGGCCCGCTGGACGCCGCGGCCCTCTTCGCGGCGGACCTCGACCCGGCGGCCCTGGCAGCGGCCCTGCCGCCTCCCCCTCCGGGGCTGAGCGGGGCGGCCGAGGCCCTGTACGGGCGGCTGGTCGCGCTGTGCTGCACCCACGCGGTCGAGTACGTGACGACCCTGCCGGGCTTCGGGGCCCGGGCGGACGTGGAACTGGTACGCCGCACCGGCGAGTTGGCCCGGGCGGTGGACCGGCTGGCGGCGGACCGCCCCGACGGGGCCGCGTACGCCTTCGAGCAGCGCTACTGCGAGTACATCGCCCAAGCACACGGGCGGCTGCGACTCTTCGGAGTGACCTTCAGCAAGTCACGGCAGGAGTGGCCCTTGGACCTGGCGTACGTCAGCCTCGCCGTGACCGATGAGGAAGACAGCCTGCCGGGAACGCGGGGGCCGAACCGCAGATCGGCAAGGGTGGAGGAAGCCCTGCCCGGAGCCGGACGCATCCTGCTGAGGGGGCCTGCCGGATCGGGGAAGACAACGCTCGTCGACTGGTTGGCGTTGAACGCCGCCCGCCGATCGTTCAAGGCCGAATTGCAGGACCTGAACCTGTGCGTTCCCTTCGTGCTGCGTCTGAGGTCGCTCACGACCGGGGCCAGCCTCCCCGCTCCGCACGAGTGGCTGCGCATGTCGGGCGTCCCGTTCACACCCCCGGCGACGTGGGTGGAGGACACCTTGACCAGCGGGCGTGCGCTCGTCCTGATCGACGGGGTTGATGAAGTCCCACAATTGTGGCGGGACCACACGGAGCAGTGGCTGCGCTCGCTGACGGCCGCCTATCCGCACGTCCGCTACGTCGTCACCACGCGCCCTTCCGCCGTGCCCGAGGACTGGTTGGCCCGTCAGCGGTTCTCCTCACGGACGCTGCTCCCCATGGAGGGGCGCGACGTCCGCGCGTTCATCTCCCACTGGCACGAGGCCGCCCGTTCCGAATGCGCCTCCACCGCGGACCGCGAGCTTCTCACGACGTACGAGGCAGCACTCGCCCGAGCGGTCGGCACCCGCAACGACCTGGGCCGTCTGGCGACCAACCCGCTCATGTGCGCACTGATCTGCGCCCTGCACCGTGACCGGAGGATGCAACTCCCCAGGGCGCGCAAAGAGCTGTACGACGCCGCCCTCGACATGCTGCTCGTCCGGCGCGACAGCGAACGGGACATCGAGCAGGTCGAAGGCGTGCACCTCGGGCGGGAGGAACAGACGGTCTTCCTCCAGCGGCTCGCGTACTGGCTGATCCGAAACGGCAGGGTGGAAGCCTCCCGGGACGCCGTCGTGGAGATGCTGGCCCAATGGATGCAATCCATGCGCCACGTGACGGGAGAACCGGAGCAGGTCTTCCGGCATTTGATGAATCGCAGCGGACTACTGCGTGAGCCCGCACCGGGTGCGGTGGACTTCGTACATCGGACCTTCCAGGACTACCTGGGTGCGAAGGCCGCCGTGGAGGAACGCGACTTCGGAGTCCTCATCCGCAACGCGCATGACGACACGTGGCACGACGTGATCCGCATGGCGGTGGGACACGCCCGGGTCGCGGAACGGGGTGAGCTCCTCTGCGACCTCATGGACAAGGCCCAGGGGGTCACCGGGCGGGAGCGCAATCAGCTGACCGTGCTCGTGGCCGCCTGCCTGGAGCACGCCCCCGAGCTCTATCCGGGCGTCCAGGAGGAGGTGGCGGCGTTCACGGCTCTGCTGCTCCCGCCGAAGGATTTCGCCGCGGCTTCGGAATTGGCGACCGTGGGGGAGATGGTTCTTGAGCTCCTGCCCGGCCCGGACGGGCTGGACGGCTATGAAGCGGCTTCGACCATCGCTGCGGCCTGGGAGGTCGGCGGCCCCAGGGCGCTCGATGTCATCGCCCGGTTCCGCCACGACGCGCGACCGGAGGTGGTTCGCAGTCTGATCGCGGGCTGGGACCGATTCGACCCGGCCGAATACGCCCGCGACATCCTTTCGCATGCGGTTCTGGCCGATCAGTTCGTAACGGTCACGACGGTCGACCAGATCGCCCGCCTCACGCAACTGCCGCATGCCGCAAGGGTGAACCTGTCGGGCGACCACGGCCTTCCGCAGGAGATCGTGAACCGCCTGATCCTCACGGGCCTCATCCTCGATCAGAATCCGTCGCTCACCGACCTGGGCCCGCTCACCCGGTTGACCCACCTCAGCGATTTGACCTTGTCCAAATGCCTCAACCTGCAGGACCTGTCGCCCCTGGCGGAGCTGCCGCTGCGATCCCTCACCCTCTCGCGCATCCCGGATTCCCTCCCGCTCGGCTCGATCAGCGCACTTTCGGGTCTGACAGAGCTGGCGATCAACTACGTGGCCCCGCTGCAGCGGATCGGAAACCTGCCGGTTTCCGGAGACCTGCACACGCTCACCTTGTGGAGCGAGGCCTGCCACATCTCCCTGGACGGCCTCGACCGCTGGCCGAACCTGAGGCGCCTGGCAGTGCCGGGAGAGCGGCGGGCCCGGCAACTGCACAACCTCCCGTCCGTGCCACCGCTCACCAGCCTCCAGCTGATGAAGGCGTTGGTGGAGCCGGAATCCCTGCTCCGCCACGACCGGTTGAAGGAGCTCCAGTTCACACAGTGTTCGTTCGGGTCGTCCCTGGATCCCCTGCGCGACCTGTACGACCTGGAAGTACTGCAGATCGGGTTCTGTGAAACGCCCGCGGACCTGTCTCCCCTGGTGCATGCCGACAATCTCGTCATCGAGATCTACGGCAACAGTCCGGTCATCGGAACCGAGGACATCCCGCCGGAGCGGATCAGGTTCATGTAGCCCCTCTCCGCCCCGGCGGGAACCGTCGGTGTCACCAGACCCGGACCGAGCCCCCTCGGGCGAAGGCCGGGCTGGTGGCCTCGGGCGGGACCTCGGTGAGGGGCTCGGCGATCTCCGAGACCAGCGGCCCGTACTTGGCCGCGACCGCGTCCAGCAGCGTCAGGTCGAAGCCGTAGACCCGGGACGCGTTGCCGCCGACCATGGCGGCCACCTCCTCGCGCGGGAGGCCCGCGTAGGCGATGCGCAGACCCTCCCGGGAGTAGGGGGTCGTGCCCTCGTCATGGGGGTAGTCGCTGCCCCACATGATCTTGTCGAGGCCGATCCGCTCCCGCAGCGGGACCTCGTGCGGACGCATGAAGCTCGCGCCGACGAAGCAGTTGTCCCGCCAGACCTCGCTCGGGCCCCTGCCCATCGCGTCCGCCAGGCCCGCCCCGAACTTGGACTCGGCCGTGCCCGAAGCCGCGACCAGGCGGCCGTGGTAGTAGTCCAGCATCTCCATCACGCCCGGGATCCAGCCGGAGCCCTGCTCCGTCAGGACCAGCTTGAGGCCCGGGTGGCGGTGGAAGGCGCCGCCGAAGACGAGGTGCCACAGGGCGCGGTGCGAGAACCAGGTCGTCTCGACCATGAAGACCGCCCGGGCCGCGGGTTCGTCCCCGAGCGGGGGCGAGGCCGAGCCGCCGTGGTGGTTGACCGGGACGTCGAGCTCGTCGCACACCGCCCAGATCGGGTCGTACACCGCCGAGTAGAGCTCCGGGACGGTGGAGCCGGGCGGTACGCCCGGCAGCAGGATGCCGCCCGTGAGGCCCGCCTCCTTCGTACGGCGGATCTCCTTCACCGCCGCGTCCACGTCGTTCAGCAGGATCTGCACCACGCCCGCGCGCCGCCCCGGCGCATCCGCGCAGAAGTCCGCCAGCCAGCGGTTGTGGGCCTGGAGCCCCGCCCAGCGCATCGCGTACTCCCCGGCCGTCGGGGGCTGGGCCATCAGGGAGGCCTTGGGGAAGAACGGCGGGATGGTGTTCGGGAAGAGGACTTCCGCGACGATGCCGTCCGCCTCCAACTCCGCCAGCCGTCGCGCCGAGTTCCAGTTGCGGTCCGCCGTGTCCGCGAGGAGGTCCTCGTACGGGTTCACGTAGGTGGCGGCCCAGGCGTCGAACTCGTCGTGGTACCGCTTCTCCAGGTACGGCTTGTAGTCCAGCAGGTCGGCGCCCGCGTGGCAGTCCGCCGAGATGACCGTGTAGCGGTCGTCGGACGTCACTGGTTCACCCCCAGCACCGGGAAGTCGTTGTCCGTCAGCCAGTGGCGTCCCACGTCCCGCGAGCGGGCCCAGGAGGCCTCCACCGCCGCCTGGTCGGGCGACTGGCCCAGCTCGGCCGGGGTGGGGCCGATCCGTTGGGCGATCGGGGCCAGCTCGGCGGTGTCGAAGCCGAAGACCTCGGCCGCCGCCAGGCCCAGCATCCGGCGGGATTCCGCGACCGGGATGTCGTGGAAGGTCTTCTTCAGCCAGGTGCGGGTGTTGGGCCAGGTGCCCTCCGGGTGCGGGAAGTCCGAGCCCCACAGGATGTTGTCCACGCCGATCTCGTAGCGCTGGGCGAGTTCCCGGCGCTTGGTGTTCGTCGCGCAGATGAAGACCTGGCGGTCCAGGTACTCGCTCGGCGGCCGCTTCAGCTCCGCGAACGGCGAGAGCTTCTTGCCGCCGTGCGCGCCGAGGTAGAGCCGGTCCATGAACCACAGCTGGTTCGGCAGCCACCAGCAGCCCGACTCGGCGACGCCGAACTTCAGGCCGGGGTGCCGCTCGAAGACTCCGGACCAGAGCAGGAACCACAGCGGCCGGGCCGGCCACCAGGTGACCTCGGAGACGTAGATGCCGAGGTGGTCCCCGTACTCGTGGCGGGGAGCGGCCCCCGAGTGGGTGACGATCGGCATCGCGGTCTCGGCCGCCGCCGCCCACACCGGGTCGTAGCGGCGGTCGTGGTACGGCGCCTTGTCCACCCACATCGAGGGGATCATCAGCGCGCCCAGCCCGGACTCCTTGGCCCGGTGGATCTCGGCGACGACCTTCGACGGCTCGCCGGTGATGGGCAGCAGGGCCACCCCGCAGTGGCGCTCGGGGTTGGCGGAGACGAACTCCGAGAGCCAGCGGTTGTGCGCCTGGGCGCCCGCCATGCCGAGCTCGGGGTCCTGGTCGCCGGAGAGCCCGAGGCCCACTCCGAAGGGGGCGGCGGTCTGGCTGTCGACGGCGTCCGCGTCCGGGAAGACGACCTCGGCGGCCACGCCGTCGCCGTCGAGTTCCTTGAGCCGCTGGGTGGAGTCCCAGCCGCCCTTGAGGCCCTCCTCGTGGTCGTGGAACCACTTCTCGGCGAAGGCCTCGTTGCGCACGCCCAGCCGGGTGGCCTCCTCGCGGCGGGCGTCGCGCTGGCCGAGGAACTCGTCGAACTGGGGGTGGAAGCGGGAGTCGAGGTAGGGGCGGTACTGCTCGGTCGGCAGGCCCGCGTGGCAGTCGGAGGAGATGATCAGGTACGGGTCTTCGTACGCGTTCACTGCGAGGCTCCTCAGTCGAGGATGAAGCTTTCCAGGTAGGCGGGGTTGGCGCGGTCGAGCATCGACTGCGACCTGGCGCGGATCTGCCGGTCGCTGTGCTCGCTGGCCGGGAGCATCCAGAAGCGGTCGGCGCGGATGCCGTCCACGACGTGGTCCGCGACCTCCTCGACCGGGGTGAAGTTCACCTCGTGTCCGGCCTGCTTCATCGCGGCCTCGTACTGGTCGAGGCTGCGGTACGGGGTCTTGCGCGGCCGCTCCTTGGCATAGCGCTCGGGCCGGTTGCGGTGCGACTCCCACAGCCCGGTGCGCAGCATGTGCGGTCCGGGGAAGAGGACGGAGGCGCCGATGTCCGCGCCCTCCGCCTTGAGGTGGGCGTAGAGGGATTCGGTCATGGTGACCACGGCCGCCTTGGTGACGGCGTACACGGAGGCGGTGGGCAGCGGGGCGATCCCGCCGTCGCCGGAGGAGGTGTTGACGACGTGGCCGGGGCCGCCGGCCGCGATCATGCGGGGCACGAAGGCCTGGATGCCGTGGAAGACGCCCCAGACGTTGACGGAGAAGGCCCACTTCCAGTCGTTGGGCTCGTGCTCCCACATCCGGCCCTCGGCTCCGGAGCCGACGCCCGCGTTGTTGCACAGGACGTGCACGGCGCCGAAGGTCTCGTACGCGGCGTCCGCGAGGGAGAGCACGGAATCGCGGTCGCTCACGTCGACGAGCCGGGCCAGCACCTGCGCCCCGTCGGCGGTGAGCTCCTCGGCCGCCTTGCGCAGGGCGCCCTCCTCCACGTCGGCGAGGACGACCTTGAGGCCCTCGGCGGCGAAGCGGCGGGCCATGGCGAGGCCGATGCCGCTCGCGGCTCCGGTGACCACGGCCACCTGTCCGGATTCGAGGCGCATCTCACACACTCCCCTCGGGCGGCCCGTCCATGATCTGCATGGGGTCGTCGTAGCGCTGGTGGATGTAGGGGAGCAGGGCCTGGGCGCTGACCCGCTCGACGACCCTGCCCTTCTGGTCGGTGGTCTTCTCGCCGATGGTGATCTCCACGATCCTGCGTACGGGGAGGTCGGCGATGGGGTCGAACATCGACTCCCGGAGCACCACGTCACCGGTGATGTGCTCCAGCTTGCGGACCTTCTCGTTGCGCGTGCAGTGCACGAGCACCGGATCGGAGTCGAATCCCGAACCGTCCACCGCGGGAAGGAACTTGAAGTAGAAGTCGGTCTTCACCGTCGGCTCGGGCAGCGGCAGTGCGCGGTCCACCGCCCCGCGCACCTCCACGAAGGCGATCCCGTGCCGGGCCAGGGCGGCCCGTACGACGAGCCCGTCGCGCTCGACGGTGACCTCGCCCAGCTTCTTCGGCTCGCCGAAGACCTCGCGGCCGCCGACGAGGGCGCGCTCGTGTGTCATCGGCATGACCAGCGGGTACCAGCCCTCGACCCCGTCGTGCTGGGCGGCGACGGCCACCGAGCCGGCGCCGAGCGGGTAGCCGGGCAGGTCCACCTTGCTGATGTTGGCCCGTACGAGGGGCCGTTCGGCCGGCTTGAGCGGCGGCGGCAGCACCGCCGCCACCACGTCCGGGTCGCTCTCCCACACGGCCACCACACCGGTGGACCAGATGTCGGGGAGCTTGGAACTCTTCTCGCGCGACGCCGCGATCTCGGCCTCGGTGCGCGCTCCGTACCGTATGCGTGCCATGAATCGCACCACCCTCGTCTTGAGCGGGGTCAGGTCTGTAACACAGTTACACCGACACCGATGAAGGGTAAATACCCCTGCACCGACGAGAACTGACGGACCGACAGAAACGTAGGGCGGATGCCATGGCCAGAACCACCCTCACCCGCGGCGAGGTGCTGGACGCCGCCGCCCTCCTCGTCAAGCAGCACGGTCCGGCCGCCCTCACCATGCGCAAGCTGGCCGCCGAGCTGGGCACGGCGGTGACCTCGATCTACTGGCACGTCGGCAACCGCGAGTCCCTGCTCGACGCCCTCGTGGAGCGGACCGTGCAGGACATGGGCGCCATCCGCCCGGCCGGCCGCACCCCCGCCGAGCGGATCCACTCGGTGGCCGGGATCCTGCGCCGCGAGCTGCGCGAGCGCCCCCACCTGATCGCGATGGTCCACGAACGGGGGCTCACCGACCGGATGTTCCTGCCCGCGCAGCAGGCGCTGGTCCACGAGGTGCACGGGGCCGGACTGCGCGGCGCCCGGGCCGCCGATGCGGTGCGCGCGATCCAGTTCCAGATCATCGGCTTCGTGCTGGTGGAGCGCAATCGCGAACGCTCCCCCGCACAGTCCCCCGCCGAGAGCGAACTGTGGGACCCGGCCGACGCCCCCCACGACCCGCCGCTCGCCCGCGCCCTGGCCAGCCCGGCGGATCCCGAGCACCTCTTCCAGCTCTCGGTACGGGCCCTGGTCGCGTCCCTGCTGCGGTCCGGAGCCGACCGCCCGCCCCCGGCCGGACGCCCGTGACGGGGCATCGGGCCCCGGCTGTCGGTCCGGGCCGATATCCTCTGTGACCATGCTCGCCGACCGTACGACCGCAGAGACGACGTGGCCGACCGCCTACCCACAGGGGTACGCGGTCGTCGACGTGGAGACCACCGGGCTCGCTCGTGACGACCGGATAGTCTCTGCCGCCGTCTACCGGCTCGACGCCCAGGGCAACGTGGAGGACCACTGGTACACCCTGGTCAACCCGCAGCGGGATCCAGGACCGGTGTGGATCCACGGGCTGACCAGCGACATGCTCCAGGGCGCGCCGCTCTTCAAGGACATCGCCGAGGAGTTCGCCGGCCGGCTCGCGGACCGCGTGCTCGTCGCGCACAACGCGATCTTCGACTGGCAGATGATCTCCAGGGAGTACGCGAGGGCCGCCGAGACCGCGCCGGTCCGTCAGCGGCTGTGCACCATCGCCCTGTCGAAGGAGCTGAACCTCCCGCTGCCCAACCACAAGCTGGAGTCGCTCGCCGCACACTTCGGCGTGGTCCAGCAGCGCGCGCACCACGCGCTCGACGACGCCCGGGTCCTGGCGGAGGCGTTCCGGCCCTCGCTGCACGCGGCCGCGCGGGACGGCGTACGGCTGCCGCTGCTGGAGTGCCGGCCGCTGACGGAGTGGTCGGACTCCCCCGCCGCCCCGCGCATCGGGTACCAGGCGTCGTACGGGAGCGGCAGCTGGCGGCCCTCGCGCAAGCGGCCGCCGTGCCCGCACCCGAACCCTGGACGCTACGAGGACGGCAAGCCGCTCAAGCAGGGCATGCGGATCGCCTTCTCCGGCGACACCTCGGTGGACCGGGAGCTGCTGGAGGACCGCGCGGTGGAGGCGGGCCTGCACATCGCGACGAGCGTGTCGCGGCTCACGAGCCTGCTGGTGACCAACGACCCGGACTCGGCCACCTCCAAGACGGTCAAGGCGAAGTCCTTCGGCACGCCGGTCGTGGACGAGGCCGCCTTCACCCAGCTGCTGCGGGACGTGGCCCCGGCTCAGGACTGAAGCATTGGGCCGGCCGGGTGCAGGCGGGGCGACTCACCCCGGTGGATCTTGTTCCGGTCGGCCGCCCTGCGCAGCATGCGGCGCATGGCACGTTGCGAAGTCTGCGGGAACGACTACGGCATGTCCTTCGAGGTGCACGCGCAGGGCGCCGTGCACGTCTTCGACTGCTTCTCCTGCGCCATTCACCGCATGGCGCCCATCTGCGAGCACTGCCGGGTCCAGATCATCGGACAGGGCGTCGAGGTCCAGGGCAAGTGGTTCTGCGGCGGGCACTGCGCCCGCGCGGAGGGGAAGGTGGGCATCACCGACCGCGTCTGACCCCCGCCGCCGCCCGGCGCTCCCCGTCCGCCCCCTTCCCCTCCCTTTCCTCTCCCCCTCCAGCCCACGCGACCCCGGACGGCCACCCGGCCGCCGGGGTCCTCGCCGCTGGGGGTACCGTCGTGGGCGTGTACCGCTTTGTGCTGACCCGGCAGTGGGTGTGCCTCACCCTGATCGGCCTCGTCCTCATCCCCGCGATGATCAAGCTGGGGTTCTGGCAGTTCCACCGCCATGAGCACCGGGTCGCGCAGAACGAGCTGATCGCCGCGAACCTCTCCGCGAAGCCGGTCCCCATGACCGAGGTCACCTCCCCCGGCCACCGGGTCCCGCGCGCCGACTTCTGGCGCGCCGTCACCGCCACCGGCACGTACGACCCCGCGCGCGAGGTCGTCGTACGGATGCGCACCTCCAACGACGACAAGGTCGGCTTCCAGGTCATCACCCCGCTCGTGCTCGCCGACGGCCGGGCCGTGCTGGTCAACCGCGGCTGGGTGCCCGGCGGCGACGACCCGCGCGCCTACCCGCCGGTCCCGGCCGCGCCCTCGGGCGAGGTGACGGTGACCGGACGGCTGAAGGCCGACGAGACCAGCGGCGGCAGCGGCATCAAGGACCGCAAGGGCCTGCCCGACCGCCAGGTGATGCTCATCAACAGCGAGCAGCAGCAGGCGTCCCTGGGCAAGCCGGTCCTGGGCGGTTACCTGGAGCTCACCGCCCCGGTCCCGCAGGACGGCGGCCCCGAGGCGGTCGCCGAACCCGACCACGACTCGATCGGCCCGCACATGGCCTACGCCGTCCAGTGGTGGCTGTTCACCCTGGGCGTCCCCGCGGGCTGGGTGGTCCTGGTCCGCCGCGAGAAGCGCGACCGCGAGGAGGCGGCGGCGAAGGAGGCGGCGGCTTCCGCGGACCTGGAGCCGACGACCGCGTAGCGTTGGCCGCATGGATCTTGGACTGAAGGACCGCGTCTACGTCGTCACCGGCGCCACCCGGGGACTCGGCTACGCCTCCGCCCGCGAACTGGCGGCGGACGGCGCGAAGGTGATCGTGACCGGCCGGGACGGGGAACGCGCCGAGCGCGCGGCCGCCACCCTGGGCCCCGACGCGCTCGGCGTGGCGGCGGACAACGCCGACCCGGCGGCGGCCGCCCGGCTGATCGCCACGGCCCGCGAACGCTTCGGCCGCTTCGACGGGATCCTCATCAGCGTCGGCGGCCCGGCCCCGGGCTCCGCCGCGGACAACACCGACGAGCAGTGGGCGGCCGCCTTCGAGTCCGTCTTCCTCGGGGCGGTCCGCCTCGCCCGCGCGGCGGCGGCCGAGCTGGGCGAGGGCGGGGTCATCGGCTTCGTCCTGTCGGGTTCGGTCCACGAGCCGATCCCGGGCCTCACCATCTCCAACGGACTGCGCCCCGGCCTCGCCGGCTTCGCGAAGTCCCTCGCGGCGGAGCTCGGCCCGCGCGGGATCCGGGTGGTCGGCCTGCTGCCGGCCCGGATCGACACCGACCGGGTCCGGGAGCTCGACGCCCTGTCCGGCGACGCGCAGGCGGCCCGCGCGGGGAACGAGTCCCGCATCCCGCTGCGCCGCTACGGCACCCCGGAGGAGTTCGGCCGCACCGCCGCCTTCGTGCTCTCCCCCGCGGCCTCCTACCTGACGGGCCTGATGCTCCCGGTCGACGGCGGCGCCCGGCACGGCTTCTGACGCCGCCTCCTCACCGCCGGGCGCGGCGCTCTACGTGACCCGCTGCGCCCGGTGGGCGGTGACCTCCAGGCGGGCCTCCGCCGGCAGCTCGGCCAGGCCCGCCGAGGTGCGGGCATGTTCGAGCACCGGCCCCGCCAGCCCGGCCAGCGCGTCGGCCGGTACCGCGTGGGGCTCCAGCTCCAGCGCCACCCGCAGGTACGGCGCGCCCCGGCGGCCCAGCAGCGCGACCCGGCACCGCGCGACCCCGTCCAGGGCGCCGGCCTCCGCCGCCACCGCTTCCTCCAGCGCCCGGCCCCGCAGCACCGCGAAGGCCCCGTCCCCGGTGTCCACCACCACCGCGGCCAGCCTGGAGCGGCGCAGCTGGGACAGCAGCCACCAGAGCGCCAGCAGCACGCACAGCCCGAGCCCGGCCAGCACCGCCCACGCCCACCAGCCCTCGGTGTGCCAGTACCGCCGCCGCGTCCCGGCGCTCAGCAGCGGTGCGTGGCGACCGCCGAGCGGCGGCGAAGCCGTCAGCAACCACACCCCGGCCGCCAGCAGGACGAGCCCGCACAACGCCAGCAACGCCCTGTTCACGGCTCCGAGCAGCGCGCTCACCCCGTGCCCCCGGCGGCGCGGTCCACCCGTACCCGGGGCTCCACGGGGTGCGCCAGCCCGAGCTCCTCGATGCCGACGGCGAGCACCGCGTCCAGGTCGGCCCGTACGTCCTCCAGCTCGCGGAAGTGCGATGCGGCCCGGACCGCGATGTGGGCCCGGCCCACGCGGACCCGTACCGAGCGGACCCCGGACACCTCCATGGCCCGGTCCCGCAGCACCTGCGCGGCGGCCTTGCGCTCCAGCCCGGCGCGGACCCCGGCGTTCGCGGTGCGCATCGGCAGCACCCCGCGCAGGCCCGGGGTGACGGCGAGCACCAGGAGCACGGCCCCGGCCACGGCGAGGACCCCGCCCGCGACCAGCACTCCGAGGTCCGCCGGGGTGTGCAGCTCCAGCCGTCGGGCGAGCTCGCTGCGCCAGTGCATCCCGGGCCGGTGGGCCCGTACGGCGGCCAGGTCGTAGAGGAACAGGCCCGCCGCTCCCAGCACCGCGAGTGCGGTCAGGGCGGCCGGGACCCGCCGGGCGGAGCGGAACCGGGCCGTCACCGCAGCCGCCGGACCCGGCCGGTGGCGGGCCCCGCCTGCGGGGCGTGGAGGTGCTCGATGTCGATGTCCACCTCGGGCACGGCCATCGCCGCGTACGCCTCGATACGGTCGGCTACCTGCTTGCGCACGGCCGCGCACTGGGCGGCGAGGTCGGAGGGGTAGTCGAGCTCCAGGCTGACCCGTACGCGTGCGATGTCGTGGTGCACGGTGACGGCGGCGTGCGGCGGGGCGGGGGCCGGCCGGCCGCCGCGCTGCGCGGCGAGCGCCTCCCGGGCGGCCTGCGCGGCGATCTTGGCCACGACCCGGTCGGCGATACGGGTGGCCCCCCGGTCGGCGGCGGCCACCCGGGGCGGGGTGGACCGGGGCGGCGGCGCGGCGCCGGGTGTGCGCGGTGTGCTCATCGGGCGCTCACCCGCGCCGGTCGTCGCGGTCGCGGTCGCGGGGGCGGAAGAAATCGCCCGGTTCGAGGTCGCCGTCGAGGAACCGGCCGGCGACGAAGCCGATGGCGCCGAGCGCGGCCACCAGCAGAAAGGCCCCGAAGCCGCCGAAGTACCCGGCGAACCCCAGTGCCATGCCGGCCAACAGGCCGGCGACCGCCATGCTCATGCGGGCTCCCTTCGTCAAAAGGAACGGCTGGAGGAACGGCTGGGGGACGGCTACTGGAGCCGGGACTCCGGCTCCTCGTCTTCCTCGTCCGGCAGTTTGACGTCGCTGACCGCGATGTTGACCTCGACGACTTCCAGACCGGTCATCCGCTCGACCGCAGAGACGACGTTCTCACGGACCGCCCGGGCCACGTCCCGGATCGACACGCCGTAATCGACGACGATCTCCAGGTCGAGGGCGGTCTGGACCTCGCCGACCTCGGCCTTGACGCCCCGGCTCACGGCCGCCTTGGACCCGCCGGGCACCCGGTCGCGGACGGCGCCGAAGGTGCGGGAGAGGCCGCTGCCGCTGCCCATCGCGTGGACGCCGACCACCTCGCGGGCTGCCAGACCGGCGATCTTCTCGACCACTCCGTCGGCGATGGTGGTGCGGCCCCGGTCGGCAGGGTCCTTGGCGGCGCTCCCTGGAGCGGATTCGGTCATCGGGTGTCCCTTCGCGCGTGCGGGCTCCCGACCACCGTAAGGCGGCGGGCCCGGCGGCGCGCGGGACCAGGGGGTGTCACCGGCCGGGCCGGACCACCCGGCGACCGGACCACCCGGCGGGCGGTCCGGCCCGGGACACGGCGCCGCGGGTCAGTCGGAGACGCCGGCCAGGTCGCGCAGACGGCGGGCCTGCGCCGCGCGCTCGGCGGTGCGCTGTTCGTCGTACGGGCGGGACCCGGCGGCGCGCAGCAGCGCCTTGGTCTCGATCACGGCGTCCCGCGGCGGGGCCAGCAGGGCCGTGGTGAGGTCCTGGACGGCGGCGTCGAGTTCATCGGCGGGGACGACCAGGTTGGCGAGGCCGACGCGCTCGGCCTCCTCGGCGTGCACGAAGCGGCCCGTGGCGCAGATTTCGAGCGCGCGGGCGTAGCCGACGAGGGAGGTCAGCGGCTGGGTGCCCGCGAGGTCGGGGACCAGGCCCAGGCTGGTCTCGCGCATGGCGAACTGCACGTCGTCGGCGACGACGCGCAGATCGCACGCGAGCGCGAGCTGGAAGCCGGCACCGATCGCGTGCCCCTGCACCGCTGCGATGGAGATGATGTCGTTGCGCCGCCACCAGGTGAATGCTTCCTGGTATTCGGCGATGGTGGAGTCGAGCAGTTCGTCGGAACCGCGCGCCAGGTCAAGGAAGGAAGGCTCGCCCTCGAAACCCTCGGGGGTGAAGGCTTGCCGGTCGAGCCCTGCGGAGAAGGACTGGCCCTCGCCGCGCAGCACGACGACCCGGACGGTGCCCGGCAACGACCGTCCAGCCTCCGCCAACGCCCGCCAGAGCGCGGGGGATTGAGCGTTTCGCTTGGCCGGATTGGTCAGTGTCACCGTGGCGACCGTGTCGTCGACGGTGAGCCGTACGCCGTCCTTGTCGAGCAGAGCCATCTGTATGCCTCCGGTGTGCAGGCGGCCGCATTCTCGGCCTAAGTGACTGCACAGTAACCACCCAGCCGACCATGGGGTCGACCGGGGGTCACCGAAGGAACCGTCGGAACTGAAACCGCTGGATCCATTGGAACCAAGTGTGGAACCGGTGGGTCAGGCCGTAGCCGCCTTCTTGCCGCGCGTCGCGCCACCGCGACCGCGCAGCGTGACTCCGGACTCGCTGAGCATCCGGTGGACGAATCCGTAGGACCGGCCGGTCTCTTCGGCCAGCGCCCGGATACTCGCACCGGAGTCGTACTTCTTCTTCAGGTCTGCCGCGAGCTTGTCGCGCGCGGCGCCGGTTACCCGGCTGCCCTTCTTCAGAGTCTCGGCCACCCGTGCCTCCTCATGGGAAGTGCGCTCTGGACTTCTCATGATCACCCCTCCCACGCTTCCTGGCCACCCATTCAGCAAGGTCAGTACGACAGCATTTCCCGGGGAGTGGACGCACGAGCAGAACGGAATCTCCTCTTCCGCCGCATGACTTCCGTCACACCCCTCCGCGCTCGGCGGGAATCACCAGGTCAGGGGCCGAACGCGGAAAACGAGGGGCCCCGGTCACACACCCGTGCGGATGCGGCCGGGGCCGTCGAACAGCGTGCAACGGTACGAGACCGTCTCACTCAGATGATGGATCACGCCTGAGCCGAATGATCCATAAGGAACTGGATCACACCTCAGGCGAGCGCCACGAGGTCCCGGTAGTCCGGGCCCCACAGGTCCTCCACGCCGTCCGGAAGCAGGATGATCCGCTCCGGCTCCAGCGCCTCGACGGCGCCCTCGTCGTGCGTGACGAGGATGACCGCGCCCTTGTACGTGCGCAGCGCGCCCAGGATCTCCTCGCGGCTGGCCGGGTCGAGGTTGTTGGTGGGCTCGTCGAGCAGCAGCACGTTGGCGGAGGAGACGACCAGGGTGGCCAGCGCCAGACGGGTCTTCTCACCGCCGGAGAGCACGCCCGCGGGCTTGTCCACGTCGTCGCCGGAGAACAGGAAGGAGCCGAGGGTCTTGCGGACGGCGACCAGGTCCAGGTCCGGTGCGGAGGAGCGCATGTTCTCCAGCACCGTGCGCTCGGGGTCCAGGGTCTCGTGCTCCTGGGCGTAGTAGCCGAGCTTGAGGCCGTGGCCCGGGACGACCGTGCCGGTGTCGGGCTTCTCGGTGCCCGACAGCAGGCGCAGCAGGGTGGTCTTGCCGGCGCCGTTGAGGCCCAGGATGACGACGCGGGAGCCCTTGTCGATGGCCAGGTCGACGTCGGTGAAGATCTCCAGCGAGCCGTACGACTTCGACAGGCCCTCGGCGGTCAGCGGGGTCTTGCCGCAGGGCGCCGGGTCGGGGAAGCGCAGCTTGGCGACCTTGTCGGAGACGCGGACGGCCTCCAGGCCAGCGAGCAGCCGGTCGGCACGCTTGGCCATGTTCTGGGCGGCGACGGTCTTGGTCGCCTTGGCGCGCATCTTGTCGGCCTGCGAGTTCAGGGCCGCGGCCTTCTTCTCGGCGTTCTGGCGCTCGCGCTTGCGGCGCTTCTCGTCGGCCTCGCGCTGCTGCTGGTAGAGCTTCCAGCCCATGTTGTAGACGTCGATCTGGGACCGGTTGGCGTCCAGGTAGAAGACCTTGTTCACGACGGTCTCGACCAGGTCGACGTCGTGGGAGATCACGACGAAGCCGCCGCGGTAGGTCTTCAGGTAGTCGCGCAGCCACACGATCGAGTCGGCGTCGAGGTGGTTGGTCGGCTCGTCGAGGAGCAGGGTGTCGGCATCGGAGAAGAGGATCCGGGCGAGCTCCACGCGGCGGCGCTGACCGCCGGAGAGGGTGTGCAGCGGCTGGCCGAGCACCCGGTCGGGCAGGCCGAGGGCGGCCGAGATGGTCGCGGCCTCGGACTCGGCCGCGTAGCCGCCCTTGGTCAGGAACTCGGTCTCCTGGCGCTCGTACTGGCGCATCGCCTTCTCGCGGGTGGCGCCGGAGCCGTTGGAGATGCGCTCCTCGTTCATGCGCATCTTCTTGAGCAGGACGTCGAGGCCGCGCGCGGACAGGATCCGGTCGCTGGCCAGGACGTCGAGGTCGCCGGTGCGGGGGTCCTGCGGGAGGTAGCCGACCTCGCCCGAGCGGGTGATGGAGCCGGCGGCGGGCTGGCCCTCGCCTGCGAGGCACTTGGTGAGGGTGGTCTTGCCCGCTCCGTTGCGGCCGACCAGGCCGATGCGATCGCCCTTGGCGATGCGGAAGGAGGCGGACTCGATGAGGACGCGGGCGCCGGCGCGCAGCTCGACGCCGGTGGCGGTGATCACGGAAATACTCCAGGGCGGGGTGGGGACGGCGGAAGGGGGGCAGGACGCGAAGCTTCGACGCCGCTAATCCGCGAGGAGATTTGCCATGACAGTCATTCTACCGGGGGTGCGCAACTACTTTCCGGGCCGCCGGACGGCCGCCGCCCCCTCCCCCGTGTCCCCCGTTCGGCTCATGGGCCACGCCGGGCAGCCGGGGGGCGTATCAGGATGAACGGGTTGATACTCGCCGCAGGGGCGGCCACGGGGCCGCGCCTTCTTCACGATCTTCACGATGGGAGGGCGGTGCGGGATGCAGTTCGACGACGACGCCAATCTGGACACTTCCGAGGTCAAGGACGTGCGCGGCAGCGGCCGCATCCCGGGCGGCAGGGCCACGATCGGTGGCGGCATCGTTGGTTTCATCGCACTGATCATGGGGCTCCTGTTCGGTGTCGGCCCGGAGCAGCTGGGCCTGTCCGACGGGAGCCCGGAGCCCGTGGCGACCTCGTCCTCCGTCGCGCAGGTGCAGCAGACCTGCAAGACCGGGAAGGACGCGAACGAGCGGGAGGACTGCCGGCTGGTCGCGGTGGTCAACAGCGTCCAGGACTTCTGGAAGCAGGAATTCCAGCGGCGCAAGGGCCAGTACAGCCCGGCGCAGACGGTGTTCTTCACCGGCCGGGTGAACACGGCCTGCGGGGCCGCCACCTCGGCGGTCGGCCCCTTCTACTGCCCCGGCGACCGGCAGGTCTATCTGGACCTCGGCTTCTTCGACGAGCTGCGGACCAAGTTCGGGGCGTCCGGCGGACCCTTCGCCCAGGCGTACGTGGTCGCCCACGAGTACGGGCACCACATCCAGAACCTGACCGGCACCCTGCAGCGGGCCCAGGACGGGCAGCAGGGCGCGAACAGCAACGCGGTCAAGGTCGAGCTCCAGGCCGACTGCTACGCGGGCGTGTGGGCGCACCACGCGACGACGACCCCCGACCCGGCCACGGGCCGGCCGCTGATCACCAGCCTGACCGAGCAGGACATCAGGGACGGCCTCGACGCGGCGGCCGCGGTCGGCGACGACCGGATCCAGGAGAAGTTCCAGGGCCGGGTGACCCCGGAGTCCTGGACCCACGGCAGCGCCGAGCAGCGCCAGCAGTGGTTCTACCAGGGGTACCGGACGGGCGACATGGCCCAGTGCAACACCTTCCGCTGACTGTCGGCGGCGCCTGCCATGCTGTGGTGCGGGTCACAGCCCACCCATTGACCGACCCGCACTGCACGAGAGGGAGTGATCGTCATGGCAGGTGTTCCGTCCATTTACCCGACGCTGCTCTACGGCAACGCCAAGGTAGCGATCCAGCAGCTGACCGAGGCATTCGGCTTCACCCAGGTGGCGGTGTACGAGGGGGACGACGGCACCGTGATGCATGCGGAGCTGTCGTACGGGAACGGCGCGGTGATGCTCGGCAGCAAGGGCCGCGGCGGCGCCTATGACAAGGCCATGGAGGGCGCGGGCCCGGCCGGGGTCTATGTCGTGGTCGACGACGTGGACGCGCACCACCGCCGTGCCGTCGAGCACGGGGTGGAGATCCTGATGGAGCCGACCGACCAGGATTACGGGTCGCGGGACTACATGGCCAAGGACGCGGAGGGCAACATCTGGAGCTTCGGGACGTACGCACCGCAGGTCTGAGCGACCCGCGGCGCCTCCGGGTTCCGCTTCCGCTTCCGATTCCGCTTGCGCTTCCGCGTCCTCGGCCGTACGGGCGCTACGCGCCGCCGGTGTGCACCTGGAAGGCCGCCCGGCGCAGCGCCTTGGCGAGCGCCGGGTCGGGGTGCGCGGCGGCGAGTGCGACCAGCACCTGCACGGTGCGGGGGTGGCCGACCGCGCGGACCTCGTCCAGCAGCCGCGGGACGGTGGTGCGCACGGCCGAGTCCAGGTGGCGGGCCAGCAGCTCGGCCTCGCCGTGGTCGGCGATGGCGGCCGCGGTGTCCACCCAGAGCCAGGTCGACTCCTCGGCGGTCAGGACGTCCTGGGCCTCGTCCGGGTCGACCCCGTCGTGCTCGGCGAGCCAGAGCAGCGCGTAGGGGCGCAGCGTGGCCTCGCGGGAGGCCGCGCGCACATCGGGTTCGGCGGGGGCGCCGACCACGCGCAGGGCCTCGAAGGCCAGGCCGCGCAGCAGCGCGTCCTCGCCGCGGGCCGCCTGCAGCAGCTCGGAGACGGCGTGGCCGACCGGCCGGGCGGCGAGCCAGGCCTGGTACTCGGCCCGGGCCGGGCCGGGGGTGAGCCGTGCGCAGCCGTGCAGCATGGCGGCGGCGGACTGCTCGATGTTCCCGGCCGGGCTCTGCGCGGCGACGCAGATCTGCTCCAGCTTGACCCACACGGCCCAGCTGCCGAGCGGGGTGAGCGTGGCCTGCGCCGGCCCGAGGGTGACGGCGTCGACCGCGGCGAGTCCGCCGAGCGCCCAGCGCAGCAGCCGGGCCAGCGGCACGGGTGCCACGGCGGGCGCTGCGTCCGAAGCGGTGCCCGCAGCGGTCTCCGCGGAGCCGTCCGCGGCGCTGTCCGGCGCGGCGGCGTCGTAGGGGATCTCGCAGCGCTCGTCGCGCAGTTCGTCGACGCGCTGGCCGAGCAGGTCCAGCAGGTCCGGGACGGTGACGGGTCCGGCGGACAGCTGGAGCAGCGAGAGCAGCTGGGGCATGGCCTCGACGACCTCGGCGACGGCCGCGGCGGAGATGTCGGCGGGGGCCGGGTGGACCAGCGACCAGGCGTCGAAGAGGGCGACCCAGCCGCGCAGCACCGCGGTGTCGTCGCGGTCCCAGGCGCGCAGCCGCCAGCCGGGGCGGGCCTGGCCGCCGTGCACCTCGACCAGGCCGGCGAGCCGGGAGCGGTCCCAGCCGACCCGGATCTGGCCGTGCGTCAGGCACAGCTCGGCGGCGGCCCGTTCGACGTCGACGGTCGGCAGGGCGGCCGCGGGAGCGGGCCGGCCGCCGTCCCCGGCGCCGAGGTTGCGCTCGGCCCAGCGGGCGAGGCGTACGGCGTCGGCGAGCGAGGCGCGGGCTCTGCTCGCGAGTTCGGCCGTGGCGGGGGTGCCCGCCGGAGGCCTTGGGGTGGTCCGGGTTCGCCGGTCGGTCACCGCCTTGCGGGCCGTGGCAACGGACCGCGGGGAGACGAGTCGGAGTCTGGAGTCGCGAGCCAACTGCTCATCAGGCTTTCGGGACGTCACGGAAGCAGTCTCGCCCGTCACCGGCCGAAAGCCCAAACGGAACCGACCCTTTCCACCTGCCGCCGCGAGGAACAAGGGACATAACGCCCGCTCCGTCCCCTGCGGCACACGGCCTTCACATAAGAGGGGTGAGGAAGCGGCGCAGGGCCTCCTCGTACCCGGCCGGATCGGCGTTCCACATCGCCCCGTGCGCGGCCCCGCGCACCGGGTGCAGGGTGACCAGGTCGGGCCGCGCGGCGGCGAGCCGGCGGGCGGGCTCCCACGGGGCGAGCGCGTCGTCCGGGCCGTGGAAGATCAGGACGGGGACCTTCAGCGCGCCGGGGTCGGCCCCCGGCGCCCGGTGGTCGGCCCGCAGGCCGGCCCGCCCCTCGGCGGCCCGCACCGCGAACGGCAGCAGCGCGGCGGGGGTGCGGCGCGCGGCGACGAGCGCGCGCAGGGTGGCGTGCCAGTCGAGGACGGGCGAGTCCAGCACCAGCCCGGAGATCCGGTCGGACAGCGCCGAGCGCTCGACCGCGCGCAGGGCCATGGCCGCGCCGGTGGACCAGCCGTGCAGGACCACGCGGCGGGCCCCGTAGCGCAGGGCGTAGCGGATGGCGGCGTCGAGGTCGCGCCACTCCGACTCGCCGAGGTGGCCCAGGCCGTCCGGGGAGGCGGGGGCCCCGAGGTCGCCGCGGTAGGCCACGTCCAGGACGGGCAGCCGGTGGCGGTTCAGGAAGGGCAGCACCACCATCGGGTGCTCGCGGGTGGCGCCGAGCCCGTGGACGGTGATCACCCAGGTGTCCCGGGCGGCGGGTACGAACCAGGCGGGCAGCGCCCCGAGCTCGCCGGGGATGTCCACGTCGGCGTGGTCGAGCCCGAGGGCGGTGCGCGGGTTGCCCAGGTGGACCTGCGGGGTCAGGGTGACGCGGGTGCCGGGGTCGAGGCTGCCGTGGGTGACGGCGAGCAGCCGGCGTACGACGGTGTCCGGGCCGTGCGGGGCGTCGGCGATCACCGGGCCGACCACCGCGTGCACCCCGGGCGCGGTCAGTCCGTACGTACCGTCGCGCAGGGAGGCCAGGGAGCGGGTCAGCTCGACCCGGCCGGCGGCGGTGGCGTGGACGCTGAGCCGGGGCCCGCCGGGCAGGGGGCGCCCGGGTTCGGGGCGCAGGGCCGCGTCGGCGGCGTACCGGCCGGCGGCGACGGCGGTCACCATCGCGGCCGCGCCGGCACCCAGGATGGTCGTCGTGACGGCCGCTGCCGTCGCCGTAGCGGTGCGCACCGCTCCAGTGTCGGTGCGGGGGCCCCGGCGGGCCACCGGGCGGGCCGGAGGAGGGTGATCTGGATCTCTTCGCGGGGGGCCGGACGAGGGGTCCGGGGTGCCGGAGGTGCCCCGCGGCGGGTTCCGTTCACCCCGCTCTGACGTGCGTTAATCGATACATCTACCCCTGTAGCGGGACAAACGTCCCGATGGCACGCCGGGGTGAGACACCGCTTCGCCCGTCTCAGTTCACCTTCCGTTCATCCAGGTTGCTTACGGTCCACGTGCCACTGACGTCAAACAGAAGCCTGGGTAAATGGAGCACATAACGCTTCTCCTCGGGATCGTGATCATCACCGCTCTCGTGTTCGACTTCACGAACGGTTTTCACGACACGGCCAACGCGATGGCCACCACCATCTCGACCGGCGCCCTCAAGCCCAAGACTGCGGTGGCCATGTCCGCCGTCCTGAACCTCGTCGGCGCGTTCATGTCCGTGGAGGTCGCCAAGACGATCTCCAAGGGCCTGGTCAACGAAGAGGGCATTCAGCCAGAAGTGATCTTCGCCGCCCTGGTCGGCGCGATCCTCTGGAACCTCGTCACCTGGCTCGTCGGGCTCCCCTCCAGCTCCTCCCACGCCCTGATGGGCGGCCTGATCGGCGCGGCGGTCGCCTCCGCCGGCCTGGACGCCGTCAACGGCAGCGTGGTCGTCACCAAGGTGCTCATCCCCGCGATCGCCGCGCCCCTGGTCGCCGGCATCGCCGCGATGCTGGCCGCCAAGCTCACCTACAAGCTCGGCAACAAGGTCGACGAGAAGACCTCCACCAAGGGCTACCGCGCCGGTCAGATCGCCTCGGCCGGCCTCGTCTCCCTCGCGCACGGCACCAACGACGCCCAGAAGACGATGGGCATCATCACCCTGGCGCTCGTCGCCGGCGGTGCGCTCGCCCCCGGCTCCAACCCGCCGGTCTGGGTCATCGTCTCCGCCGGCCTGGCCATCGCGATGGGCACCTACCTCGGCGGCTGGCGCATCATCCGCACCATGGGCAGCGGCCTGACCGACCTGCAGCCGCAGCAGGGCTTCGCCGCCCAGACCTCGGCCGCCAGCGTCATCCTGGCCTCCTCCAGCCTCGGCTTCTCCCTCTCCACCACGCACGCGTGCTCCGGCGCCGTCATGGGTGCGGGCCTGGGCCGCAAGGGCGGTGTGGTCCGCTGGTCCACCGCCACCCGCATGTTCATCGCGTGGGGCCTGACCCTGCCGGCCGCCGCCCTCGTCGCCTCCGGCGCCGAGCTGGTCATGCGCACCGGTGACGTCGGCGTCACCGGCGTGGCGGTCTTCCTGGTCGCCTCGTGCGTCGCCATCTGGGTCATCTCCCGCCGCCAGGTCGTCGACCACAACAACGTCAACGACGTGGAGCCGGCCGGCGCCGAAGCCGAGCAGCCCGGTGTGGTCACCACCGCCATGGCCGCCGTCGCCGTCCCGCCGATCGCGGGCACGACCGCCGCGGTGACGGACGACGCCCTCAAGGCCACCATCCCGGCCACGACGGCCACCCCGGCGACCCCTGCGGCTCCGGCCGCCGCGGTCTGACCCCGAGAACGACAGAGGAAACGGCAGTATGAAGATCGACTGGGCAGCACTCGGCTCCGTCTTCGGGGTCAGCCTCTCCGCCACCGTCGCGCTCGTGGCCCTCTTCACCCTGGGCCTCGTGGGCCTCTCCAAGCACGAGGCCGCCACCGAACAGGGCGGCACCGCCACCCTGGCCCGCAGCGGCGCGTACGCCTGCTTCGCACTGTGCGCGGCGGCCGTGACCTACGCGATCTACCTGATCGTCAGCTGAGGCACTCGCACACCACGCGTCAGGGCTCCCTCCGGGTTTCTCCCGGGGGGAGCTTTCGCGTACCCCGCCGCAGGTCAACGGCGAGTTGACGGGCGTTCGCGGTGCGTGGTGGACTGCCCGAGCCAATACGGCGGCATGGAGAGGAAGTCCGGTGCGAATCCGGCGCGGTCCCGCCACTGTCACCGGACGCTCTGCCGAGTGGATCCGGGAGCCAGGAACTCTCGCCGCCGGTCACGTCGAACCAGGGCGCGGACCCTGAGTGAGGACATACCTGCCACCATGCGTGCCGATCGCGTTTTCGCGTACGGCGCCACGGCCGGCCTGATCGGCGACCGGATCCTCGGTGATCCTCGCCGTGGGCACCCCGTGGCCGCCTTCGGACGGACCGCCGCCGCCGTCGAGCGTGCCCTGTGGCGCGACGACCGCGCCCGGGGCGCCCTGCACACCCTGGTGTGCGCCGGGGGCGCGGCCGTTGTCGGCGCGCTGGGCGCACGGGCCGTGCGCTCCCGGCCCGCGGCCGCCCGGATCGCCCTGACCGCCGCCGCCACCTGGGCCGTCGTGGGCGGCACCTCGCTGGGCCGGGAGGCCCGCGCCATCGGCGGCGCGCTCGCCGCCGGGGACGCCGAGGTGGCCCGGGAGCGGCTGCCGCACCTGTGCGGGCGCGACCCGCACTCCCTGGACGAGCAGCAGATGGCCCGCGCCGTCGTGGAGTCGGTCGCCGAGAACACCTCCGACGCGGTGGTCGGGGCCCTGGTCTGGGGAGCCCTCGCCGGCGTCCCCGGGCTGCTGGCCTTCCGCGCCGTGAACACCCTGGACGCGATGGTCGGCCACAAGTCGCCCCGCTACCTGCGCTACGGCTGGGCCTCGGCCCGGCTGGACGACGTCGCGGGCTGGCCGGGCGCCCGGCTGACCGCGCTCGCCGCCGTACTGGCCGGACCCGACCGGAGGGGGGCCGTACGGGCCTGGCGCGCGGACGCCGCCGCCCACCCGAGCCCGAACGCCGGGCCCGTGGAGGCCGCGTTCGCCGGGGCTCTCGGCGTACGCCTCGGCGGCACCCTCGCGTACGGCGGCCGGGTCGAGCACCGGGCCGTGCTGAACGGCGCGCAGGGGCGGCCGGTGCAGGTCGCGGACATCGAGCGGGCGGTACGGCTGTCGCGGCAGGTGACGTGGCTGGCTCTGGGAGCCTGTGTGTCGGCCCGGCTGCTGGTCTCCCAGGTCTCCAAGGCCTCCCAGGTCTCCCGGGTCTCCCGCATGACGAGGAAGGGGCGGCGCGCATGAGCGGCGCGAAGCGCGGCGGCGGACTGCTCGTCGCCGGTACGACATCGGACGCGGGCAAGAGCGTGGTCACGGCGGGCATCTGCCGCTGGCTGGCCCGGCAGGGCGTGAAGGTGGCCCCGTTCAAGGCGCAGAACATGTCGCTGAACTCCTTCGTGACGCGCGAGGGCGCCGAGATCGGGCGTGCGCAGGCGATGCAGGCGCAGGCCGCGCGCGTGGAGCCGACCGCGCTGATGAACCCGGTGCTGCTCAAGCCCGGCAGCGACCGCAGCAGCCAGGTGGTGCTGCTGGGCAAGCCGGTGGGCGAGATGAGCGCCCGCGGCTACCACGGCGGGCGGCAGGAGCAGTTGCTCGGCATCGTCACGGACTGCCTGGAGCAGCTGCGGGGCACGTATGACGCCGTGATCTGCGAGGGGGCGGGGAGTCCGGCCGAGATCAACCTGCGCCGGACCGACATCGTGAACATGGGCATCGCGCGGGCCGCGCGGTTCCCGGTGGTCGTGGTCGGGGACATCGACCGCGGCGGGGTCTTCGCGTCCTTCTTCGGCACGACGGCGCTGCTCTCGCCCGAGGACCAGTCGCTGATCGCCGGGTACCTGGTGAACAAGTTCCGCGGGGACGTCTCCCTGTTGGAGCCCGGCATGGAGATGCTGCGCGGGCTCACCGGGCGGGCGACGTACGGGGTGCTGCCCTTCCAGCACGGACTGGGCATCGACGAGGAGGACGGGCTGCGGGTCTCGCTGCGCGGCGCGGTACGGGAGTCCGTGGTCGCCCCGCCGGTCGGCGAGGACGTGCTGCGGGTCGCGGTGTGCGCGGTGCCGCTGATGTCGAACTTCACGGACGTCGACGCGCTCGCGGCGGAGCCGGGGGTCGTGGTGCGGTTCGTGGACCGGGCGGAGGAGCTGGCCGACGCGGACCTGGTCGTCGTGCCCGGCACCCGGGGCACGGTCAAGGCCCTGGCCTGGCTGCGCGAGCGCGGCCTGGCCGACGCGCTGGTCCGGCGGGCCGCGGAGGGCCGGCCGGTGCTCGGGATCTGCGGCGGGTTCCAGGTGCTGGGCGAGCGGATCTCCGACGAGGTCGAATCCCGGGCGGGGGACGTGGACGGCCTCGGCCTGCTGCCCGTACGCATCCGCTTCGAGCGGGAGAAGACCCTCGCGCGGCCGGTGGGTTCGGCGCTCGGCGAGCCGGTCGAGGGGTACGAGATCCACCACGGCGTCGCGGAGGTCCTCGGCGGAACCCCCTTCCTGGACGGGTGCCGGGTCGGCGCGGTCTGGGGCACCCACTGGCACGGCTCGCTGGAGTCGGACGGCTTCCGCCGGGCGTTCCTGCGCGAGGTGGCCTCGGCCGCCGGGCGGCGTTTCGTCCCGGCGCCGGACACGTCCTTCGCCGCGCTGCGGGAGGAACAGCTGGACCTGCTGGGCGACCTGATCGAGGAACACGCCGACACCGCGGCGCTGCTGGGGCTGATCGAAGCCGGCGCCCCGGCCGGCCTCCCGTTCCTCCCCCCGGGCGCGCCGTGACGGGCGGGGCCCTGCGGGCGGCTTCCCCCCACCCCGCCCCTTCCCGAATCCGGGGCTCCGCCCCGGACCCCGTCCCGCTGGTGCGGGTCACCACACGGCGCTCCGCGCCCGCGCCTCAAACGCCGGCGGGGCCGGAAGTCCACGCCCGCCCCGCCGCCGCGAGCCCGCGCACGCACATCCGTACACACCGAGAAGGGGCCACCGTATGAGCACGCCCTACCCGTTCACCGCACTGGTCGGCCAAAACGACCTGCGGCTCGCGCTCCTGCTCAACGCGGTGAGCCCCGCGGTCGGCGGCGTGCTCGTGCGCGGCGAGAAGGGGACCGCCAAGTCCACCGCCGTCCGCGCCCTGTCCGCGCTGCTGCCGCAGGTGGACGTCGTGCCCGGCTGCCGGTTCTCGTGCGCGCCCGGCGCGCCGGATCCCGCCTGCCCCGACGGCCCGCACGAGCCCGGGCCGGGCCAGGGCCGCCCCGCCCGCATGGTGGAGCTGCCCGTCGGCGCCTCCGAGGACCGCCTGGTCGGCGCCCTCGACATCGAACGGGCCCTGGCCGAGGGCGTGAAGGCCTTCGAGCCCGGCCTGCTGGCCGACGCGCACCGCGGGATCCTGTACGTCGACGAGGTCAACCTCCTCCACGACCACCTGATCGACCTGCTCCTCGACGCCGCCGCCATGGGCGCGTCCTACGTCGAGCGCGAGGGCGTCTCCGTCCGCCACGCCGCCCGCTTCCTCCTCGTCGGCACGATGAACCCCGAGGAGGGCGAGCTCCGGCCGCAGCTCCTGGACCGGTTCGGGCTGACCGTCGAGGTCGCCGCGTCGCGCGAGCCGGCCCAGCGCGTGGAGGTGGTGCGCCGCCGGCTCGCGTACGAGGACGACCCCGCGGGCTTCGCGAGCCGTTGGGCCGGGGACGAGCACGAGGTCCGGGCCCGGGTGGTGGCCGCGCGGGCGCTGCTCCCGCAGGTGGTCCTCGGGGACGCCTCGCTGCTGCAGATCGCCGCGACCTGCGCCGGCTTCGAGGTCGACGGCATGCGCGCCGACATCGTGATGGCCCGTACCGCCACCGCGCTGGCCGCGTGGGCCGGGCGGACCGCCGTACGCAAGGAGGACGTACGCCAGGCCGCGCTGCTGGCGCTCCCCCACCGGCGGCGGCGCAATCCCTTCGACGCGCCCGGCCTCGACGAGGACAAGCTCGACGAGATCCTGGACCGCTTCCCCGACGAGGAACCGGACAACGAGCCCGACCCCGAGCCCGAGGGCCCGGACGACGGGGGCGGCCCCGACGGCGGCGGCGAGCCCCCGCAGGGCGAAGGCCCCGACGGCGGCCCCGGGGCACCGCAGTCCACCGCCCCGGACGGCCCCGCGGAGGCGCCAGCCGAGGAACCGGCCCCCGCGCGGGCCGAGGCCCCCGAGGCGGCCGACCCCCAGGGCCGGTCCGGAGCGGAGGCACCCACGCAGCCCGCGGTGGCGGCCGCCGAGCCGTTCCGCACCAAGATGCTCAGCGTGCCCGGGCTCGGCGAGGGCGCGGCCGGACGCCGTTCGCGCGCCCGCACCGCCCACGGCCGCACCACCGGCGCCGTCCGCCCCCGGGGCCACCTGACGAAGCTCCACCTCGCCGCGACCATCCAGGCGGCCGCCCCGCACCAGAAGGCGCGCGGGCGCACCGGGCGCGGGCTGGTGGTGCGGGGGGACGACCTGCGCCAGGCCACGCGCGAAGGGCGCGAGGGCAACCTCGTGCTGTTCGCGGTCGACGCCTCCGGCTCGATGGCCGCCCGGCAGCGCATGAGCGCCGTCAAGGGCGCCGTCCTCTCGCTCCTGCTGGACGCCTACCAGCGCCGCGACAAGGTCGGCCTGGTCACCTTCCGCGGCGGCGGCGCCGAACTGGCCCTGCCGCCCACCTCGTCCGTCGACACCGCCGCGGCCCGGCTGGAGCGGCTGCCGACCGGCGGCCGCACACCGCTGGCCGCCGGGCTGCTCAAGGCCCACGAGGTGCTGCGCATCGAGCGGCTGCGCGACCCGTCGCGCAGGCCGCTGCTCGTGGTCGTCACCGACGGGCGGGCCACCTCGGCCGGCGCCCTCGGCGGCGATCCCCGGGCCCTCGCGGGCCGCAGCGCCCGGCTGCTCGCAGCCGAGGGGATCGCGTCGGTGGTCGTGGACTGCGAAGCCGGCCCGGTCCGGCTGGGGTTGGCCGGGGTGCTCGCCGCCGACCTGGGCGGGCCCGCCGTCAGCCTCGACGGGCTGCGGGCCGACTCGCTGGCCGGGCTCGTGAAGAACGTACGTACATCCGTCGCATCCCATGCTCCGCACAGCAGCAACAGGAGGGCCGCATAATGCCTCAGGGACAGCCGTCCGTCGTTCCCGAAGACGGACTCACGACGCGTCAGCGCCGCAACCGCCCGCTCGTCTTCGTCCACACCGGACCGGGCAAGGGCAAGTCGACCGCCGCCTTCGGGCTGGCGCTGCGCGCCTGGAACCAGGGGTGGTCGATCGGAGTGTTCCAGTTCGTCAAGTCGGCGAAGTGGAAGGTCGGCGAGGAGAACGCCCTCAAGGTGCTCGGCGCCTCCGGCGAGGGCGGCCCGGTGGCCTGGCACAAGATGGGCGAGGGCTGGTCCTGGGTCCAGCGCGACGCGCAGCTCGACAACGAGCAGGCGGCCAAGGAGGGCTGGGAGCAGGTCAAGCGCGACCTGGCCGCCGAGACGCACAAGCTGTACGTGCTGGACGAGTTCGCGTACCCGATGCACTGGGGCTGGATCGACGTGGACGAGGTCATCGAGGTGCTGCGCGAGCGCCCCGGCACCCAGCACGTGGTGATCACCGGCCGCAACGCGCCGGAGAAGCTGCTGGAGTTCGCGGACCTCGTCACCGAGATGACCAAGGTCAAGCACCCGATGGACGCCGGCCAGAAGGGCCAGAAGGGCATCGAGTGGTGACCTCGCTCAACGTACCGAGACTGGTCATCGCCGCGCCGTCCTCCGGCAGCGGCAAGACCACCGTCGCGACGGGCCTGATGGCGGCCTTCTCGGAGCGCGGCCTCGCCGTGTCCCCGCACAAGGCCGGGCCCGACTACATCGACCCCGGCTACCACGCGCTGGCCACCGGCCGGCCGGGGCGCAACCTCGACGCGTTCATGTGCGGACCGGAGCTGGTGGCCCCGCTGTTCGCCCACGGGGCCGCGGGGTGCGACCTCGCCGTCGTCGAGGGCGTCATGGGGCTCTACGACGGGGCCGCGGGGCGGGGTGAGCTGGCGTCGACGGCGCAGGTCGCGAAGCTGCTGCGGGCGCCGGTGGTGCTCGTCGTCGACGCGTCCTCGCAGTCGCGGTCGGTGGCGGCGCTGGTGCATGGCTTCGCCTCTTTCGACCCGCAGGTGCGCCTCGGCGGGGTGATCCTGAACAAGGTCGGCTCCGACCGGCACGAGGTGATGCTGCGGGAGGCCCTGGAGGAGGCCGGGATGCCGGTGCTGGGCGCCTTGCGCCGGGCTCCGCAGGTGGCCGCGCCGTCGCGGCACCTGGGCCTGGTTCCGGTGGCCGAGCGGCGCGCGGACGCGCTGGCCGCGGTGGCGGCGCTGGCCGACCAGGTCCGGGCCGGCTGCGACCTGGACGCGCTGATGGCCCTGGCCCGCACGGCCCCGGCGTTGCTCTGCGAGCCGTGGTCGCCGGAGACGGCCCTGGAGGTGCCACTGCACGGCGGGCCTCAGCCAAATCCAGCCCCGCCGGCGATTGGGGCGCGGGGTCTGGGGCGGAGCCCCGGCGGGCGGCTGCCCGTCATCGCCGTCGCGGGCGGCCCCGCGTTCACGTTCTCCTACGCCGAGCACGCGGAGTTGCTCACCGCCGCGGGCGCGGAGGTCGTCGCCTTCGACCCCCTGCGGGACGAGGCGCTGCCCGACAACACCGCCGGACTGGTGATCGGCGGCGGCTTCCCCGAGGTGTACGCGCCCGAGCTGGCCGCCAACGAGCCGCTGCGCAGGGCCGTGGCCGACTTCGCCGCCGCCGGCCGGCCGGTGGCGGCCGAGTGCGCCGGGCTGCTGTACCTGGCCCGGTCGCTCGACGGGAAGCCCATGTGCGGGGTGCTCGACGCCGACGCGCGCATGTCGGAGCGGCTCACGCTCGGCTACCGCGAGGCGGTGGCGGTGTCCGACAGCCCGCTCGCGGCCAACGGCACCCGGCTGCGCGGCCACGAGTTCCACCGCACGGTGGTGGAGCCCGGCGCCGGAGCCGCGCCCGCGTGGGGGTTCACGCATCCGGAGCGGCGTGTGGAGGGCTTCGTACAACAGGGCGTGCACGCGAGTTACCTGCACACGCACTGGGCGGCGGAGCCGTCCGTGGCGCACCGGTTCGCCCGAGCCGCGGCAAGCACCCCGTGAGGTCGTCCGGATCAGCTGGATCTGCTGGCCCCTCCGGGTCATTCCGCGAGGCCCACGACCAGCCAGATCCCGGCCACCCCGCCCACCGTGCACATCAGCGTGGACAGGGCGGGGTGCTTGTGGTGCGCCTCCGGCAGGATCTCGGCGGCCGCCAGGTACAGCAGCACCCCGCCGAAGAAGCCGAGGTACGCGCCGAGCGGTTCCTCCGGAAGGGTGAACAGCAGAGTGGACGCCGCACCCACGACCGGTGCCAGCGCGTCCGCGAAGAGCATCATCAGGGCCTTGCGGCGGGCGTTGCCGTAGAGCCGGGTCAGCGTGTACGTGTTGAACCCGTCGGCGAAGTCGTGGGTGATGACGGCCAGTGCCACGGCCACGCCCATCCCGCCGCCGACCTGGAAGGCGGCGCCCAGGGCCACCCCGTCGGCGAGGCTGTGGGCGACCATCGCGGCGGCCGCGGTCAGGCCGACCTCGGGTACCCGCTCCGCGTGCCCGTCGCCGCCTCCGTGGCCCTCACCGCTTCCGTTCGCGCCGCCGTGGGCGGCCTGGCGGACGGCCAGCACGCGTTCCCCGACGTGCGCGACCAGGAAGCCGCCGACGAACAGCAGCAGGGCGAGCGGGACGCCGAAGACCTCCTCGCCCGCCGCCCGCAGGGCCTCGGGGAGCAGGTCGAGGCCGACCACGCCGAGCATCAGCCCGCCGGCCAGACCCAGCACGAGGTGGCGGCGGTCGGTGACGCGCTGCGCCGTCCATCCGCCTGCCAGGGTCATCAGGAACGCACCCAACGCCACGATCACGGCCATGTGCCCCTGAATACCTATTCCTCGCCGTGCGCGCACTTCCCCGCGCGGGCCGCGGGCCACGGACTGTTGACGACGAAGACGGAAGAGGAGTGATCCCGGTGGGCGAGTACGCGGCGCAGCTGGTGGTCGGTGTCGGCGGCCGCGCGGGGGTTTCCGTGGCGGAGGTCTGTGCCCTGGTGGAGGAGACCTTGCGGGGCGCCGGGCTCGCTTCCGGGTCGGTGACGGCGTTGGCCACGGTGGAGACGAAGGCCGCCGAGGCGGGCATCGCGGGCGCAGCGGAACGTTTCGGCGTGCCCCTGCTCACCTATCCCGCCGAGCGGCTGGCCGCCATAGCGGTCCCGCATCCCTCGGACTCCGCACGCGAGGCCGCGGGTACGCCCTCGGTGGCGGAGGCCGCGGCGCTCGCGGGGGGCGGGGAGCTCCTCGTACCCAAGCGGCGGTCCGTGGCGGCGACCTGCGCCGTCGCGACGGCCCAGGGTCACGACCTGCGCCATCACGGGGACGCGGAGGTGGTGGACGCCGGCGGGTCGCTGGTCGACCTCGCGGTGAACGTACGGGCGCAGACTCCCCCGGACTGGCTGAAGCAGCGGATCGCGGATTCCCTCGGCGATCTCGCCGCGTACCCCGACGGCCGGACGGCCCGCGCGGCGGTGGCGGAGCGGCACTCGCTGCCGGTCGAGCGGGTGCTGTTGACGGCCGGGGCCGCGGAGGCGTTCGTACTGATCGCGCGGGCCCTGGGCGCGGTCCGGCCCGTGGTGGTGCACCCGCAGTTCACCGAGCCGGAGGCCGCCCTGCGGGATGCCGGGCACCGGGTGGAGCGGGTCGTACTGCGGGCGGCGGACGGGTTCCGGCTGGACCCGGCGGCGGTGCCCGAGGAGGCCGACCTCGTGATCGTCGGGAACCCGACCAACCCCACCTCGGTGCTGCACCCGGCGGCCGCGCTGACCGCGCTGGCCCGGCCCGGGCGGATCCTGGTGGTGGACGAGGCGTTCATGGACGCGGTCCCGGGCGAACGGGAGGCGCTGGCCGGGCGGATGGACGTACCGGGTCTGGTGGTGCTGCGGAGCCTGACCAAGACCTGGGGGCTGGCCGGACTGCGGATCGGCTACGTGCTGGCGGAACCGGAGGTGATCGCGAAGCTGGCGGCGGCGCAGCCGCTGTGGCCGGTCTCCACGCCGGCGCTGGTGGCGGCCGAGGCATGCATGAGCGCCCGGGCACTGGCGGAGGCGGAGGCGGCGGCCCGGCAGATCGCGGTGGACCGGGCGCACCTGCTGGCCGGGCTCGCGGAGTTCGACGAGGTCACGATGGCGGGGGTGGCCGAGGGCCCGTTCGTCCTCATCCGGGTCCCGGGTGCGGCGGAGGTGCGCACCCGGCTGCGTGCGCTCGGCTTCGCCGTCCGGCGCGGGGACACCTTCCCGGGGCTGGACCGCTCCTGGCTCCGGCTCGCGGTCCGGGACCGGGCGACGACGGGGCGGCTGTTGCAGGCCCTGGACCACGCCCTCGCCCTGGCCGGGCGCTGAACCGGAGCGGACCCGACGGGCCGGACCCGGACCGGACCGGCCGGACGCCTCCGGTGGCGGGTGGTGCCCGGGTGCGCGAGGATCCCCCCGACAGGGCTTGGGCGACGGGGGTCCGGGAATGAAGGCATCCACACAGACGGGCGCGGCCGTGGCCGCGCTGACGGTGGTGGGCGGCGCGGTGTTCGCGGTGACGGCCTCGCTGCGGGACACGAGCGGCGGCGGGCCGGCCGCGGAGCAGCGGCTCGGGGCGGCGCAGCCCGGCCAGGGAAGGCCGAGCCCGGGCGAGACCCCGGGCGACAACCCCGGCGGCCCCAGCGCCAGCCCCAGTGCCGCCGCCCCGGCCGGCGAAACGTTCACTCTGGTCGCGACCGGCGACGTCATCCCGTACCCCTCCATCATCCGGCGGGCCGCGGACGACGCGGGGAAGGCCGGCGGGTACGACTTCCGGCGGATACTCGCCGGGGTCAAACCCCTCGTATCCGCGGCCGACCTGGCGATATGCCACCACGAGATACCGTACGGGCGGCCCGGCGGACCCTATGCCGGCTACCCGCTCTTCAAAGCCCCGCACGAGCTGGCCGACGCCCTGCGGGACACCGGGTACGACAGTTGCTCCACCGCCTCGAACCACACCCTGGACGACGGCTACGAGGGCCTGTCCCGCACCCTCGACCACCTCGACCGCGTCGGCGTCAAGCACGTCGGCTCCGCCCGCAGCGCCGAAGAGGGCGCGGCCCCGGCCCTGCTCCGGGCCGGCGGGGCCCAGGTCGCCCAACTGGACTACACGTACGGCACGAACGGGATCCCGCTCCCGGCCGGCAAGCCCTGGGCCGTGAACCTGATCGACCGGGACCGGATCGTCTCCGATGCCCGCGCCGCCCGGACGGCCGGCGCGAACGTCGTCGTCCTCAGCGTCCACTGGGGCACCGAGTGGCAGACGGCGCCGGACCGGCAGCAACGCGAACTGGCGCAGGCGCTGACCGCGTCCCGCGGGGCGGACGGGCTCCCCGACATCGACGTGATCATCGGCACCCACAACCACGTGCCGCAGCCGTACGAGAAGGTCAACGGCACGTGGGTGGTCTACGGCATGGGCGACCAGGTCGCCAGCTTCTACGAGCCGGCCAAGCTGCGCGGCAACATGTCCTCGATCCCCCGCTTCACCTTCGCCCCGGCGGCCGCGCACCCGGGCCGCTGGGAGGTGGTGAAGGCCGAATACCTCACCCAGCAGTCGGACATGGGGCCGCCGTTCCGCGTCGTCTGCGCGTCCTGCGCCGCATCCGACCCCGGGGTCCCCGCCGCCGAGCGGGCCGCGTACGCCGCCGTCGACCGGCAGGTCACCGAGGCCGTGATGTCGCGCGGCGCCGGGGAGCACGGCCTGGAGCACGCGACCCGCTGAGGCGGGGAGGGGCGAGGGCCGATACGAGGAGCGCTACGAGGCCCTGCCGCGGCGGGTCACCACCAGCGCGCCCGCGCCGACGCCGAGCAGGATCAGCGCGCCGCCCGCGACGTACGGGGTGAGGGAACCGCCGCCGGTCTCGGCGAGGTTGGCCTCGGTGGCGAGGGCCGACCCGGTCCCGGAGGCGGCCGTCTGGGGCTTGACGTCGGCCGCGGCGGCGGAGGTCGTGCCGGACGGCGCACCGGACGACGCGCCGGGGGTGGCGGACGTGCTCGGCGCCTGCCCCGCGGGGGACTCGCAGCGCGCCTCGGCGAGCACGACCTCGCCCTCCACCTGTGCCACGTTCAGGCTCAGCGGGTTCACCGAGACCTTCAGCCGCAGGGCCGCCGCGGCGGCCGTGGTGGAGGTGGTCTCGGTACCGGACAGCTCCAGGCTGACCAGGCCCACGCCCGGCACCTCGACCTTGGTCGGGCCGCCCGCGGAGAGGGTGACCTTCTTGCCGAGCGCGGTCACGGTGCCGAGGACGTTCGAGCTCGCCACGGGCTTGCGGCCCGCCTCGCAGACGGCCTTGGAGGTGACCTTCTCCACCTCGACGAGGGAGAGCGCGGGCAGCCCCGGCACGTGCACACGGGCCTTGGCGAGGTTGGCCTCCGCCTCCGCGCGGTTCTTGTCGGCGGTCGCGCGGGACGTGGCGACGTCGGCCCGCAGCACGCTCACCGGCTTGCCCCCTTCGACCCCGTCCAGGGTCACGGCCAGTGCCTTCTTCTCGGCGGATGCCGGGGCGCTGACCTCGTTGAGGGTGGCGGTCAGCGGGATGTGCAGGGTCTTGTTGAGCAGGCCCACGTCCAGTCCGGTGCGCAGGACGACGGCACTGGCCCTGCCCTCGCCCCCGGCGTGGCCGCCTCCCGTGGCGAAGGCGGGCGGAGCGGCGAGCAGGGCCACCGCTCCCGTGGCGAGCAGAGCGGCCGCGGGCATGCGGAAGGTGTTGCTGTTCAAGTTGGTGGAACCCCCAGGGAGATGGGAGCCGTCGCGCCGCCAATGGGGGACATTGCGCGCGCCGACGGCCTCGACCCCGGAATCTTTACGCACTGAGAGTGAACGGGCAGCAACCCGGCGTGAGTTCACCCCAAAGGGTGGTTTCCACGCATGTATTCGATTTCTTGCGCCTCATGAGAAACGGGAGTTCCCCCGTCCCCCGCCCGTGACGGGCTCCGACCCCGGCGATGGCGTTCACAACGACCGCCGGGCCGCCGGGGTAACGCCCTGTCAACCAATCGGGATCAGGCCACGACCCGGCCGTTCACGACGACGCGCAGCGGCTGCGCCAGCACCCGTACGTCGGCCCGCGGGTCGCTCGCGTACACGACGAGGTCGGCCGGCGCGCCCTCGGTCAGGCCGGGCCTGCCGAGCCAGCTGCGGGCGCCCCACGCGGTCGCCGAGAGGGCCTCCAGCGGCGGGATGCCGGCCTTCACGAGCTCCGCGACCTCGGCGGCGACCAGGCCGTGGGGCAGGGAGCCGCCCGCGTCGGTGCCGACGTAGACCCCGATGCCCGCGTCGTAGGCCGCGCGGACGGTGTCGTAGCGGCGCTCATGGAGCCGGCGCATGTGCGCCGACCAACCGGGGAACTTCGCCTCGCCGCCGGCTGCCAGCTTCGGGAAGGTCGCGATGTTCACCAGGGTCGGCACGATGGCGACCCCGCGCTCCGCGAACAGCGGGATGGTGTCCTCCGTGAGCCCGGTCGCGTGCTCGATGCAGTCGATGCCCGCCTCGACCAGGTCGCGCAGCGCGGTCTCGGCGAAGCAGTGCGCGGTGACACGGGCGCCCAGCCGGTGCGCCTCGGCGATGGCCGCCTCCACCTCGGCGCGCGGCCAGCAGGCGGTCAGGTCCCCGGCTTCGCGGTCGATCCAGTCGCCGACCAGCTTGACCCAGCCGTCGCCGCGGCGGGCCTCCCGGCCGACGTACTCGACGAGGTCGGCCGGCTCGATCTCGTGGGCGTAGTTGCGGATGTAGCGCCGGGTGCGGGCGATGTGCCGGCCCGCCCGGATGATCTTCGGCAGGTCCTCGCGGTCGTCGATCCAGCGGGTGTCGGACGGCGATCCGGCGTCGCGGATGAGGAGGGTGCCGGCGGCGCGGTCCTCCAGCGCCTGGCGTTCGGCGGTCTGCGCGTCGACCGGCCCGTGGGCGTCGAGTCCCACGTGGCAGTGCGCGTCGACCAGGCCCGGCAGGACCCAGCCGGCGACCTCGGTGATCTCGCGGGCGGCGCGCGGCCGCTCGTACGAGATCCGGCCGCCCACCACCCAGACCTCGTCGCAGACCTCATCGGGTCCGATGAGCACCCGCCCCTTCACGTGCAGCACCCGACCCGGTTCGCCGAACCCGCTCACATCGCTCATGTCGGCACCCTACGTGCGCGGTCGTTAGGCTTTCGCGGTAACCCCGGACGAAGAGAGCAGTGCCGTGACCCACCCCCTCCTGGACCTTCCGCCGCTCACCGCGGAGCGCTTCGCGTCGATCGAGCGGGGCGTCGCGGACCTCCTCTCCACCCGGCAGGACGTGGTGATCACGCAGGGCGAGGCGCTGCTGCCGCTGGAGGGGTGCATCCGGTCGGGCGCGCGGCCCGGTTCGACGGCGCTGAACATCGTCACCGGCCCGTACGGGACCACCTTCGGCAACTGGCTGCGCGACTGCGGGGCGACGGTGGTGGACCTGGCGGTCCCCTTCGACACGGCGGTGACGGCGCGGCAGGTCGCCGGGGCGCTGGCCGCGCACCCGGAGATCGACTTCGTGTCGCTGGTCCACGCGGAGGCCGCCACCGGCAACACCAACCCGGTCGCGGAGATCGGCGAGGTGGTACGGGCCCACGGGGCGCTGTTCATGCTCGACGCGGTGGCGTCGGTGGGCGCCGAGCCGCTGCTGCCCGACGCGTGGGGCGTGGACCTGTGCGTGATCGGCGCACAGAAGGCGATGGGCGGCCCGGCGGGCGTCTCGGCGGTGTCGGTCTCCGAGCGCGCCTGGGCCCGCTTCGCCGAGAACCCGGCCGCGCCCCGCCGCTCGTACCTCTCCCTGCTGGACTGGAAGGAGCGCTGGATCGACGGCGGGCGCGGGACGCTGCTGCACGCGCCGGCGCAGTTGGAGATGCTGGCGCTGGAGGCCTGCCTGGACCGGATCGCGGCCGAGGGGCTGCCCGCGCTGACGGCCCGCCACGCGGCCGCGGCGGCGGCGACCCGCGCGGGGGCGGCGGCGCTGGGCGTCGCCCCGTACGTCGGCCTCGCGTCGGCGGCGGCGCCGGTGGCCACCACCCTGCGCGTCCCGGAGGCGGCGCTGGTGGTGGCCAAGGCCCTGGCCGCGGACCCGGCGGCGCCGCTCGCGGCGGGCGGCGGCGCGCTGGCCCAGGAGATGGTCCGGGTCAACCACTACGGCCCGGCGGCGTCGCTGCCCGTGGTCCAGGCCTCGCTGACGGCCCTCGCGACCGCCCTGGCGGCCGACCCGGCGCCGGCGCTCGACGCGGCCGCGGCGGCCTGGGCGGCGGCCCTCTGACCTAGGGGGTGTCTGGCGAGAGCACGTGCCGGGCGTCGCGACGCCGCGGACACCCGTCAGACACCCCTAGGAGAGGGCGTCCAGCAGTCGGTCCACGTCCGCCTCGGTGGTGTAGAGGTGGAACGAGGCGCGCAGGGCGCCCGCGCGGGCGGAGGTGGCGATGCCGGCGGCCAGGAGTGCGGGCTGCCGGTCGGCGAGGCCCGGCAGCGAGACGATGGCCGAATCGCCGGGGACCGGCTCGTGGCCGAGGCGGGCGAGACCGGCACGGTAGCGGGCCGCGAGGGCGGTGTCGTGGGCGTGGACGGCCTCGATGCCGATCCGCTCCAGCAGCGCCAGGGAGGCCTCGGCCGCGTGGTAGGCGAGGAAGGTGGGTGACTCGTCGAACCGGCGGGCTCCGTGGGCCAGTTGCGGCATGGGTCCGTAGGTGGCGTCCCACATGGATTCGGCCGCGACCCAGCCGGCGTGCAGGGGGGTCAGGGTGTCCTGGGCCTCCTGCGAGACGGTCAGGTACGAGGCTCCGCGGCCGCCGAGCAGCCACTTGTAGCCGGCCGTGACCGTGTACTCGTACGGTGACGCGTCGAAGGGCAGCCAGCCCGCCGCCTGGGTCGCGTCCACCAGCATGCGGGCCCCGTGCGCGGTCGTCGCCGCGCGCACCGCGGCGAGGTCGGCCGTCCGCCCGTCCGCGGACTGTACGGCGCTCAGCGAGACCAGCGCGGTGTCCGGGCCGACGGCTTCGGCGAGGGATTCCAGCGGCGCGAAGCGGACCTTGAGGTCGTCGCGCACCACGAAGGGGTTGATCACGGAGGCGAAGTCGCCCTCCGGGCAGAGGACTTCGGCGCCGGCGGGCAGGGAGGCCGAGACCAGGCCGACATGGGTGGCGACGGACGAGCCGAGGGCGACCCGGTCGACACCCACGCCGACCAGCCGTGCGAAGGCGGCGCGGACCCGGTCCACGCGGTCGAAGTCGCCGAATCCGGTGGGGAGTCCGGCCCCCGCCGCCTCGGCGAGTTCGCGTACGGCGGCGACGGCGGAACGCGGGAGGACGCCGCAGGTGGCGGTGTTCAGGTAGGTGGTGGAATGGGCGAACTCGGCACGGGCAGCTTCGACGAGAAGATCCATGCGTCCACTCTGCGCCGAGTCCGACCCAAAGTCCATTACCTAATTTTATGCGCCGACCTAAAGGAAGACTTATGCCTGCGGGACGGCGCACGCGCCGTCGGGCTCGCACGCCCCGGCCTCGGACCCGGCTCCGGACACGGGCTCGATGACCTCGCGCCCGGCCCAGGCCTGCTCCAGTGCCCGGGTGAACACCTCGGCGGGCTGCCCGCCGGAGATCCCGTAGCGGCGGTCGAGGACGAAGAACGGGACGGCGTTGGCGCCGAGTTCGGCCGCCTCGCGCTCGTCGGCCCGCACCTCGGCGGCGTAGGCGGAGTCGTCGGCGAGGACCGCGCGGGCCTCTGCCTCGTCCAGTCCGGCCTCGACGGCGAGCGCAACCAGCACCTCGGGGTCGAACACGGACCGCTCCTCGGCGAAGTTGGCCCGGTACGCGAGGTCGAGCAGCTCCTCCTGCCGGCCGCGCGCGGCGGCCAGGTGCAGCAGGCGGTGGATGTCGAAGGTGTTGCCGTGGTCACGGCCCTCGGTGCGGTACGTCAGCCCCTCGGCGCGGGCGGAGGCGGCGACGTTCTCCTCCATGCCGCGCGCCTCGTCGAGGGTGCGGCCGTACTTCTTGGCCAGCAGCTCCAGGACCGGTGCCACCTGGCCCTTGGGGCTGTTCGGGTCGAGCTCGAAGGAGCGGAAGACGACTTCCACTTCGTCACGGTGCGCGAAGTCGGCCAGCCCCTTGGTGAAGCGGGCCTTGCCTACGTAGCACCACGGACAAGCGATGTCGCTCCAGATCTCGACGCGCATGTTCCTTCTTCTCTCCTCGTCCGGGACGTTCCGGGGAATGAACTGTTCCGGGTTCAACCAACTGGTCCGGCGTCTCATTCCCCGGACGTCGGCGCGGCCGGAGCCGGAGCCGGAGCCACTGTGAGCCACAGGGTGCGGTGGGAGCCGGGGCGGGGGCCGGGCTGGGCCGGGAGCCAGCCGTGGGCGGCGTAGAAGGCCTGGGCGCGGAGGTTGTGCTCGTAGACCTCCAGGCGGACCCGGCGGACTCCGGCCCGGCGCCAGGCCTCGACGCATGCCGCATGCAAGGCGGCCCCGGTGCCGCGGCGCCAGTGGACGGGGTCCACATGGAGCTGGGTGAGGGTGGTCTCGCCGTCGGCGGTACGGAAGGCGGCTATCCCCGTGAGCTCCCCGTCCTGCTCGGCGCAGAGCACCCCGCCGTCGGCGGCGGCCCGCGCGACGGCCACGGACCAGCCCTCGCGGGTGCGCGCGAGCTCGGCGGCGCCGCCGTACTCCTCCTCGGGGACGCGGCCCTGGTAGTAGGTGGCGCGGGCCCGGGTGTGGAGGGCGGCGATGGCGTCGAGGTCGGCTGGGCGCGCGGTTCTGATCATGGGAAGGAGAACGCGCCGGGAACCGTGTCGGTTCCCGGCGCGCGCCCCGCGCGCCCTCGCGTCCGCGCGATCCGGCCACCCGCCCGGCGGGGCGCCGCTACTTCTTCAGCCAGGCCGCCATCATCTTCTGCGCGATCGGCGCGGCCAGCTTGCCGCCGCCGATCTCGGAGCGGTCCGTGTCCGAGTTCTCGATCACGATGGCCACCGCGATCTGCTTGCCGTTCGCCTTTCCGTACGAGGTGAACCAGGCGAGCGGATTCAGGCTGTTGTTGACACCGCGCTGGGCGGTGCCGGTCTTGCCGCCGACCTCGGCCCCCGGCACCTGCGCGGTCTTGCCGCCGCCGTCCGTGGCCACGGTGCGCATGGCGTCCTGGAGCATCGAGGCGGTCTTGGCGCTCATGACCTGTTCGGACTTCGGGTCCTTGAAGCTCTCCAGCACGTTGCCGTTGGAGTCGGTGACGTCGGAGACCATGTGCGGGGCCACCAGCTTGCCGCCGTTCTCGATCGCGGCCGTGACCATCGCCATCTGGAACGGCGTGGCCTGCACGTCGAACTGGCCGATGCCCGTCTGCGCGACCTGGTCGACCGACATCTTCTTCGACGGGTACTTGCTGGACGGGGTGGTGCGGACCGGGGTGTCGATCTCCTTGTTGAAACCGAGCTTCTCGGCCATCGCGCGCATCTTGTCCTGGCCCAGCCGGTGCGCGTACTCCGCGAAGACGTTGTTGCAGGACTTCTTCAGCGCGTCGCGCGCCGAGACGTTGTTGCAGCCCGCGTCGCCGGCCTCGCTGGGCAGCTTGGTGACGGTGCCGGGGATCGTGTACGGGGCCGCGATCCCGGTCGGCGCGTCGATGTTGGTGACGAGCCCGTTCTCGATCGCCGCGGCGAGGGTGACCAGCTTGAAGGTGGAGCCCGGAGCCTGCGGCTTGCGCAGGGCGTCGTTCTCCATGGCCTTGCCCTTGCCGTCCTCGCCCAGGTACTCCTTCCAGGCGGCCCCGTCGCCGGCGCCCGCGATGCGGCCCGGGTCGTAGGACGGGTTGTTCACCACGGCGAGGATGGAGCCGGTGGCGGGATCGATGGCGACGGCGGAGCCCTGGTAGTCCTTGAGCGCGTCGTAGGCCGCCTTCTGCACGTCCTTGTCGATCGTGGTCAGGACGTTGCCGGGGGCGGCCCGCTTGTTCGTCATCACGTCCATGATCGACTTCAGTCGGCTGTCGGAGCCGTTGAGGATGCCCGCGTAGACGCCTTCCAGCATGCTCGTGCCGTAGACCTGCGAGCTGCGGCCGGTGATCGGCGCGTAGAGCGGGCCGTCCGTGTAGGTCCGCTTGTATCCGAAGTCCTTGTCCTCGGTGGTCTTCGTCGAGCCCGTGATCGCCTCTCCGCCCACGATGATGTTCCCGAGCGGGTTCGCGAACTGGTCGATCTTGTTCCGTCGGTTGTTCTTGTCGTCTGCGAGGGCCTGGCCTTGGTACGCCTGCACCCAGGTGACCCGCACCAAAAGGGCCAGCACCAGGAGAAGACAGAAGACCGACGCACGCCTGATCGTTTTGTTCATCCCCCAGAAGGACGTCCCAGGGCCCCCAGCCGTTCCGCTCTGCCCCGATTGTGGCGGGGTTCTCAGCTTTTCTTCATCTGACCCTCGGCAGGAACCCTCCCTCGTACGCCGCGATGACCGCCTGCGTGCGGTCCCGGGAACCGGTCTTGGCCAGGACCGCGGCGACATGGGTCTTCACCGTCTGCGGCCCGACACCGAGGCGCTCGCTCAGCTCGTGGTTGGACAGCCCGGTGGCCATCAGGCGCAGTACGTCGGCCTCCCGGTCGGTGAGCCGGGCCACCCAGGGCGCGGCCGGGGCCCCGGGCGCGTGGGCGGCGGCCAGGGAGCGGACCGCGGCCGGGAAGAGCACGGAGTCGCCGCGGGACACGAGCCGGATCGCGCCGATCAGCTCGTCGGGATCGGCGCGCTTGAGCAGGAACCCGGCGGCGCCGGCGCGCAGCGCGCCGTACACGTAGGAGTCGTTCTCGAAGGTGGTGACGACGAGGATCCGGGGCGGCCCTGCCATGGTCGCGAGGATCTGCTCGGTGGCACGGATGCCGTCGACCTCGGGCATCCGGACGTCCATCAGCACCACGTCGGGGGCCAGCGCCCGGACCAGGGACACGGCCTCCGCACCGGTGACCGCCTCGCCGACCACCTCCAGGTCGGGCTCGGCCTCCAGGATGACCCGCAGGGCGGTGCGGACCATCCGCTCGTCGTCGGCGAGCACGATCCGCAGCGGCGGCCGGCTCATCGGGGGCCCGCGCTCAGGGGGAGGACGGCCCGCAGCCGCCACCTGTCCTCGTGGGGCCCGGCCTCGATGCGGCCCCCGAGCAGCGAGGCCCGCTCGGCGGCGCCGCGCAGACCGCGGCCTCCCGTCGTCCGGGGCTCCCCGCCCTCGGAGGCGGCCGGCGGGTTGGTCATGGTGATCTCCAGTTCGATGGGTCCGTTCCGTTCCTTCTCGCCCCGGCCCCCGGGTGCCAGATGTCCCCCGGCGCCCGCGCGGACGGCGATCCGCACGTCCACCGGGCCCCCGCCGTGGCGCAGGGCGTTGCTCAGGCCCTCCTGGACGATCCGGTACGCCTCGCGGGAGACGATCACCGGGAGCTGCCCCCAGCCCCCGGCGGGTCCCGGGTCCAGGTCGGTGCGGACCAGGGTGCCGGCCGCCCGGGTACGGGCCAGCAGCCCGTCGAGGTCGGCGTCGAGGGTCGGCGCGGGCGCGGCGTCCGGCCGCTCCGGGTCCCCGTCCCGCAGCAGGCCGAGGACCGCGTCCAGTTCGCCGACCGTGCGCCGGGCGGTGTCCTCGATCGCCGTCAGCGCCTCCCGTACGAAGCCCTGGTCGCTGTCGAGCACCCGCCGGGCGGCGTTCGCCTGGAGGGTGACGGCGCTCAGCGCGTGCCCGACCGCGTCGTGCAGCTCCCGCGCCAGCCGGTTGCGCACCGCCAGGTCGGCGGCCCGCTCCTCGGCCGCCGCCAGCCGGTCCGCCGCCGTCGGCCCGAGCAGTACGGGTGCCAGCCGGGCCAGCAGGGCCCCGGACCCGGCGATGCACAGCGCCAGGCCGATCAGCAGCCCGGCCCCGAGCAGCGGTGCGAGGTACGGCTGGGCGTCGGTGCTGAACCAGCCGATCCCGACCCCCATCCCCCGCAGCGACCTCACGAACGGGAGCGCGATCAGCGCCACCGCCATCGGCGGCACCGCGAGGCTCAACGCGCTGACGGGCGCCCCGACCCCCAGGTGCAGGGTCCACCAGGCCGCGGTCCGCCCCCGGGCGGCCCAGGAGCGGGCGGGCCCCTCGGCCAGCCGCTCCCCCGGCACCCCGCACATGGCCCGGACCGCGGCCACCGACATCGGCCGGACCAGAGGGGACACCGCCGTCGCGGCGGCCAGCGGCAGCGCGGCCGCATACGCGGTGAGGCTCAGCGGGAGCGAGTCGAGGGCGTTGGAGCCGCCGGCGGCCATGCCGACCACCACCTGCGTGAGCAGGAAGTACGGCATCATCAGGGCCCCGCCGAGCACCAGGTGCACCCAGCGCAGCCGGGCCCGCACCCCCAGCAGCCGGCCCAGCCGCCCGCGCATCACCCCTCTCGGCGGGAGGTGAGGAAGCGGGTGAGGACGACAGCCCCGAGCAGTCCGGTGATCATCTGGCCAGCGTAGGCCAACTGGGTGGCGGCGGTGGGCCCTTCACCGCCGTCCAGCTGCGGCCCCAGCGAGGTGATCAGCGTCCACAGCCCCCAGCTCATCGCCGCCGAGGACCCCGTCCACGCGACGGCCAGTGGCCACCGCGCCCCCGACTCCCCGCCCCGGGCCAGGAGCACCGCCCCCGCCCCGGCCGCGAGCGCGCACAGCCCGTGCACCGCGGACACCACGGCCACACCGGTGGAGAACTCCGCCACCCGGTCGGCGCCCATCCCGGCCTCACCGCCGAAGGCCCAGTAGAGGAGCACCGCCCCCACCGCCAGGCCCGACAGCGCCGCGGCTCCCGCCACCACCCCCGTGGACGACGGGAGCCGCCGGCCTATCGCGCCCTGCCACCGCCAACCCCAGCGCTCCCGCGCATAGGGCACGAACAGCCCGGCGAGGGCGAGTCCCTGGATCGTGAAGCCGGTGTAGACGACGGTGAAGACCCACGAGTCGAGGAAGGGCTCCCGGGCCGCCTCCGCGGGCCCGTCCGTCCCCAGGCCCAGCGCCCGTACGAGCAGTTGGCCGGGGAACCCGGTGAGGATCGGGGTGAGCAGCCCGGTGGCGACGAAGGCCGGTACGGCCGGCAGCCAGGACGGCACCCGCAGCCCCCACGGCCGGGTGAACATCAGCACGAGCACGATCACGCTGGCGTCCATGGCCAACGTGACGGAATTGGCCACGATGAGCCCCGGGCCGGGCTCCAGCAGCACACTGCCGTCGGGTATCCCGATCCGGCTCCCGGACAGCCAGGCGGCCTTCAGGGCCAGGTACGGCAGGGTGGCGGCCAGGGCCACCGCCCGCAGGATCCGCCGTCCGGCCCCCGGGCCGGGGGCGGACGGCTGCTTCGGACTCGTCGCGTACGCCGGTTCAACGGCTCGTGTGGTCATGACCCAACGGTCCCGCGCCCGCGGCCCCGACACCTCCCCCGTGAAGGGGAACCCGCTCCCCCGCCCGGGGGAGGAACCCCTGCCTCCCCCGCTCACATCCGCCGGGTCACATCCGCCGGGTCACCGCCGACAGCCGGTCCCGTGCCTCGAACAGCGCGGCCTTGATGGCCCGTTCGTGCCCCGGCGTCAGCCGCGCCACCGGCACCGAGCAGCTCACCGCGTCCCGCGCCGGCGTGCGGTACGGCAGCGCGACCCCGAAGCAGCGCAGCCCCAGGGTGTTCTCCTCGCGGTCGACGGCATACCCCTGCTCGCGCACCAGGGCCAGCTCCTCGATGAGCCGCTCCCGGTCGGTGACGGTGTGTTCGGTGACCGCTTCCAGCCGCCGCGGCAGCAGGGCCCGTACCTCCTCGTCCGTGTGCGTGGCCAGCAGCGCCTTGCCGAGCGCCGTGGAGTGCACGGGCAGCCGCCGCCCGACCCGGGTGAAGGGCCTCAGGTAGTGCTGGGACTGGCGGGTGGCGAGGTAGACCACGCTCGTCCCGTCCAGCCGGGCCAGGTGGATGGTCTCCGTGGTGTCGTCGGACAGCCGGTCGAGGGCGGGCCTGGCGGCCGCGACCACCTCGTCCCCGTCGATGTACGAGCTGCCGACGAGCAGCGCCCGTACGCCGATGCCGTACCTCGTCCCGGTCGCGTCCGTCTCCACCCACCCCAGGTTCACCAGCGTGCGCAGCAGCATGTAGAGGCTGGACTTGGGCAGGGACAGGTCCTGCTGTATGTCGGCCAGGCTGTGCAGTCCCGGCCGGGCCGCGAAGTGCTCCAGCAGCAGGACCGTGCGTACGGCCGACTTGACCGCCGCCGACGCGCCCGCGCCCCCCGCACCGGCCGGGCCCTGCGAAGCCTCCGGCTCCACCGACTCAGTTGTGGCCATTCGCCTTCGTGCCCCTCTTGTCCCTTGTCAACCCGGAAGACGTGGAAATAGAGTCCACGATGGATGTGATCATTCATCCATCGGAACAGCGTTCAGAATACTGAACGGCATCGCGCGGGTCAGCGTAGATCCAGGAGGCAGTGCGCCATGGCAGCAACACCAGTCTGGAGTGTGGACCCCCGCACCGGGAAGCAGCGCGAACAGGTTGCGGTCGAGGCCACATCCCGCGAAGTGGACGAAGCCGTACGCGCCGCCCACGCGGCCCGCGGCGCGCTCGCCGACGCCGCCACCCGCGCCGCCTTCCTGCGCGGCGCCGCCGACCTCCTCGACGCGTCGGCCGACCACGTCGTCGAGGCCGCGGACGCCGAGACCGCGCTCGGCCCGGGCCGCCTCACCGGCGAGCTCGCCCGCACGACCGGCCAGCTGCGGGCCTTCGCGGACGCCGTGGACGAGGGCGCCTACCTCGACATCCGCATCGACCGCGCCGACCCCGACCGCACGCCCCCGCGCCCCGAACTGCGCCGTTTCAAGGTGCCGCTGGGCGTGGTCGCCGTCTACGCCGCGTCCAACTTCCCGCTCGCCTTCTCCGTTCCCGGCGGGGACACCGCGAGCGCTCTGGCGGCCGGCTGCCCCGTGGTCGTCAAGGCGCACCCCGACCACCCGGCCACCTCCGAGCTCTGCGCCTCGCTGCTGCGCCGGGCGGCCGTCGCCGCCGGGCTCCCGGCCGACGTCGTGTCCGTGGTGCACGGGTTCGACTCGGGCCTGGAGCTGATCCGCCACCCGCTCGTCTCCGCGGCCGGGTTCACCGGGTCGATCCGGGGCGGACGGGCCCTCTTCGACGCGGCCGCCGCCCGGCCCGTGCCCATCCCCTTCCACGGGGAGCTCGGCTCCCTCAACCCCGTCGTGATCACCCCCGCGGCCGCCGCCGAGCGCGCCGAGGAGATCGGCGCCGGGCTGGCGGGCTCGGTCACGCTCGGCGTCGGCCAGTTCTGCGTCAAGCCGGGCCTGGTGCTGGTGCCCGAGGGTGCGGACGGCGACCGGGTCACCGGCGCGCTGACCAAGGCCCTCGGGGAGAGCGAGCCGGGCGTGCTGCTGGACCACCGGATGCGGGAGAACTTCGTCGCCGGCGTCCGCGAGCGGACCGCGCTGGCAGGGGTCACCGCGCCCGTCACGCCGGGCGCGGGCGGCGAGCACACCGTCGGCGCGGGCTACCTGAGCGTCGCGGCGCGCAACCTCGTCGGCGTCGAGAGCGGCAACAGCGGCGACAGGGGCGACAGCGGGTACGAGGTGCTGCTGGAGGAGTGCTTCGGCCCGGTCACCGTGGTCGTCCGCTACGCCGACCAGGGCGAGGCGGCCGCGGTGCTGGACCGGCTCTCCGGCAACCTGAGCGCCACGCTGCAGCTCTCGGCGGCCGAGGCCGGGGGCGGCGCGGGTCCCGCCGCGGAGCTGCTCGCGCAGGTCACGGCGCTGGCCGGGCGGGTCGTGGTGAACAACTGGCCCACCGGCGTGGCCGTGGCCCCTGCCCAGCACCACGGCGGCCCCTACCCGGCGGCGACCTCGCACTCCACCTCGGTCGGCGGGACCGCGATCGAGCGCTGGCTGCGCCCGGTGGCCTACCAGTCTGTGCCCGACGCGCTCCTCCCGCCGGAGCTGCGCGAGGCCAACCCGCTGGGGCTGCCGCGCCGCGTCACGGAAGCGGGCCCGGAGCAGGCCCCGGCCTAGGTCGTGTCGTCAAAGTCCCGTCTGGCCGGCGGGGCTAATCCCGTTGCCTGCCCCGCCCCGCGCGGGGCAGGCTGCGGTCCATGCCGAAGCCGCACGGATTCTCGTACGAACGACTGGGCGACAACACCGTCGTCATCACGCACCAGGGCCGGACCGCGGGCACCCTGCGGGGCGGCCGGGCCGAGAAGTTCCTGGCCGAGGTGGAATCCGGCGACGCCCAGCTGGTCATGGCCCGCTGGACCGGCGCGTACAAGTTCGGCAACGAGCGCACCGCGAAGAACCACCCCCGCAACCGGCGCTGAAATCTCGCGCGAGTGTAAGGGAACGGCAAAGCCATGTCGGTCGTTCTGGATGCATGACCGCAATGACCCCTGGTTCCAACCTGCCGCTCAATACCGTCCGCGTGACGGTGGACGTGGCTGCTCCGGTGCGGCTCGACGTGTCCGGTCTCCTCCTCACGGCGGACGGCAAGGTGCGCTCCGACGCCGACTTCATCTTCTACAACCAGCCGTCCGGCCCCGGTATCACCTACCGGTCCGGCGGCGGTGCGGCGCCGGACTCGATCACCGTGGACACCGGCGCGCTGCCGCCCGGCATCGAGCGGATCGTGGTCACGGCCAGCCCCGATGCCGCCGGGCAGACCTTCCAGGGCATCGAGCCGACCGCGACCGTTCGGGACACGGCCAGCGGCTCGGTGATCGCGACCTTCACCCCGCCGCAGCTCGGCGCGGAGACGGCCCTCGTGGTCGTCGAGGTCTACCAGCGCGGCGGCGCGTGGAAGGTGCGCGCGGTCGGCCAGGGGTACGCGAACGGCCTGGCCGGCATCGCGACCGACTTCGGGGTCTCGGTGGACGAGGAGGCGCCCCCGCCGCCCCCGGCCACGATCCCGACCCCCCCGCAGATGCCCCCGACACCTCCCCCCGCCACCGTCGACACCGGCAAGGTCAACCTGGACAAGGGCCGGGTCACCCTCCAGAAGAACCAGACCGTGTCCCTGGTCAAGGGCGGCCGCCCGCTGCTCTCCCAGGTCAAGATGGGCCTCGGCTGGGAGCCCGCGTTCCGCGGGCGGGACATCGACCTCGACGCCTCGGTCATCGCGTACGGCCCCCAGCGCAACCACATCGACAGCTGCTACTTCGGCAAGCTGTCCATCCTGGGCGGCTCCATCAAGCACTCCGGCGACAACCTCACCGGCGAGGGCGCGGGCGACGACGAGGTCATCGTGGTGGACCTCGGCCGGCTCCCCGCCGAGACGACGGGGCTGGTCTTCACGGTCAATTCCTTCTCCGGCCAGAAGTTCACCGAGGTGGCCAAGGCCTACTGCCGCCTGATCGACGCCGCGAGCGGCGAGGAGCTGGTGCGCTTCGACCTCACGGGCGCCGAGCCCCAGACCGGCGTGATGATGGCGAAGCTGATCAAGCAGTTCTCCGGCGAATGGGAGATGACTGCCATGGGCGAGTTTGTGAAGTCCCGCACAGTGCGCGGCATGGTCAAGCCGGCCTCGCAGGCACTCTGAGCAGGTGGGCGGGCACATGGAGCCACCGATCACCGCTCCGGGTGATCGATTCCACCCTTAATCGGGAGGTGGCTGTCAGTGCCCGCCCGTAGCCTGGATCCCATGCACCAGACACTCCAGCCCGCGGGTCCCGCGCGCCCGTCCGCCGCCGAGGCGAACGAGGCGATCCGGCACCTCGTCGAGACTCGGGTGGATGGCGAGTGGCCCTCCGACGCGTATGAATTCCTGCTGGAGGAGTGGGCCGCGGCCAGCCGCGCCGAGGCATGTCCGAACCGTTGAGCCGGGGAGTCGGCAGGACGCCGACCCCCACTCGATGAGCCGCTGAGCTCCGAGCCGCCGGGACCACCACCCGGCGGCTCAGTCATACCGGGCGCCGGCGCATCAGCGCGTACGCCGCCACGGACCCGTGATGGCCAGCATGATGCCCGGGTCCTGGATGCTGGCGAAGAGCGTCCGTCCGTCCGGCGAGAAGCAGACGCCGGCGAACTCCGAGTACTCCGGCTCCTCGGCCGTCCCCACGTTCAGCTCGTTGCGCGCCAGCGGGTACGTGCGCCCCGACTCGGTCGCGCCGAAGAGGTGCTGCAGCCCCGAGCCGTCCTCCGCGATGACCAGGCCGCCGTACGGGGACACCGTGATGTTGTCCGGACCGTCGTAGCCGCCGTCGGCCGCCGGGTCGGCGTTCACCCCGAGCAGGACCGTCAGCCGGATCGTCCGCCGCTTGGGGTCGTAGAACCACACCTGGCCGTCGTGCGCGGCGCCCGGGCTCTCCTCACGGGCGAACGAGGAGACGAAGTAGGCGCCGCCATCGGCCCACCACATCCCCTCCAGCTTGCGCCCCCGAGTCACCGCGCCGGTCCCGAACTGCTTGCGCACCGCGACCGTCCGCGCGTCGCGGTCCGCGACCGGCACCCAGTCGACCCCGTACACGGTGCCGATCTTCGTGGCCCGCGAGAGGTCGTCGACGAACACGCCCGAGCTGTCGAAGCACTTGGCCGCAGCGAGCACGCCGGCGTCGGCCGCGAGGGTACGCAGCTTGCCGCGCCCGTGGTGGAAACCGCGCGGCGGGGTCCACCGGTAGAGCAGTCCGTTGGGGCCGGAGGCGTCCTCGGTCAGGTAGGCGTGGCCGTGCCTGGGGTCGATGACCACCGCCTCGTGCGCGTACCGGCCGAAGGCCTTGACCGGCTTCGGGTCGCGGTTGGCGCGGCGGTCGTGCGGGTCCACCTCGAAGACGTAGCCGTGGTCCTTGGTCATGCCGTTCTTGCCGGCGAGGTCCTCGGTCTCCTCGCAGGTCAGCCAGGTCCCCCAGGGCGTGGAACCGCCCGCGCAGTTGGTCGACGTACCGGCGACGCCCACCCATTCGGCGACCTCGCCGCCGCACCGGACCTCGACGATCGTGCAGCCGCCGGCCGCGGCCGGGTCGTAGACGAGGCCCTCGGTGAGCGGTACGGGGTGCGTCCAGCTGGTCCGCGGACCCTTCAGCTCGTGGTTGTTGACGAGGAGGGTGACCCCGCGGCGGCCCTCGAAGGCGGCCGTCCCGTCGTGGTTGGACGGAGTGGACTCGCCGGAGTCGAGCTTGGTGACACCGCTGTGCGTGAGGACGCGGTAGCCGAATCCGGCGGGGAGCGCGAGGATGCCCGCCGGGTCGGGGACGAGCGGGCCGTAGCCGGGCCCCTTGGGGCGGCCGTGTTCGTCGCGCTGCGTGCTGTCGTCGGCCGCCAGCGCCCCCGGGGCCGTGGCGAGTGCGCCGACCGTCCCGGTGAGCGCGACGCCGGCACCGGCGATGACGGTGCGGGCGGTGAAATCTCTACGGCTGAGCGGCATCGGGTCTCCTGGGGGTGGGGAGGTGGTGCGCCTGCGGTGCAGTCGTCGGCGCACACGCTCCCGCCCGCACCTGAATGCCCGCTGAACTACCCAGGAATGGAGAGCGACCCCTTCGCCCGGTCGGGTATGGCCAACTCCGCTTCAGGAACGTCTCATTACAGCCGTCTCACGCGTGCCGGGAACGCGCCTTGAACGCGGCCTTGCGGGCCTCCTTGGCCATCTTCTTGTCCGGGTGCAGCCGTCCCATCGCCTCCAGGACGTACGCCGTCGCCGGGTGCTCCACGCGCCACACCTGGTCGAAGAACCCCGTGTGGTGGGCGGTGAGCGTGTCCATCAGGACCGGCAGCTCCTCCGTCTCCCCGTCCGCGGCCAACTGCGCCGCGATCGTGTCGACGGTCAGCCAGAACACCATCTCCCCGTCCGGCGCCGGTACGTCGGCCACCCCGCGCTCCGCCAGCCAGACCCGGGCGAGCCCGCCGAGCTCCGCGTCGTGCAGCACCGCGCGGACCGCCGGCTCGGCCTCCGCCCCGGCCGGGGCGAGGGCCTGCTGGCAGCGCAGCCGGCGCAGCGGGGCTCCCTCGTCGTCGCCCTTGGCGGCGGCGAGCAGTTCGGCGACCGCGGTGGGCAGCTCGCGGCCGGCCAGCCACTGCTCGATCTCGGCCTGTGCCGCGCTCTCGGGGTAGAGGGAGATCGCGTCGAGCAGTGCGTCGGCGCCCTTGTCGGCCAGTTCGCCGACGGCCGGGGCCTCGACGCCGGCCTCCAGCATGCGGGCGCGGATCCCGTACAGGCCGAGGGGGGTCAGGCGGACCATGCCGTACCGGGAGACGTCCTCCTCGTCGTCCTCGTCGGCGCGTCGGGCCGCGGCGGCCGGCTCCTCCTCGCCGGCCTCCGCCAGCAGCTCCTCGTCGACGGGGCGGAACTCGACGAGCCCGATCGGCTCCAGCTGCCGGAACTGGTCGTCGAGGCGCATCATCGCGTCCGAGACCTGTTCCAGGACGGCGTCGGTCGGGTCGCCCATGTCGTCGGGCACCACCATCGAGGCGGCTAGCACGGGCAGCGGCACGGGGCCGTCGGCCGATCCGCCCTCGGCGACGGTGAGCAGGTAGAGGTTGGCGAGGACCCCGTCGAGGAAGTCCGCCTCGCGGCCGAGGTTCCAGTCGAGCTGGTCGAAGTCGATCTCGCCGCCCGCGTCGAGCGCGTCCACGAGGTCGTCCAGGGCCGGTACCGCCGCGTCCGCGAGGACCGTGTCCAGGGCCGCGAGCCACAGGTCGAGCACGTCGCCGGGGGCGCCGCCGGTCACCAGCGCGAGGTCCTCGCCCGCGGCTGCGGTGCCGAACCCCCGTGCCTCGTCGGCCGCGTCCAGCGGGTCGTGCGCGCCCGCGCCGGCCGCCCCGGCCGCAGCGTTCCCGTCCGCGCCCGCGCCCCCGGGCTCGCACTCGGCCTCGTCCTCGTCCGGCTCGGTCACGTCGACCAGGCCGGTGTCCACGGCGACCCGCCAGGCCTGGCTCGCGTACACCGGGGAGTCCTCGTCGGCGGGGTCGAGGCCGAGCACCGCGACGGCCTCGGGGAGCTGGGCCGCGACGAGTTCGCCGCCGACGTCCACGCGGGTGTCGGGTCCGGCCCAGCGGGCGAGGCGTACCGCGCGCGCGAACAGCGGGGCGGCGAGGGCGTCTCGGGCCAGCTCCGCGTCGGAGAGCAGCCGGACCGGCGGCAGCGTGGGGTGCGACTCAGCGGACATGGGGCGGTTCTCCTCGCGGGCGCGGTGGGGCGGTCGTGCGGTCGGACGGCCCTCGGACAGCCCTGCGGCGGGGCGGCCCGACGGTCGTGCGGCCGGGCGGCGGGCGGTCGTGACCTTCTTGCGGCGCCCCAGCGTAGACGCAATTCGGGCGGCCCCGGCGGGCCATCCCCTTTGGTTCATCCCACAGACCGCTTTCGTATCCCCTGTAGGGGTTGACAACTTTGCAGGCCAGGAACGAAATTGACGCGCGTAGATATACGCGTTCCCCATCCCACACCGGAGTTCCTGCCCATGCGCTCCTCGCATCCCCGTTCCGCCGCCGTCGCGGCCCTCGTCGCCACCGCGCTGGCCACCGGCCTGCTCGCCGGTTCCGCCGACGCCGCCGAGGGTGCCGCGTCGGCCGATCCGATACGCATCCACGACATTCAGGGCACCACCCGGATATCCCCGCTCAACGGCAAGCAGGTCGCCGATGTCGAGGGCATCGTGACGGGCGTACGCACGTACGGCTCGCGCGGCTTCTGGATCCAGGACCCCGACGCGGACGACAACGCCGCCACCAGCGAGGGCGTGTTCGTCTTCACCAGCTCGGTCCCGACCGTCGCCGTGGGCGACGCGGTCAAGGTCTCCGGCCTGGTCGGCGAGTACGTCCCCGGCGGCGTCGCCTCCGGCAACCAGTCGGCCACCCAGATCTCCAAGCCGGTCGTGACCGTCGTCTCCTCGGGCAACGCCCTGCCCGAGGCCACCGCCATCAACGAGTACTCGGTCCCCGCCGAGTACGCCCCGGCCGGCGACGCGGCCGCCGCGGGCAGCATCAACGGCCTGACCCTGGACCCCTCGCGCTACGCCCTGGACTACTACGAGTCCCTTGAGGGCATGAACGTCAAGATCGGCACCTCGCGCGTGGTCGGCGCCACCGACCCGTACTCGGAGCTGTGGGTCACGGTGAAGGGCTGGGAGAACGCCGCCAAGCGCGGCGGCACGATCTACGGCTCGTACGAGTCCCAGAACACCGGCCGCCTCCAGATCCAGCAGCTCGCGCCGATCGCGCAGCAGCCCTTCCCGGTGGCCAACGTCGGCGACAAGCTGACCGGCACCACCGAAGGCCCGCTGGACTTCAACCAGTTCGGCGGCTACACCCTGGTGGCCCGCACCCTCGGCACCGTCAAGGCGGGCACCCTGGCCCCCGAGAAGACCAAGCCGCAGTCCCCGGGCGAGCTCGCGGTGGCCACGTACAACGTGGAGAACCTCGACCCGACCGACCCGCAGGAGAAGTTCGACAACCTCGCCAAGGCGGTCGTCGAGAACCTGGCCTCCCCCGACATCCTCGCCCTGGAGGAGATCCAGGACGACAACGGCGCCAAGAACGACGGCACCGTCTCGGCGGAGCAGACGCTGACGAAGTTCACCACGGCGATCGCCGCGGCGGGCGGCCCGGCCTACCAGTGGCGGACCGTCAACCCGCAGGACAAGAAGGACGGCGGCGAGCCCGGCGGCAACATCCGCCAGGTGTTCCTCTTCAACCCGGCGCGGGTCTCCTTCACCGAGCGCGCCCCGGGTGACGCGGTGACGGCGACCGGCGTGGTCAAGGAGAACGGCAAGGCCGCCCTGACCCACTCCCCCGGCCGCATCGACCCGGCGAACCCGGCGTGGGCGGACAGCCGCAAGCCGCTGGCCGGCGAGTTCGTCTTCCGCGGCCGGACGGTCTTCGTGATCGCCAACCACTTCGGCTCCAAGGGCGGCGACGAGGGCCTGACCTCGCACCACCAGCCGCCGGTGCGCAAGTCGGAGGAGAAGCGACTGCTCCAGGCGCAGGCCGTGAACGGCTTCGTCAAGGAGATCCTGGCGGCGGAGAAGAACGCGAACGTCCTCGTCCTCGGCGACATCAACGACTTCGAGTTCTCGGCGACGACGAACGCGCTGGCCGACGGCGGTGCGCTGTACCCGGCGATCAAGTCGCTGCCGAAGTCGGAGCGGTACTCGTACGTCTTCCAGGGCAACGCGCAGGTGCTGGACCAGATCCTGACGAGCCCGGCGATCAAGTCGTTCACGTACGACAGCGTGCACATCAACGCCGAGTTCGCGAACCAGAACAGCGACCACGACCCGCAGGTGCTGCGCTTCCGCCCGTAGTCACACGCACGGCCGAGGGGGGGGGGGGGGGGGGGGGGGGGGGGGGGGGGGGGGGGGGGGGGGGGGGGGGGGGGGGGGGGGGGGGGGGGGGGGGGGGGGGGGGGGGGG
>NZ_JBVJUY010000043.1:0-67826 GCF_055604165.1 Streptomyces sp. NPDC037242
CCCCCCCCCCCCCCCCCCCCCCCCCCCCCCCCCCCCCCCCCCCCCCCCCCCCCCCCCCCCCCCCCCCCCCCCCCCCCCCCCCCCCCCCCCCGGCGGCGCACCAGGCCCCGCCGGCCAGACGGGACTTTGACGACACGACCTAGAGGGAGCCGTGGAAGGTGCGGTTCAGCACGTCGAGCTGCTGGTCGCGCGTCAGCCGGACGAAGTTCACCGCGTAGCCGCTGACGCGGATGGTCAGCTGCGGGTACTTCTCCGGGTGCTCCATGGCGTCCATGAGCGTGTCGCGGTTGAGCACGTTCACGTTCATGTGGAAGCCGTCGACCGCCATGTAGCCGTCGAGCACGCCCGCCAGGTTCTTGATCCGCTCCTCGGGGGTGCGGCCCAGGCCGTCGGGGGTGACGGTGTTGGTCAGCGAGATGCCGTCCTCGGCGTCCTCGTACGGGAGCTTCGCGACCGACAGCGCCGAGGTGACGTAGCCGTGGGTGTCGCGGCCGTTCATCGGGTTGGCGCCCGGGGAGAACGGCTCGCCGGCGCGGCGGCCGTCGGGCGTGTTGCCGGTCTTCTTGCCGTAGACGACGTTCGAGGTGATCGTCAGCACGGACTGGGTGTGCTCGGCGCCCCGGTACGTCTCGTGCTTGCGCACCTTCTTCATGAACTCCTCGACGAGCCAGACGGCGATCTCGTCGACGCGGTCGTCGTTGTTGCCGTACGCCGGGTACTCGCCCTCGACGGTGTAGTCGGTGGCCAGACCGGTCTCGTCGCGCAGGGCGGTGACCTTGGCGTACTTGATGGCGGACAGCGAGTCTGCGGCGACCGAGAGGCCGGCGATGCCGCAGGCCATGGTGCGGCGCACGTCGCGGTCGTGGAGCGCCATCTCGATGCGCTCGTAGGCGTACCGGTCGTGCATGTAGTGGATGACGTTCAGGGCGTGGACGTAGGTGTCCGCGAGCCATTCCATCTGCTCGTCGAACTTGGCCATGACCTGGTCGTAGTCCAGGACCTCGGAGGTGAGGGCGCCGGTCTCGGGGCCGACCTGGGCGCCGGACTTCTCGTCCCGGCCGCCGTTGATCGCGTAGAGCAGGGTCTTGGCGAGGTTCACGCGGGCGCCGAAGAACTGCATCTGCTTGCCGACCGGCATCGCCGAGACGCAGCACGCGATGGCGGTGTCGTCGCCGAAGCGCGGGCGCATCAGCTCGTCGGACTCGTACTGGACCGAGGAGGTGTCGATCGAGACCCGGGCGCAGAACTCCTTGAAGCCCTGCGGCAGCTGCGGCGACCAGAAGACCGTCATGTTCGGCTCGGGAGCGGGTCCCAGGTTGTAGAGGGTCTGGAGGTAGCGGAAGGAGGTCCGGGTGACCAGCGGGCGGCCGTCCTCACCCATGCCGGCGATCGACTCGGTGACCCAGGTCGGGTCGCCGGAGAACAGCTCGTCGTAATCCGGGGTGCGCAGGAAGCGGACGATGCGGAGCTTGATGATGAAGTCGTCGACCAGCTCCTGGGCCTGCTCCTCGGTGAGGAGGCCTGCCTCGATGTCGCGCTGGAGGTAGACGTCGACGAAGGTGGAGGTGCGGCCGAGCGACATGGCCGCGCCGTTCTGCTCCTTCACGGCGGCGAGGTACGCGAAGTACAGCCACTGGATGGCCTCGCGGCCGGTCGCTGCCGGGCCGGAGATGTCGTAGCCGTAGGAGGCGGCCATCGCCTTGAGTTCGCCGAGCGCGCGGATCTGCTCGGAGAGCTCCTCGCGCAGGCGGATCGTCTCCTCCAGCGAACGGTTGCCGGCGGGGAGGGAGTTCAGCTCCTCCTTCTCCTCCTTCTTGAAGGAGACGAGGCGGTCCACACCGTAGAGGGCCACGCGGCGGTAGTCGCCGATGATGCGGCCGCGGCCGTAGGCGTCCGGGAGGCCGGTCACGATGCCGGCCTTGCGGGCGGCGCGGATCTCGGGGGTGTAGGCGTCGAAGACACCGGCGTTGTGGGTCTTGCGGTACTCGGTGAAGACCTTCTCCAGATCCTCGGAGACCGGGTAGCCGTAGGTCTCCAGGGCGCCGGCGACCATGCGCCAGCCGCCGTACGGCATGATCGCGCGCTTGAGCGGGGCGTCCGTCTGGAGGCCGACGATCAGGTCCTTGTCGCGGTCGATGTAGCCCGGGGCGTGCGCGGTGATCGACGAGGGGATGTCGTGGGCGACGTCGTAGACGCCCTTCTCGCGCTCCTGCGGGAACTTGTCCGTGATCGCCTTCCACACGGCGGTGGTGCGCTCGGTCGGGCCGGCGAGGAAGCCGTCGTCGCCCTCGTACGGCGTGTAGTTCTGCTGGATGAAGTCGCGGACGTCGATGGCGTCACGCCACAGACCGCCCTTGAAGCCCTCCCAGGCCTCGCCGGCCTCGCCGTTCTTCGTGGTTTCCGCAGGGGTGACAGTCATCGCCCGCACCTTCCGAGTCGCCTCATTGCTTGTCTCCATTGCACGCCTTTTGATCGATCATTTGGCGCCGCGTTGGTCCCGAGCTGGGGCCCGAAGGTCCCCCGGTTCACTGAATCCGGGGTCGTTCATGCCCTCTGACCTGGCATTTCGATCAGGCCGAAGGTCCATCGTGAGCTTGTGAATGCTTTCACAAGGATTTGAAGAAATCAGACGATATGAACCAGGACGAAGCCTGTGGATACCGCGACGCAGGTCGTGACCAGGCCGGGCAGCATGAAGGAGTGGTTGACGACGAAGCGGCCGACGCGGGTGGTGCCCGTCCGGTCGAAGTTGATCGCCGCGATGAAGGTGCCGTAGGTGGGGAGGAGGAAATAGCCGTTCACGGCGGGCCACATCGCGATGAGGAGGGGGGCCGGTATGCCGAGTGCCAGCCCGAGCGGCATCAGGGCCTTCGTGGTGGTGGCCTGACTGAAGAGCAGAGCGGAGAGGAGCAGCAGCATGATGGCGAAGAACCAGGGGTGGTCCTGCGCGACCCCGCCCAGCGCGCCGGTGATCCGGGCCTCGTTGGCGCCGATGAAGGACAGGCCCAGCCAGGACAGTCCGAAGACTCCGATGACGGCGACGAGACCGGACTTGGCCACGTCCGTGCCCGGTATCCGCTTGGCGTCGACCTTGCAGAGCAGCAGGATCAGCGCGGCCACGGCCATCATCAGGATCTCGATGGTGGCGGGCATGGACAGCGGGCCCTTGTCGGCCCGGGGACGCAGGTCGGGGAAGAGCCCGCTGAGCACGACGGCGACGGTCCCGCCGAGGAAGAGGTACGCCGACCAGCGCGCCCGCGGCGGCAGCGGCGGGGCGGCTTCGGCGGGGGCGGGGGCCTCGATCTCGCCGGCGGCCAGCCTGCGCAGGTACTCGGCGTCCTCCGCCAGCTCCTTGCCCACCCGGGACTGCACGGTGGCGGCCGCGATCACACCGAGCAGGGTGGCCGGTACCGCCACGGCCATGATCCGGGGCAGGTTCCATCCGTCGCCGTCGAACATCACGATCATGGCCGCCATGGCGGCGGAGACGGGGGAAGCGGTGATACCGAAGGTGGCGGCGATCGAGGAGACCGCGATGGGCCGCTCGGGCCGGACGCCGCCCTCGCGGGCGACGTCGTGGATGACGGGGAGCAGGGGGTAGAAGACGTGGGCCGTGCCGGCGCCGAGCGTGAACATCCATGACACCAGGGGGGCGACGTACACGACCCGGGCGGGCTTGCGCCTGATGGCCTTCTCGGCGACCCCGACGAGGTAGTCGATGCCGCCGGCCGCCTCCATCGCGGCGGCGGCCATGATCACCGCGAGGATGATCAGCATGACGTCGACGATGCCGGAGGTGTCGGCGGGGGTGACCCCGAAGAACGTCGCGAGCACGAAGACGCCGACGGCGCCCCATAGCCCCATGGCCACCCCGCCCTTGCGGGACCCCAGCCCGATGGCCGCCACCATGACGGCGAGTTGCAGGAACATGCCGAGCACTGGTGCGACCTTTCGTTCTGCCGGGGCGGAGCGCGCGTGCGGCGACGGGTCTAGCTCGGGGCTTCCGCGCCCTTGCGGGCGTAGAACCACCAGGCCACGACGACACAGGAGGCATAGAAGGCGACGAAGCCCCACATCGCGCTGGTCACGGCGAAGTTGGCGAACATCGCCGGGATGAAGAAGAAGCCGTAGGCGGCGATGGCGGCGGTGAAGCCGGTGACCGCGCCGGACTCGATCTCCGCCTGCTTGAGGGCCCTCGCGTACTCCGGCGTGCCCTCCGTCAGGCCCTTCAGGTGCTGGCCCCGGAAGATGACCGGGATCTGGCGGAAGGTCGAGCCGTTGCCGATGCCCGAGAAGAAGAAGGCCGACAGGAAGCAGAAGAAGAAGCCGTAGAAGGAGCCCTGGTCGGAGCCGGCCGGGAGGAAGGTGATGACACCGATGATCGAGGCCGCCATGCCCACGAAGGACAGGATCGTCACCCGGGCGCCGCCGAGCTTGTCGGCGATCCAGCCGCCGGCCCAGCGGGCCAGCGCACCGAGGGCCGGGCCCATCCAGGCGTAGGTGGCCACCGAGTACGCGGGGAAGGTGGTCTTGATCAGCAGCGGCAGCGCGGCCGCGAAACCGATGAAGGACCCGAAGGTGCCGACGTAGAGCCAGGTCATCAGCCAGTTGTGCTTGCGCTTGAAGATGATCTTCTGCTGGCTGAAGGGGGTGGAGGCGACCTTGAGGTCGTTCTGGCCGAACCAGGCGACGGCGGCGAGGACGATCAGGACGGGCACCCAGACGAAGGCCGCGTTCTGCAGGTAGATCTCGGAGCCGTTCGCCTTCTTCTGGCCCGCGCCGATCGCCAGGACCGACGAAGTGATCAGGATCGGGGTGAGCAGCTGGACCACGGAGACGCCCAGGTTGCCCAGGCCGCCGTTGATGCCGGTCGCGTTGCCCTTCTCCTGCTTGGGGTAGAAGAAGCCGATGTTGGCCAGGGAGGAGGAGAAGTTCGCGCCGCCGATGCCGCACAGCGCCGCGATGGCGATCATCGTGCCGTAGGAGGTGTCCGGGTTCTGCACCGCGAAGCCGAGCCACAGCAGCGGTACGACCAGCACGACCGTGGAGAGGGCCGTGAAGCGGCGCTGGCCGATCATCGGGCCGATGAAGGTGTAGAGGATGCGGGCGGTACCGCCGGTGATGCCCGGGACGGCCGTCAGCCAGAAGAGCTGGGACTGGGAGAAGCCGAAGCCGACGTCCTTCAGGTTGGTCGCCGTGATGCTCCAGACCTGCCAGACCACGAAGGCCACGAGCAGGGCCGGCACCGCGATCCACAGGTTGCGGGTGGCGACCTTCTTACCCGTGGACTGCCAGAAGGACGGATCCTCCGGCGTCCACTCCGTGATGGTGCGGCCGGGGCGGTACTGCGCCGGATCGGCCAGCGTCCTCTGCGCTTCCTGCGTGGCGGTACTCATTGCACGTCCTGAACTGCGAGAAGGGTCCTGACTTATCCAGGTTCCGCCTCGCTCGGCGCCCGCGGCAGAGGAGAACGCACTGTGGGCGACAGGACAAGGTCCCGTCGCCCACAGTGCGTTGGTAAGCGGCTCCGACAGCCTTACGGCCGCTTACGGCCGCAGGCCCACCGGCAGCTCCACCACCGGGAGCGACACCTCGGGGTCGTCCAGGCAGACGCCGGTGCGCAGGTCGAAGACCTGTTTGTGCATCGGGGACGCCACCACCGGCACCCCGTCGCGCGAGCCCATGATGCCGTTGGCGATCACGTCCGCGCCCGAGAAGGGGTCCCGGTTGGCGACCGCGTACACCTCGCCGGCGCGGTCCTTGAAGACGGCCGCCTGCGTCCCGTCCGGCAGTACGGCGGTGCGTCCCCGGCCCGGTTCCAGGGCCTCGCCGGCAGCCGCCTCGGAGTCCACCGCGCCGAAGTCCACCGCCCCGAAGCGCTCCAGCGCCGCCGGGTCCTCCAGCACGGCCTGCCACTCGTCCTGGTACGCCGCCACGTGCCGCTCCATCTGCGCCTCCAGCTCGGCGCAGATCCCGAGCGAGTCCTCGATCAGGACCTCGCGGAGGTGCTCCACCGCGGCCGTGCTCCCGCCGAGCCGCTCCATCCAGGCCGCCGTGCGCTCCAGCCGCTCGCCGGTGCGGATGTAGTACATGAGGAACCGGTCGGTCAGCGCGAAGAGTTCGGCGCTCGTCAGGTCCGAGGCCAGCAGGTCCGCGTGGCGCGGGGTCGCCCCGCCGTTGCCGCCGACGTACAGGTTCCAGCCGTTGGCGGTGGCGATGACGCCGATGTCCTTGCCCCGCGCCTCCGCGCACTCGCGCAGACAGCCGGAGACCCCGCCCTTGAACTTGTGCGGCGTGCGCAGCCCCCGGTAGCGCAGCTCCAGGTCGATCGCGAGCTGGATCGAATCGCCCTGCCCGAACCGGCAGAAGCGGGCGCCCACGCACGACTTCACCGCCCGCAGCGACTTCCCGTACGCCTGCCCGGACTCGAAGCCGGCGCCGCCCAGGCGCCGCCAGATGTCCGGCAGCTGCTCCTTGCGGACACCGAAGAGCCCGATCCGCTGCGCACCGGTGATCTTCGTGTAGAGGCCGTAGTCCCTGGCCACCTCGCCCAGTGCGATGACCTGCTCGGCCGTGATCTCGCCGCCCGCGACGCGCGGGACGACCGAATAGGTGCCGTCCTTCTGGAGGTTGGCGAGGAAGAGGTCGTTGGAGTCCTGCAGGGCCGCCTGCTCGCCCGCCAGGATGTGCCCGATGCCCAGGTCCGGCGCGAGGGTCCCGAGCACGTTCGCGACGGCCGGCTTGCACACGGCGCAGCCCTCGCCGCCCTCTCCGTACGCCTCCAGTAGCTCGCTGAAGCTGCGGATCTTCTCGGTGCGGACCTTCTCGTAGATCTCCGCCCGCGTGAGGGTGAAGTGCTCGCACAGCCCGCGCGGCTTCTCGATGCCCGCCGCAGCCAGTTCCGCGTCCAGCACCGCCTGCAGCGTGCCCAGGCAGCCACCGCAGCCGGTGCCCGCCTTGGTGCACTTCTTGATGCCGCCGATGTCGGTGAGGGATTCGGCCGCCACCGCCGTACGGACCTGCCCCTTGGTGACGTTGTGGCAGCTGCACACCACCGCCTCGTCGGGCAGCGCGTCCGCGCCCGGCAGGGCCACCCCCTCGGTCGACGGCAGGATGAAGGCCTCGGCCGGAGCCGGCAGCTGCCGGCCGGCGTGCGGCTTCAGCGATCCGTACGCCTCGGCGTCGCCCACCAGGATGCCGCCGAGCAGCGCCCCGTCCGGGCCGAGCAGCAGCTTCTTGTACACGCCTTCCCGGGCGTCGGAGAAGACCACCGAGACGGCCCCGTCCCGCCCCTCGGGCGCGAACGGGTCGCCGAAGGAGGCCACATCGGCGCCCATCAGCTTCAGCTTGGTGGAGGTGTCGGCCCCGGTGAAGGTCAGCGCCCCCGCCCCCGCCAGCGCCTCGGCGACCGTCTCGGCCATCTGGTAGCCGGGCGCGACCAGCCCGTACACCTTGCCGTCCACGGTCTGCGCGCACTCGCCGACCGCGTAGACGTACGGGTCGCTGGTGCGGCAGTGGGCGTCCACGACCACCCCGCCCCGGTCGCCGACGGCCAGCCCGCACTCGCGCGCCAGGCGGTCGCGCGGGCGCACGCCCGCCGAGAACACGACGACGTCGGAGCTGAGCTCCTGCCCGTTGGTCAGCCGCAGGTTGACGGCCTTGCCGTCCCCGTCGGTCTCGACCCCGGCGGCGCCCACACCCGTGTGCACGGCGACGCCCATGGATTCGATGGTGGCCCGCAGCGCGGCCGCGCCGCCGTCGTCCACCTGCAACGGCATCAGCCGGGGCGCGAACTCCACGACGTGCGTGGTCAGTCCCAGCGTGCGCAGCGCGCCCGCCGCCTCCAGGCCGAGCAGCCCGCCGCCGATGACCACGCCGGTCCGCGCCCCGCCGCCCGCGTACGCGGTCAGCGCCTCGACGTCGTCCAGCGTGCGGTAGGTGAAGCAGCCTACGGCGCCCGCGCCGTCGATCGGCGGTACGAAGGGGTAGGAGCCGGTCGCCAGCACCAGGGCGTCGTAGCGAAGGACGGCCCCGGACCGGCTGGTGACCGTACGGGCGGCGGTGTCGATCTGCTCGGCGGGGTCGCCGAGCCGCAGGTCGATGCCGTACCGCTCCAGGAACCCGGGCCCGACCAGGGACAGCTCCTCGCCCGTGGACCCGGTGAAGGCGCCGGACAGGTGCACACGGTCGTAGGCGGGGCGCTCCTCCTCGGCGAGGACGGTGACCTGCCAGCCGCCGCTGCCGGGGCGGGCCGGGTCGGCGAGCGCGTCACGCTCGGCAAGCGCCTCCAGCAGGCGGTGTCCCACCATGCCGTGGCCGATGACAACCAGCGTCTGCCCCATGGATCACTCTCCGAGTGCGTGCATACGTTCCGACCTTTCGACGGTAGGTCCGCCCCACCGGCAGGACCGCCCGAAAAGGGCCCCTCGTGGCGGGGAGCCCGACCCCTTTCGCACAGGACCTGTGACCTGCGCCGAAGGTCTTTGGCCGGGCTCCGCCGGGGGCCGCGCCCGCCTAGCGTGGAAGGCATGCTCGTACTCGCCGTACACGGCAGCGCGGCCCCGGCCGCCGCCGCCACCATCGGCCGGCTCGTCACGGCCATCGAGGCACGGAGCGGGGTCCGCGCGGCCGTCGGCCACCTGGACGTGCAGCGCCCCTGCCTCGCCGACGTCGTACGCGACCACCCGCGCGCGGTGGTCGTCCCGCTGCTGCTCGGCGACGGCTACCACCGCCGCGTGGACATCCCGGCGGTGCTCGACGGGACCGGCTGCGTGCTGACCGAGGGCCTCAGCGGCGAGCCCGACATCGCCCTCGCCCTGCACAGCCGGCTGCGCGACGCCGAGCGCCGCCACGGCCCGCGCGCAAGGGCCGACGCCGTCGTCGTGGCCGGAGCCGGCTCCTCCCGCCCGGGCGGCAACGCCGGTACGGAGGCCTGCGCGGCCGGGCTGGCCGCCCTGCTGGAGTACGACCGCGGCCCCGGGCCTGAGCCCGTCCCGGTGGTTCCCGCGTACCTGACCTCGGCCGGGCCCACCGTTCCCGAGGCCCTGGCCGCGCTGCGGGATGCCGGCCACCGCCGGATCGCCGTCGCCGCGCACCTGCTGGCCCCGGGCCGTTTCACCCAGGCCCTCGCGGGCCTCGGCGCCTGGACGGTGTCCGCGCCGCTGGCCGACCATCCGCACCTGGCCCGGCTGGTGCTGGCGCGCTACAAGTCCGCCCGGGGCATGTGGGCGCTGAGGGCCGCGCGCCTCGCCTGCTGAACCGGTACCCCTCTGGTCTGCTGTCGGCCATGGCCTACTCCCCCATGACCGCCCGCAGCCGTGACGAGGACCACCGGGCGGCCACGCCGCTGGAGCTGTTCTTCGACCTCTGCTTCGTCGTCGCCATCGCCCAGGCCGGAGCCCGGCTCGTGCACGCGCTGGCCGAGGGCCATCCCGGCACCGGCGTGATCGGCTACTGCTTCGTCTTCTTCGGCGTGTGGTGGGCGTGGATGAACTTCACGTGGTTCGCCTCCGCCTACGACTGCGACGACGTGCCGTACCGGATCGCGACCCTCGTCCAGATCGCCGGCGTGCTCGTCTACGCGGCCGGCGTGAGCCGGGCCTTCGACCAGAACGACTGGACGGTGGCCGTCATCGGCTACCTGATCATGCGCGTCGCGCTCACCGCCCAGTGGCTGCGGGCCGCCGCGGGCGAGAGCGGCGAGGCCCGCGCGGCGGCCCTGAAGTACGCGGCCGGGCTGGTCGTCTGCCAGGCCGGCTGGGTGGCGCTGCTGTTCGCCCCGGACGACGCCAAGCGCTGGCTGTTCCTGGTCCTCGTCGTCGCCGAGCTGCTGGTCCCGGTGCTGGCCGAGCGCGGACACCAGACGCCGTGGCACGCCCACCACATCGTCGAGCGGTACGGCCTGTTCACGATCATCGTGCTGGGCGAGACGATCGCGGCGAGCACGGTGGCCGTGAAGTCGGCGATCGACGAGCACGAGGCGCTCGGCGAGCTGCTGCCCATCGCCGCGGGCGGCCTGCTGATCGTCTTCGCCGCCTGGTGGATCTACTTCGCGGTGCCGATGCACGAGCACCTCACCTCCAACCGGGAGGCGATCCCGTGGGGTTACGGGCACCTGCTGATCTTCGGCTCGGGCGCGGCCATCGGCGCCGGCATCGAGGTCGCGGTCGAGCACGCCGTCGGCAAGGCCCACATCTCGCAGCTCGCCGCGAACGCCGCCGTCACCGTCCCGGCCGCGGTCTTCCTGCTCATGGTCTGGCTGCTGCACTCCCGCCATTTCAAGCGGGGCCCCGCACAGCAGCTGACCCTGCCGGTCTCCGCCCTCGCCGTGCTCGCCTGCACCTGGGCGGGCCCGTACGCCGTCCTGTACGCGGGCCTCGTCGCGGCGGCGACCGTCGCCGTCGGCATGACCCTGGCCACCCGCGGGCCCGGCCCCGCCGCCCGGGTTTGAGGCGCCGACCCGTCACCCCCGCGCCACCGGCGCCGTTCTCCAGCGCAGGACGACGCGTCGCAACTGGAGGCAGGCCATGACACTCCCGGCACAACGGCACGGCACGGGCGGCGACCCCGGCAGGGAGCTGGCCGACCCGGGCTTCTGGCAGCAGCCGCCCGCCCACCGGCTGGCCGCCTTCGCCCGCCTGCGCGCCCTGGACTCCCCCGTGTTCGTCCCCGAGGGGAAGGGCGGCCACTGGGCCCTCGTACGGCACGCCGACGTACAGGAGGCGAGCCGGCTGCCGAAGGTGTTCGCCAGCGCGCCCGGGGTGACCACCCCCGAGCCGGCCCGCTGGGTGCGGGCGCTGTTCGGGGACTCGATGGTCAACCTCGACGGCGCGGACCACGCACAGCTGCGCAAGATCGTGCAGCGGGCCTTCACGCCCCGTCTGCTGGCGGCCGCCGAGGAGGACATCCACGCGGTGGCGGCCCGGATCGTCGACGACGTACTGGCCGAGGAGCCCGACGAGTTCGTCTCGGCGGTGGCCTCCAGGCTGCCGCTGGAGGTCATCTGCAACATGATGGGCATCCCGGAGCGCTACCGCGCCGAGATCGCCGACCGCGTCAACCACGCCTCCGAGAACATCGGCGTGGAGCGGGCCCTGGCCTCCCGGCTGCGCATGCCCGGGCGCGGGCTGCGCGCCCTGGCCCGGATGCAGCGGATGGTCGCGGGCATCGGCCGGGAGCGGCGCAAGAACCCCACCGACGACCTGATCTCGGCGCTGGTCCGCGCGAACGTCGACGGCCAGGCACTGGGAGCCCGGCAACTCGGCGCCTTCTTCAGCCTGCTGATGGTGGCGGGCGTGGAGACCACCCGCAACGCCATCACGCACGGGCTGACCCTGCTGACCGACTTCCCCGAACAACGGGACCTGTTGCTCTCGGACTTCGAGAAGTACGCCGAGGGAGCCGTCGACGAGATGATCCGGCACTCGACGCCGATCATCCAGTTCCGCCGGACGGTGGCCGCCGAACACACCCTGGGCGGACACCCGCTGCACCCCGGCGACAAGGTGGTGCTGTACTACGCCTCCGCCAACCGGGACGAGGCCGTCTTCCCCGACCCCGACGCCTTCGACATCACCCGCTCCCCCAACCCCCACCTGGGCTTCGGCGGCGGCGGACCGCACTTCTGCCTGGGCGCGCACCTGGCCCGGGTGGAGATGAAGGCGCTGTTCCGCGAACTGCTGACCCGGCCGGTCGGCCTGCGTGCGGCCGGGCTGCCGGATCTGGCGGGGTCCAACTTCGACAACCGCGTCCGCTCGCTCAAGTTCGCCTTCGAGCGCCCGTAGCCCCGTAGCCCGGCGGCCGCCCACGGGAGAACCGGCCACCGGGCAGGCTGGGAGCCCGGCGGCCGGAGCGGGATGGGCTCCCCCGTCCGCGCTACTTCTGCAGGCGCCGCACCGCGAGGACGGCGTGGGCGCTGCTGGTGAGCACCTCCTCGTCACCCGCGAACGCCTGCAGGGTCTCCGCGGAGACCGGCTTGCCGGGGACCGCCTCGGGCCAGGCGCGCGTCGCGAAGAGGAAGTACGCCTGCCCGCTGTCGTCGGCGGCGGCGACCCACTCCGGCGGGGCGATGCACTTCGCGTTCAGACCCGGCAGGGTCAGCGCGATCTGGTTGCCCTCCAGGAGGATCTGCACGGGGAAGCCCGCCGGGTTGCGCACGCCGTCCATGACCACGTCGCCGATGGGCAGGCCGAGCTCCTCCAGCAGCCCGCGGGCCGCCTCCTCGCCGGCCTCCGGGCCGTCGGGGCCGTCACCGAGGGAGTAGGCGAGGAGGTACGGGATGTCGTGGGCCTCATCGGGGTCGCCGATCCAGGCGAGCACGGAAAGGGTGCCGAGCTTGGACCGGTCGATTTCGGCTTTGGTTGAAGTCATGCGCGCACCCTAGTGGTCTCTCCCCCGGACCCTTCACGGCCTTTCACCCGGCCGGGCTACACCGCCCAGAATCCACCTCCGGGATTCGCCTGCGTGTTCGCGTCCTGGTACTGGAGCCGCACAATGCGCGTATTTTCCGGAATTTCGAACACGACCCAGCCTTCGGCCCGCTCACCGACCGCGAGGGAATCGAAGACGAGGGGTTTGCCGGTCGTCAGTTCACCGGTCGGCACCACCGGATGGCGCTGCCCCGCGCCGTCGAGCGCCCACATGCGTCCGAGGGCCCCGTACGAGGCTCCGCCGACGTTGACGAACGACATCGAGGCGGCCACCCAGCGCTTGCCCGCGGGCGGCGCGAAGTTCTTCTCGACGCTGACCGCGGGATCCACGTACGCGTTGAGCACCGCCTGGAGGTGGCGGCCCACCTGGGCGCCGTGCACCCGTACGGACTCGCCCACACGGGCGGCGTTCTGCGTGGTCCGCGCGGGCGCGTCCTCCACCCCCGGCACCCCGTCGTCCACCGGGACGGCGGGACCCGCGGCCGGCGCGAGCGCGGCTCCCTCGGGAGCGCTCTGACAGGCCGTAGCACCGAACAGGAGGAGCGGGAGGAGAGCGGCGGCGAGGACGGAAGCGGACTGGCGCATGCGGGATCCCTCCGGGGATGTATTTCGGCCAGTCTCACGCGCCCGAGCGGGCAATTGCACACACCGACACGAGCCCGCGGGGCGAGTTACCCCCTCGACTGCCAGCACAATGCGTTCCGGCGGTTCCCGCCAACCGGATCCCTCTGGAGCAAAAATGCGAGGACGAATGCGCACGCCCGCCCGCCGAATGGCACTGACGGCCCTCTCCGCACTGGCCGCCACTGCGGTATTCACGGCCCCGGCCGAGGCCACTGTTTTCAACCAAGGCATTTCCGTGGACAAGTACGCCGCCATCAACTCGGACGACGGCGTCACCCTTTCCGGCAGCTACCACTGCGAGCAGGCGTCACCCTCGGGGGCGATGCAGATCAAGGTGACCGTCGCCCAGGACGGCAGCAGCCTCAGCATCGGAACGAGCGGCGACCTCGTCTGCGACGGCCACGAGCGCCAGTGGCGGGCCCACTCGCCGCTCAGCGGCGGCCTGCACCCGGGCCACGCGACGGCCAGGGTGCAGCTCCAGGAGATCCAGCTCTCCGGCGGGCTGTTCCCGCGCTCGATCAGCACGGTCGCCGAGGACACCCAGGACATCAAGATCCACGGAGTCCACTGAGTCCGTGGCTCGCCCGCAGGCCGGTAGCCGCCGCTACCGGCAAGCGGGCGCGACGGCCGTCATCGACATGAACGCGACGGTCTGGCACCCGGGATCCGCGTGCGGACGCCCCGTCGTCCAGTCCACGACCGTCGGCATCCCGGCCGCCAGCAGGAGCAGGGCCAGGATGCCCAGCGCGGCGCCTTTGCCCAGGCGGCTCACAGCAGAACCTCTTTCATGGTCCGCATCATCACCCCGACCCCGGCGGGCCACAACTCGACGTGAGCACGCGGTCACCCCATGCGGTCACCCCGCGCTGCGAGCCGCGCTGCCCGCCGCGTCGAACTCGCACCACACCGCCTTGCCGTCGCCGCGGGACTCCACGCCCCAGTGCGTCGCCAGCGCGTCCACCAGCAGCAGCCCGCGCCCGGTCGTCGCCGACTCGCCCGGGGTCCGCCGCCGCGGCCACACGCTGGAGCGGTCCTTGACCCACAGCCGGATCCGCCGGACCGGCTCGGGCAGCACCTCCATCGTCAGCACCGCCCCGCCGTCCGTGTGCAGCAGGGCGTTGACCAGCAGCTCCCCCGCCGCCAGTTCCACATCGTCCGCGAGCTCCGGCATGCCCCAGTCCCGCAGCGCCTGCCGCAGGGCGTAGCGCGCCTCGGAGAGCCCCTCGGGGTCCGCCTGGTGGATGTACTGGTGGATGCGCGGGGCCCGGTGGGTGCCCGGGTCGGGAGCCCGGCGCAGCACCAGCAGCGCCACGTCGTCGCCGGAGCCCCAGCGCTCCCAGAGCCGGTCCGAGAGGTGGTCGGCGAGCGCGCCCGCCTCCTGCGGGCCGCTGCGCACCGCGTGGGCCAGGGCCTCCATGCCCTGGGTGATGGCGGTCCCGGGCTCCTCCACGAGGCCGTCCGTGCACAGGACGAGGGTCTCCCCGGGGACCAGGTCGAGGCGGGTCTCGGGGAACTCCTCCTGCTCGAAGATCGAGGCCAGCCCCAGCGGCAGGCCGCCGCGCACGTTGGGCCAGCCGGTACGCCCGTCCGTGTGCCGGATCAGCGGGCCGAGATGGCCCGCGCGGACGGCCCGTACGCCTCCGGTCTCCAGGTCCACCTGCGCGTACATGCAGGTCGCGAAGCGCTCGGTGTCCAGTTCTGCCAGGAAGCGCGAGGCCCGCGCCAGCACCGTGGAGGGCGGGTGGCCCTCGCCCGCGTACGCCCGAAGGGCAATCCGGAGCTGGCCCATGATGGCCGCGGCGTGCGTGTCGTGGCCCTGTACGTCGCCGACCACGATGCCGACCCGGTCACGGGGCAGGGAGATCACGTCGTACCAGTCCCCGCCGACCTCCCGTCCGCTCCATGCGGAGTGGTAGCGGACGGCGATCTCCCCGCCGGTGATCTCCGGGATCCGGCGCGGCAGCATGGACGCCTGCAGGCCGGTCGCGAACTCCCGCTCCTGGTCGAAGAGGAGCGCCCGCTGGAGCGACTGGGCGACGATGCCGGCCAGGCCCAGGCAGAGGTTCTTCTCCTCCGGGGTGAACTCACGGCGCCGGCGGTAGAAGAGCACCAGCCCGCCGATGGCCTTGGCCTGGGCGATCAGCGGCAGGTAGGCGGCCGCGTCGAACTGGATCCGGTTCAAGTAGTCGGCGAGCAGCGGGAATTCGCCCGCCAGCTCGGTGAGCGAGGTGACGAAGCGCGCCTGCCGGGTGATCACGGCGTGCGACAGCGGGAGCGTCCCGTCCAGCCGGGTGAACTTGCGCTCGCTGAGGATCTCCAGGGACTCCCCGCTGAGCGCGATGATCTTGATGGCACCGTTCTCGACCAGCCCCAGCGCCAGCCCGTCCGCGCCGAGCCGCTCCAGCGCGCCCGCGCCGGTCAGCGTCGCCGTGACGTCATCGACGGTCACCGCCCGCGACAGCGCCTCCGTCGTCCGCTGCACGATGGTCGTCTGCTGGGCCCGCGCCGTCTCCAGCCTCCGCAGGATCGTGGCGTGCTCCAGCTCTGCGGTCGCGTCCCGGACGATCCCGAGGATCCGGTACGGCCGCCCGTCCGCCTCCCGCAGCACCCTGCCCTGGGTGTGGGTCCACTGGGCGCGGCCGTCGCGCCGCTGCACCGTGAAGTACGAGCCGTACGTCTCCTCACCGCCCTCCAGGACGGCGATCACGGAATCGGCGAGCCGCAGGCTGTCCTCGGCCGGGATCCGCAGCCCGAGGCCCTCCGGGGTCCCGTCGAACTCGCCCGGACCCAGGTCGTAGACGGCCATCCCGGCCTCGTCCAGCGCCAGCGTCCCCGCGTCGAGGTCCCACTCGAAGCTGCCCATGCCGTTCAGCGCGAGCCGCTCGCCGGGCCCGGTCACGGGCTCCGGGCGGTCCTGCCCGGGTCTGTCGCGTCGCTCCGCCGCTGCCAAGAGTCACACCACCTAACGGCCGGGCCAGCACGGCTGGGAGATGAGCCGCTCCCACTCCTCGTCAGGATGCCCCGGAAGGGTGCGTCCGGCCTCCCGCCAGCGCTTGACCAGGGACATGTAGATCACCGTCTGGTCCCCGTACGTGGCCCCCGCGTACGGCGGGTACGCGGGGTACTGGGCATACGGGGGCGTCTCGTACGGGGACGGCCCGGCCGTGGCGGTCCCGGGCGCCGCGGCCCTGGGGCCCGCGGACGCGCCGGTCCTGCCGGGCTGTTCCCCGCGGCTGGCGGGAATGCGTACCCAGCCACGGCCCTGTCCTCGCTCCGCGCTCATCGCGGACCCCTCTCACCGCAGATACGTGCTCGGATTGCCGGCAGTGGTCCGGTCCGGCCGCGCCCCACCGGTGGGGCCCGGCAGCGGACCCCGGGCGCCGAGGCGCTTTCGGACTCCTCTGACCAGTCTCCCCGCCGTGAAGCCCGCGCCGTGCACGAATCGCATGGAAGGGCCGAATGAGGGAGCCGTCAGCAGCCCCGCGAAGAACAGCCCCGGCCAGGAGGACTCGAATCCGGGGCTCAGCTCCGGCGTCCCGCTCCCGCCCACCGTGGCCAGCGCGGCCCGCAGCCCCGCGTCGAGCAGCTCCAGCCGGGCCAGGTCCGGGGTGAAGCCGGTCGCCGCGATCACATGCGCGGCGTCGAGCACCACGGACTCCCCGGCCGCCGTGGTCAGCCCCAGCCGGGTCCGCTCCCCCACCGCGACGGCCCGGTGCAGCCGGTGGCCGAGCAGCGCGGGGACCCGCCGCTCGAAGCGCTCCCGCAGCCACCAGGCCCCCGCGGGGCCCAGCGCGGTCGCCACGATCCGCTCCCGGGTGGGCGCGGGCAGCCGCCGCACGGCCCAGGGCAGCTCCGACCAGGCCCAGCTGCGCCAGCCGGTGCCGAGGCCGCTGTGCGGGTCGCGCAGGGCGCGCAGCGGGGGCCGCCGCAGCGGCTGGGGCACGGTGTTCCAGTTCAGCCGGGAGCGCCGGGCGACCAGGCAGGGCCGGGCGCCGCTCTCGGCGAGCAGGGCGGCCGTCTCCAGGGCCGCCTGCCCGGCTCCGAGCACGGCGACCTCCCGGCCGGCGAACCGGGCCAGGTCGCGGTGGCCGCTGCTGTGCGAGTAGTGCGTGGGCGGCAGGTCCCGCAGGACCTCGGGATGGTTGACGAAGGGCATGACCCCGACCGCCAGGGCGACGGTGCGGGCGAGCAGCGCGGGCCCCTCGGCGGTACGGACCCGGAAGCCCTCGCCCTCGGGCGTGACCTCGGTGACGGTGACCTCCTCCACTTCGGGCGCGGCGTGCCGGGCGAACCAGAGCCCGTACGAGCTGAACGTGCCGATCGGCAGCGGAGTGCCGTGTTCCGCCGGAATCCCGCGGGTGGCGCAGTAGTCGGCCAAGGTGTGGTCCCCGCCCGGCGCGGACAGGTTGGAGGACCACGGCTCCGACTTCAGGTACATGCCGTCGGGCATATGGTCCCGCCAGGAGGCCATCGGCCGTCCGAGCACCCGTACGTCGAGTCCCGCGCCCGCCGCGTGCGCGGCGATCGACAGCCCGTACGGGCCCGCGCCGACCACCACGAGATCGTCCATCCGCGTCACGGCCGTCCTTCCAGTCTCACGTTCAAGAGGTCACAACTCATCGGGCACCGCGGGCCGCAGCCTCAGCGGATCACCGGGCCACCAGTTCGTCCGGCTCCGCCGCCGATGCCCCGGGCGGCGCGGTCCGGGAGGCCGGCGCGGTCGCGCCCGGCGCCGCTGCCGCCGACGGCAGGTCCCGTCCGCGCTGGCGCGGAGCGCGGACCACCGCGCGCGCGGTCCGCCGCCCGTGCGCCGGTACGCCGCGCAGCGCCCGTACGCCCTTCCCCGCGCCCCGGCCGAGGAAGGCGGCGAGCATCGCCAGGAACGGCAGCGGGTCGTCGGCGGCGAACCAGGCCGCCTCCATCCGCCCCCGCTCCCCGCGCGGTACGGAAGCCTGCGCGGGCTCGCGGCGCCGCGGGAGCGACCCGCCCCGCACCGCCGCCAGCAGGGCGTAGTTCTCCGCCACGAACACCCGGCCCGGCCCCCCGGAGGGCTCCGGCACCCGTTGGCCCGTCAGATCCAGGTACATCGCCTGGACCACGTCCAGCCCGGCCGCGTCCGCGAACAGCCGGAACTGCGCTCCCGGCCGCGGGTTGAAGTCCACCAGCCGGAAGCAGCCGCGCTCGTCCCGGCGGAAGTCCAGGTCCAAGATGCCCTGGTAGCCCAGCCGTTCGGCGATCCGCAGCCCCGCCTCCTCCACGGCCGGATCCGGCAGCCAGCGCCCCACCGCCGTCAGCCCGGTCCGCACTGGCCAGGACAGCTCCTTGCGGCCCGACCCGGCCAGCAGCGGCCGCCCCCCGCGGGCGAAGGCACCGTGGAAGAACCAGTCCGTGTCCGGCCCGGCGGGAAGGAACCGCTGGAGCAGCAGCCGGCTTCCGGCCTCGGCGGAGCGCTCGTACAACCGCCGCGCCTCGGCAGCGGTCTGCACGAGCGTGGTGCTGCGCAGGTCCGTGCCGGCCGGCAGCAGCCACGGCCGACTCCACTTCGCGATCACCGGCAGCCCCAGCCGCCACGCGGCCTCCGCCGCCTCGGCCCCGCTCGCCGGGATCACGGTCTCCGGGTGCGGGATGTCCCAGCGGGCGCACAGCCTCGACAGCTCGGCCTTGTCGGCGACCCGCGCGGGCAGCCCGTCCGGCTGATGGGGGATCAAGAGCCTGCCCTTGAGCATCGGCGCGATCCTGGACACCGCGATGGCGCTCAGATCGTCCATGGCGAAGAGCACCGCGGGCCGCCCGATCCGCTCCGAGACACCGACCAGGCATTCGAGGAGCGCCTCGGGCGCCTCTGGATCCAGCCCGTCCGCGCCGCAGTCGGGCCCGGGGTGCACGGTGCGCAGGTAGCGCGAACGCCCCATGGGACCTCCCCCGGCCTCGACGACGGCATGGACCTCCACGCCCTTGCGCCCAAGGGATCTGACGGCGCCGAGGGTTCCGTGGTGGAACGGATTCCGATCGAGTCTGAGCAGAACAGCGGGCACATGGTTGGCGAACGCGTGCATGGAAACGGTGTCTTTCACCTAGTCGGACCAAGCGGGGAGGATGCGCACCTGCGAATGGCCTATGCAGCGGTCACCGGACAGGCCATTCGTCAGATGTGATGCCTAACGTCTTTGACAAGCACACCGATTCAGGAGAGCTCGGGAGACGCCATGCCCAGACCACGCCACAGACTGGCGAGCACCTGCATCGGTACGGTCACGGCCGCGCTGCTCGCCACCGGGGCCGCGCTCGCGGCGCCCGAGGGGGACCAGCCCGAGGGCTCCGACATCGCCATGGGCGCCTATCTCGACTACGGGCCGCCGGGGGTGGCCCGGATCCCGTACCTGTCGCGCTGGCTGGGCGGCAAGGAGATCCGGGTCGGGCACACCTATCTGCCCGGTGACCGGTGGGCCGGCATCGAGGGCAACGTCAGCTTCCTGCAGAACTGGGCGCAGTGGCGCCGGGCCGAGGACGACCGGATGTTCGTCCTCAACGTGCCCATGCAGGAGCGCAACGAAAGCCGGGTGCCGGACTACCAGGTGGCCCAGCTGATCCGCGCGGGCGCGGACGGGGACTACGACCGCCACTTCAAGAAGCTCGCCGAGCGGCTGGTGGAACTGGGCGTCCCCGACACGGTGATCGTGCTCGGCTGGGAGATGAACGGCACCACCTACACCCACCGCTGCGGGCCGGACCCGGAGAACTGGAAGGCGTACTGGAAGCGCATCGTCACCACCATGCGCTCCGTACCCGGTCAGCGGTTCAAGTTCGACTTCGCCCCGAACCGGGGTACGGACGCGATCGGCTGGACCAAGTGCTACCCCGGTGACGACGTGGTCGACATCGTCGGCATGGACTCCTACGACCAGGCTCCCGGCCGCACGTTCGACGAGCAGATCAGCCAGCCGTACGGGCTCCAGGCGCATGTCGACTTCGCGAAAGCACACGGCAAGCAGATCTCGTACCCGGAGTGGGGGCTGTTCCGGCACGGGGACAACCCGGAGTACGTGCGGCGCATGCTGAAGTGGATCGAGCAGCACCGGCCGGTCTACCACACCATCACCGACTACTGCCCGCACGGCGTGTGGCAGTGCAAGCAGAACCCGCAGTCCGCGAAGGCCTTCCGCGAGGCGCTGACGCCCGAGAAGCCGGGCCCGGCGATCCCGACGCCGGGGATCCCGACTCCGGCCATCCCCACGCCGGTCGTCCCGACCCCGCAGATCCCGACGCCCGAGGTCCCGACCCCGCAGGTCCCGACCCCGCAGATCCCGACGCCCGAGGTCCCGACCCCGCAGGTCCCGACCCCGCAGATCCCGACGCCCGAGGTCCCGACCCCGGCCGTCCCCACGCCCGTGGTGCCGAGCCCGGCCGTCCCCACGCCCGACGTGCCGTTCCCCTCGCCGGTGGTGCCCACCCCCGAGGTCCCGCTGCCCTCGCCGGTGGTCCCGGCGCCCGAGGTCCCGGTCCCGGTGCCCAGCCCCGCCGTGCCCGAGCCCACGCCCGACGTACCCAAGCCCGACCCCGTGCCCGAGGTGCCCGGTCCGGCCGTGCCCACGCCCGCCGTACCCACGCCCGAGGTGCCCACGCCGGACGTACCCACGCCGGACGTGCCCAAGCCCGAGCCCGTGCCCGACGTGTCCGTCCCCGCGCCCGTGCCCTCGCCCGAGGTCCCGTCGCCCGAGGCACCGTCCCCGCTGCCGTCGCCCGTGGTGCCCCCGAGCCCGCTCGCGCCCGAACCGCCCGCGCCCCAGCCGCCGCTGAACAGCGCGCAGTGGTGCGTGCCGCTCAACTTCGGCGAATGGCTCTCCAAGCTGGTCGGCAAGCAGTCGGTCTGCGTCAAGATCGACTGGGGCAGGGAGTCCGGCATCTGGCCCTTCTAGACCCCGGCCCCCGCCCCGGTCCCGGCGCGGCGGTCCGCTCATCGGACCCGGAGTTCGTTGAGCCGGGCCCGCCAGTCCCGGGCCGCCGGCAGCGCCTCCCGCAGTACGTCCACCGCCCGCTCCCGCCCCGACACCTGCGACTCGTGCAGCCGCAGCAGGGGCGCGAGCGCGGCCGTGGCCAGCAGGAAGCGCTGGTTGACCACGGTCTCGGGCCGCCAGTGGTTCTTGTACGGCTCGTTGCCGCGCAGGAAGCTCACCACCGGGCGGCCCTCCGCGAGCGCGCGCCCCGTCTCGTAGCGCAGCAGCAGGGTCGCCACGTCCACCTTCCGGTCGCGCAGGTCCGGGTCGGCCCCGTACAGGTAGCCGCCGCTGAGCGCGCCCGACAGCAGCGTGAGGTTCGCGGCCACCACCTTCCCGTCGAGCCGGAACTCGGCCAGCCGCCCCTCCCCGGCCCGCACCATCCGCCGCGTGGCCCGGGTCAGGTGCTCGGCGAAGCGCGGCTTGAGGTGTTCGGGGGTCACCCCGCGGCCGCGCCACTGCTTCTCGTGCAGCCGCAGCAGCGTCCGTACGGCACGGGGCACTTCCTGCTCGGTGACCTCGTGCTCCTCGATGCCGGCCGCGTCGGTCTTGCGGAGCTTGGCCCGCACCCGCTGCGCGCCGGAGGCCGGCATCCGCTTGACCAGCTCGTCGAACGGCATCGCGGGCAGCTCCATGCAGGTGGAGTCGGCCAGCTTGCAGCGCGCCCCCGGCCACGCCTCGTACACCGCCTCGGCGGCGGCCCCGGGCCGTACCTCGCGCAGGTCCACCACGGCGCCCCGGGCGGCCCGGTGCAGCCCGCGGGCCAGCGCCGGGACGACCTGGTCGGCGTGCTCCCCGGCCACGAGCACGTCGAAGTAGTCGGTGATCCCGCCGCCGAGCGGCACGAGCAGCGGCAGCGGCCGGTGTACGAGCATCAGCGCGGCCGCGCCGACCAGCTCGTCACCGCGCCGCGCGAGGACGATCCGCAGCCGGCCGTCCTTCCCGTACGAGAGCCACCAGGAGTGCAGCCAGGCGTGGCTCTGGAAGGGGGTGGCGGTGGGGCAGCCGCGGACGAGCCGGTTCCACTGCTCCTCCAGCGCGGCGAACTGCCGGGGGTCGCGGCACAGCGTCACCGACAGGGCCCCTGCGGAGCCCGCGGTCATCGAACGGGCTCCTTCTCCTTGGATTCGGTGTGCTCGCTCTGCGCGGGCAGCGAGGCGTACTCCTCCACGGCGGACTGCCCGGCCTCCTCCGCCGCCGGCTCCTCCCGGCGCCGGGTCGGCCGGGCGAGGAGCCACAGGCCGCCGAGGAGCCCGCCGGCGCACAGCCCGACGGCCCCGCTGACGGGCGCGGACGGCGAGGCCGGGTCGCTGGGCGCCACGGCCTGGTTGAACAGGAGCAGCTGGACCCCGGTGTTCTTGGCGGCCTGGTTGCTGCTGAGGGACAGGGCGTCCGCGACGGCGTTGGCGATGTCGGCGGCCTCGGCCGGGCTCTTGGAGGTGCCCGTGATGGCGATCATCGGGGACTCGGGAGAGGTCTCGGCCCGCACCTGCGTGCGCAGCTGCCGGGCGCCGATGCCCGCGCGCGGCTGGGCGTACGCGAGGGTGGAGCTGCTGGTCGCGATGCGGGCGTACGCCTGGGCGAAGCCGAGGGCGGTGGCCGGCTCGGTGGTGTCGTCCGGGACGGCGACGACGTAGCTGGTGGCCGCGTACTCGGGCGCCTTGAGCACCCCGTACGCCCCGCCCGCGGCCAGGCCGAGCAGCGCAAAGGCGGGCAGCGGCCACCAGGCGGGCGGCGGCAGCAGCCGCGTCCGGCGGCGGTGGACGGTCTTCTTCTGGTCTGCGGTATCGGCCATGAGCGTGCTCACTTCCTGAGTGAAGGGGGTTCCTGGGATCCCGTGCGGGGCGTGTCCAGCCCCGCCCGGGGGCCCCTGCCGGCGGCGGGGGGAATCGGGGGCGCGGGGTCCGGGGCGGCCAGCGCGACGGCGTAGACGGACAGCAACTGCTCGGCGCTGCGCGCGATGTCGTAGCGCCGGACGACCGGGGGCGGCGGGAGCCGGCGCGCGCCCGCCTCCATGTGCCCGCGCAGGGCGGCGACCAGCTCCTCGGTGCCGGTCCCGATGCGCCGCGCGCCGGGGGCCTGGGTGGCGGGGAGGTCGTCGATGGCCGGGCAGGTCACGTGCAGCACGGGCAGCCCGGCCGCCAGCGCCTCGACCACGGCGAGGCCGAAGGCCTCCTCGCGCGACGGGGAGACGAACACGTCCATCGCCGCGAGCAGCGCTGGGATGCCCGGCGTACGCCCGTCCGCGCTGTCGCCGAGCGGGTCCCGCTCCCCCAGCAGATGGATGCGGCTCTGCGCGCCCAGCTCGGCGGCCAGGGTGCGCAGCGCGGCCCGCTCCGGCCCGTCCCCGGCCAGCAGCAGGTGCGCCCCGGGGAGCGCGGCGACCGCCCGTACGAGTACGTCGAACCGCTTGCCCGGCACCAGCCGGCCGACGCCGCCCACCACGAACGCCCGCTCCGGCAGCCCGGTCCGGGCCCGGGTGGCCCGGCGGACACCCTCGTCGAAGCGGAAGCGGACGGCCTCGATCCCGTTCGGTACGACGTGCACCCGCGCGGCCGGCACCCCCCAGCCCTCCAGCCGCGCCGCGACCGTCTCCGACACCGCGACCGTCGCGGCGCCGAGGCGCTCGCTGGCCAGGTACAGCGCCCGTACCCCGCCCGACAGCGGCCGGCCCTCGATCTCGCCCTCGCCGAGGGAGTGTTCGGTGGCGACCGTCGCCCCGACCCCCGCGAGGCGCGCCGCGAGGCGCCCGTACACGCAGGCCCGGTACAGGTGCGTGTGCACGAGGTCGTAGCGGCCGCGCCGGATGAACCTCACCAGCCTCGGCAGCGCCCCGAGATCCCGGTTCCCGCGCATCCCGAGGTGGACGACCCGCACCCCGTCGGCCCGCAGCCCTTCGGCGACCGGGCCGGGGTTGGTCAGCGTCAGCACGTCGCACTGCATCGGCATGTGCCGCAGCAGCAGGCGCAGTTGCTGCTCGGCGCCGCCGACGCCCAGGCCCGTGATGATGTGCAGCGCCTTCAGCGGTGTCACCGGCGTCACCGCGCCACCGCCCGCCGCAGCTCCCGCACCCGGTGGCGCAGCTGCTTGACGCGCAGCCGGGACCCGCCGTCCGCCTGGCTGATGTGCGTGCGCGGCAGGGCGTGCGGGCCGGCGAGCCGCCCGGGGTCGATGGCGCAGGCGTACGCGTACCCGGCGGCCCGCGTCTGGGCGACGACCCGGGCGTCGAGGTGCCCGTACGGGTAGCAGAACCCCTCGGGCAGCTTCCCGGTCAGCTCGCGCAGCAGGTCGCGGCTGCCCCGGAGCTCCTGCTGGAGCACGTCGTCGGGGGTGCTGGTGAGGTCCTGGTGGAGCAGCCCGTGCGAGCCGATCTCCTGCCCGGCGGCGGCGACTTCGCGGATGCCCTCGGCGGTGAGCAGGGACTTGCGGGGGCCCAGCGGGTCCCACACGTTGTCCACGCCGAGCCGGCCGGGCAGTACGAACAGCGTCGCCGTGCAGTCGTGGCGGCGCAGCAGGGGGAGCGCGTTGGTCAGGAAGTCGGTGTAGCCGTCGTCGAAGGTCAGGCCGACGAGTCCGGCGCCGCGTCCTGCCGCGCGGGCCCTGAGCAGCTCGCCCACGGACACCCCGCGCAGGCCCCGGGAGCGCAGCCACAGCAGCTGGGCCTCCAGCACCTGCGGGGTGACGGTGATGCCGTACGGGTCCTCGGCGTTATCGGTGAACTCGGCGACCGAGTGGTACATCAGGACCCACGGCGATGCGGCCCGGCGGGCGGGAACCACCGCGGCGGGCTGCGCCGTGTGGGTGTCAGCGGACATTGCGGAACCTCTGGGTGAGCTGGGAGGTGAGCGAAGCGGAGAGCTTGGCGATCTGGGCGGGCATGGCGGTGACCTCCAGGGCCCGTATGGCCATTCCGGTGGCCCCGAACATGGCCGGGACGAGCAGGCAGCCGAGGGCCGCGCTGACCAGCGGGTCGGGGATCATCGGCCCGGCGATCCAGCCGGTGGCGCAGGCGGCGAAGGCGGCGACCGAGAGCCGGCCGATGCTGATGGCCACCCGGCGGACCTGGATGGCGATGATCCGCGAGCCGAGGCCGGTGAGCAGCAGCGCGGCGGTGGTGGAGATGCCGGCGGCGTTGGCGGCGGCGATGCCGTAGGTGCCCCACCAGCCGACGGCGAAGGCTCCGGCCACGATGTTGACGAGGAGTCCGGCGCCCATCGCGAGCGCCGGGAACCAGGTGGGCCGGGCGGTCGAGAAGAAGGGCCGGGACAGCGCCCCGACGAGGCAGTGGCCGAGGAGCCCGAGGCCGTAGACCCGCATGACGGAGGCGGTGGCGACGGTGTCCTGGTGGGTGAAGGCGCCGCGTTCGAAGAGGACTTGGATGATCTGGGGCGCGTAGCCGATGACGAGGGCTGTGCCGATCAGGACGGCGAGGGAGGCGAGCGCGAGGTCCTGCTCGACGCGCCGCCGGGCCTTCTCCCGCTCGCCGCCGGCCATGGCCTGGGCGACGACGGGGAAGGTGACGGTACAGATCATCAGGGAGAGCACCATCGGCATCTGCGCCACCTTCTGGGCGTAGTTCAGGTGCGAGATGGCGCCCGGCGGCAGCGAGGCGGCGAGGAACCGCTCGACGAGCACCTGGGACTGCCGGAACACGGCGAAGAGGATCACCGGGGCGATGACCCCGAAGGCGATCAGCGTGGGCCGGTCACGGTCGCGCAGGCTGCGCGGGGCGCCCTTGGCCCGGGGCGGTCCGAAGCCCACGTTGCGGATGAAGGCGGGCAGTTGGACCAGGGCCATCAGCAGACCGCCGACGGCGACCCCGGCGGCCGCGGCCCGCACCCCCCACACGGCGTGCAGGGCCACCATCGTGCCGATGATCCCCACGTTGTACGACACGTAGATGGCGGCGGGCGGCACGAAGGAGCGGTGCGCCCGCAGCGCGGCGCTGAAGTACCCGGCGATCCCGAACGACAGCACCGTCAGGGCCGTCATCCGGGTGCACTCGACCGCCAGTTCGGGATCCGGCAGCCCGGGGGCGAGGACGGAGACGACGAGCGGCGCGGCCACGATCAGTACCGACGCGACGGCGGCCAGGAACACCGCGAGGCGCGGCAGCGTCGCCCCCACGAGCAGTCGTACGGGATCGGCCGCGCGGGCCTCCCGGCGGGTGAGCCCGGCCCTACTGGCGGCCCGGCGGGCCAGGGCGTGGCTGAACGCGGGCACCATCAGCAGCGCCATGGCGTCCTCGATCAGCAGCGTCGAGGCCATCTCGGGCACGGTCCAGGAGATCAGGAACGCGTCGCTGTCGTGCCCGGCGCCGAAGAGGTGCGCGATGGTCTGGTCGCGTACGAGCCCGAACACCGCGCCGGCGGCGGTCAGCCCGGCGGTCACCGCGGCGGCCTTGGCCAGGAACCGTCCGAGCGGCGCCGGTCCGCTGCCGCCGGGCGAACCGGGTTCGGAACCACCGCCCGCCCGCGCACCGGCGACGGGTCCGGGCCGCCGCGGGCCGGCCGCCGCCCGGGCGTCCCGCCGGGACACCACCCGGACGGCCCTCGCCCCCGGCCCGCCGCCCGGGCGGGGGGGTGTGCCCGGGACGTGGGCGGGGCCCGCCCCGGCCGGAGGGCCGGAGGCGGGCCGCCAAGGCGTGGTGTCCGTCACCGGCCGGCCGCACCCTCAAGGGCCGGGCGGCGCAGTGCGTCCGCGTCCCCCCGGGAAGGCAGGGCCCACCAGGCGGCCAGGCCGATGATCACCCCGGTCAGGACGGTGGACGGGCCGCCGATGTCCGCGTACAGGAAGTCGGTCAGCTGCCAGACGAGCAGCCCGACCGCGACCAGGCCGCAGTCCCGGATCCCCCGGTCGGCGCCGCCGGCGGCGAACCGCCGCAGCCCCGCGACCAGTACCGCCGCCCAGCCGCCCGCCAGCGCGGTCAGCCCGATCAGGCCCTGCTCGCTGAGCACCAGCAGGTACATGTTGTGCGGGGAGAGCAGCGGCTGGCGCAGGTACGCCTGGCCCGCGCCCGCGGTGTCGCTGCCGGAGGAGAGCCCCAGCGAGGAGTGTCCGTCCCGGTGGGCGGGGAAGCCCTTGAGGCCCACCCCGGCGGCCGGCCGCTCGCGCCACATCGAACCGGCGGCCGCCCACATCGTGTAGCGGTCGGTCACCGACTGGTCGGGCGCGCTGGAGACCTGCGTGATGGAGGTCAGCCGCTCCGCCACCATCTCGGAGCCGACCCCGAGCCCGCCGACCAGCACCACACCCGCCGCACCGAGCGCGAGGAGCACCTTGACGGCCCGCCGGATCCCGGCCAGCCCCATCACCAGCACCGCCGCGCCGAGGGTGGCGATCCAGGCGCCCCGGCTGAACGACAGCACCAGCGGCAGCACCAGCACCAGGGCCGCGCCGCCCGCCAGCCGCCGGACCTGCCTCGGCAGCCCCGGGGCCAGCGCCACCGCGGTCGCGACGACCAGCCCGTACGCCACCACCGTGGCCATGCCCATCACGTCGCCGGGGCCGAAGGTCCCGACGGCCCGGATGTCCTCGCCCTGGTACGAGGCCCCGGTGTGGGTCGCGTACTGCACGACCCCGACCGCGCCCTGCACCAGCGCCAGTACCACGAAGCACCCCGCGGCCAGCCGGAACTCCCCCGCGTCGCGCACCAGCAGCACGATCGCCGCCGGGACCAGCACGAACACCTGGAGGTAGCGCACGAACCCGGGCAGGGCGGCGTACGGGTCCCCGGCGGTCACGGTCGCGACGGCCAGCCCGACGGCCGGCAGCCCGAGGAGGAACGCCGCGAGCGGGGTCAGGGACCGCACCCGGCCGCGCAGCGCCTGCACGGCGCAGACGAACACGAGCAGCAGCGAGGCGGCGTCGGCCGGGCCGACCTTGCCGGAGGCGGTCGCGTCCCCCGCGGGGAGCGGGGCGAGGAGGAACAGTACGGTCGCGGCGAGCGGCAGCAGCGGCCAGTGCCGGCGCAGCAGCACCGGCAGCTCGGGCCGTAGCCGGGTCGTCGATACGGCAAGGCTCATGTTCAGCTGCCCCCCAGCCGGAATCGGAAGAACGAGGCCGCGGTGCGGGCCAGGATCCACAGGTCCTGCCACAGCGACCAGGTGTCGATGTAGTGGTTGTCGAAGCGGGCCCGGTCCTCGATGGAGGTGTCCCCGCGCAGGCCGTTGATCTGCGCGAGGCCGGTGATGCCGACGGGCATCCGGTGGCGGGCCTCGTAGCCGGGGTGGACGCTGCTGAACTTGGCGACGAAGAAGGGCCGTTCGGGGCGCGGACCGACCAGGCTCATGTCACCCCGGACCACGTTCCACAGCTGCGGCAGCTCGTCCAGCGAGGACTTGCGCAGGAAGGAGCCGATGGGGCTCATCCGGCGGTCGCCGGCCACCGTCCAGCGGGTGGCGGACTCGTGCGCGTCCGCGCTCAGGGTGCGGAACTTCAGCAGGGTGAAGGACCGCCCGTACAGGCCGACCCGCTCCTGCCGGAAGATCACCCCGGGCCCGTCGGAGAGCCGTACGGCCAGGGCGCACAGCGCCATCACGGGCGCGGCCGCGACCAGTGCGAGCGAGGCCAGGAGGGAGTCGATGCCCCGCTTCGCGAACCGCTCCAGCGGCCGCGCCGGGCGGGGCAGCAGCGGCTGTACGGCGTACCCCCACAGCTGGTCGGCGGGCTGCGCCACCCGCATACCGGTGACCTTGGCGGTACCGGCCGGGTCGGCGAGCCAGAGCCGGCAGCCGTGGTCGTGGAAGAGCCGGACCAGGGAGGCGGTGCGCTCGTCGGCCTCCGGCGGGCGGGTGAACACCGCGTGCCGGACCGAGTTCTGGATGACCGCGCGGCGGATGTCCTCGTGGGTGGCGAGCACGGGCACGGCGCCGCTGTCGCCGTCGGCCGCCGCGGCGGTGTCGGCGAGCCCGACGGGGCGCAGCCCGTACTCGGGGCGCCCGTGCAGGGCGGCGGCGACCGCGCTCGCCCCGGCGACGGGCCCCACGACCAGGGTGGAGGCGGGCCTGCGGACGCGGACCCGGCGGCGGAGCTGGTTGACGAACCCGCGTCCCGCGCACGCCAGTACGGCCTGCAGGCACACCGCGCCGAGCAGTGCGCCCCAGGCCAGTACCCGCCCGGGTGCGGCGGCGGCCACGACCGCGGCCGCCGCGCACCACAGGACGGCGGCCCGCCCGGCCAGCGTGGGCAGTTCCCGGAGCGCGGAGGGCGCGAGCCGCGGCCGGTACAGCCCGGCCTGCGCGTGCAGCCCGGCGAGGACCATGGCCGCGGGTACGGCCGCCTCGACGGGCAGTCGCAGTCCGGGCAGGGCGGCCGCCGTCGCCACGACGGCCAGCGCGTCGGCGGTCAGCAGCGGGAACACCCCGTCACGGCGGCGGGCCCGCTTGGGCCGTACGGCCGCCCGGGCCTGCTCCGCCTTGGGCCCGCGCGGCGGGTGGATGGCGGTCACGGAACGGCGGACGGCGGTGGTGCCGGTGCCGGTACTGCCTCCGGAAGGCCCCGTGCCGCCCTGCCCGGTGTGCCGGGCGGGTGCGCTGTCCATCGTCATCGGCTGATGCGCTCCTGGTTCAAGGGCCGGGGCCTGCCCAGCAGTTCGTGGTACAGACCGGTGACCGCGTCCGTGGTCCGCCGCACGTCGAAGTCGGTCCGGGCGTGCTGCTGGGCCTGCTCGCCGAGTTCGGCGAGCAGCCGCGGCTCGGCGAGCAGCCGTCCCAGGGCCTTGGCCAGGGCCGCCGGGTCCTCCGGCGGCACCAGGCAGAGCCGTCCCTGGCCGGGCGGCAGGCTCTCCCGGGCACCGCTGACGTCGGAGACCAGGACCGGTCGGCCACAGGCCATGGCTTCGAGCGGGGCGAGCGCCATGCCTTCCCACCGCGACGGCAGTACAACGAGATCGGCGGCCCGAAGCCACGGTCGGATGTCGCAGGCGGCCCCCGCGAAGTGCACTGCGGACGGCGCGGCGCGGCGCAGCCGTTCGGTGTCGGGGCCGTCGCCGACGAGCGCGAGCCGGGCTCCGGGCAGGTTCCCGAGCACCTCCGGCCAGGCCCGCAGCAGGATGTCCTGGCCCTTCTGCTGGCAGATCCGGCCCACGCAGACGACGAGCGGCCCTCCGCCGTCCCGGAAGGAGGTGGGCAGCAGCAGTCCGGCGCGCGCCCGGGCCCGGTCCAGGTCTGGGTCCGGGCCGCCGGGGCGGAAGTGGTCGAGGTCGACTCCGTTGCGGATCACCGACCAGCGGGCGGCGATCCCCTCGGACTCGCCCGTTCGGCGTTCGGCCTCGCTGACGCAGAGCACGCGGTCGGCCCAGCGGGCACCGAACCGCTCCCAGCGCAGGGCGAGCGCGGCGGTGGCCCCGCCGACGGCGTCGAAGGACCAGGCGTGCGGCTGGAAGACGGTCGGCACGCCGCCGCGCACGGCGAGCCGGCCGGCCAGCCCGGCCTTGGCGCTGTGGGCGTGCAGGATGTCCGGCTGGACGCGGCCGATCACCCGGCGGGCGCCGAGCACTTCGGCGGGCAGGCCGGGCCCGGGGGCCCGTCCGGCGCGCCAGTTGAGCACCTCGGCCCCGGCGTCGCGGGCGGCCTCGGCGAGCTGTCCGCCGCGCGGGCAGCCGACGACGGTCCGCAGCCCGGCCGCGGACTGGGCGCGGACGAGGTCGACGACGACCCGGGCCACACCGCCCTCGACGGGCTGGACGAGATGGAGGACGGTCACCTGCGGGGGGTTCGGGGGTTGTGCGGTCGAAGGCTGTGGTGACACGTGGAGTGATCTCCTACGTTCAGCGGCGCGCGTCTGTCTGAACGAAGAGCACACCGAGGAAATGACCCTGGCTTTCGCCCGCGAACCTGAAGGTCAGGTTCCGGGCGCCACCGGACAGGGCGGGACTCAGGTCGAACACGTCCGCGTCATATCCGAGATTATTCATATGTTCGGGCTGTCGCACGAACGAGTGATGCCCGAATTCCGTGATCGTGGAATTCATAACATCATTAAAAGGATTTTCTCCATCACTGAGGCTCACCCGTCGGCCGCTGTCGGCCGTCACGGTCAGTGAGTCCCCGAGCGTCCCGCGGTCCCCGTCGTACGCCACCACCCCGACCCGCCCCGCGGACCCGGCCGCCGCGTCCAGACCGGAGAGCTCCACCATCTCCCCCGAGGCCTCGCCGGGCCCCGCGGCCAGCCCCTCGAAGCCGTCCCACAGCGAGATCCGGCGTACCGGCTCCTGGGGGTGCTCGTAGGCGACCACCAGCGTCCAGCCGCCCCAGGCGCCCACCTCGGAGTGCCCCATGGCGATGTTGAGCTGGGCCACCGTCCACATCCCCGCGCCGCCCTTGCGGACCAGCGGGGTCACGTCGGCGGAGGCCTGGTAGGCATCGCTGCCCGCGTCGCTGCGGTGCCCGATCACCGTGTCGGCCACCACCGCCTTGTACGCGCCGCCCGGCTCGGCGACCAGCACCCGGCCGTTGTCCTCCGGCGGCTTCTGCTCGCCGACCCGCAGGTTCCCGCCCCAGTACAGCCGGGCGTACGAGACCTTCGCCCCCTGCGGGACCTTGAGCTCGGCGCGGGTCGAGTTGTACGTGTCCGGGTCCTTGTCGACCTCGTCGTAGAACATCTCGAAGTCGCTGTTGACCCCGGCGGCGCCCCGCTTCACCTCGGCGCACGACTCGGCCTCCTCGGACTCCTCCTTGCGGCAGCCGATGGACGAGTTCGAGGCCCGGACCAGCCCGCCGTGCTGCACGGCCTGATAACGCTGGGTGAACGGCACCCGGGGCAATTCGCGCGTCCCCGGCGGGGCCGCAGCGCCGGCTGCGGGCACGTTCGCCGAAAGTGCGAGGCAGGACAGCAGACCGAGCGTGCCGAGGATTCTGCGGGGTGAACCCATGACCCTGTCTCCATTTTCGATCAAGGGGACAAAACAGGAGTGAACTTTGGCAGAAATCAGGCTGGAAATCACGCCGGACTCGCTCGTACGGCCTTTTGGGCGATAGCACGCACCCTCGCACCTGTCAGGTCGTTATGGGGGTGCACCATTGTTCGAACCGAAAGGGAAAACGGAGATGCAGAAGAGGCTGGTGCGCGGCACCACCATGGCGGTCGCGGGCGCGGCGATGCTGATGGGCGGCGCGGGCCTCGCCTCCGCGCACGGCGGGGACGGCGCGACGGCGACGGGCTTCACGGCCGAGTCCCCGGGCGTGCTGAGCGGCAACCTCGGGCAGGTCCCGGTCCACGTCCCGGTCAACGTCTGCGGCAACACCGTCAACGTCATCGCGCTGCTGAACCCCGCGTTCGGCAACACCTGCGTGAACGCCTGAACGTCAACCCCGCCGCCCGAAACGGCGGCATCCGAGTGAAGTCACGCAACCCGGACCGGGGTCCGGCCGTTGATCCGGGTGCTCCAGTACCGGGCAATCCTGCCAAAAAAGGGACGACAATGATCAAGAAGTTTGCAGCCGGCGCAGCGGTTGCCGCCTCCTTCGTGGGCCTGGGTGCCGCCATGGCCCCGCAGGCGATGGCGATCGGGAACGACAACGGCATCAACACCGTCAACGGCAACGGTGCCTCGCAGATCTACGGCAACCAGGCGACCTACGGCCACATGAGCCCGCAGATGGCGCTGATCCAGGGCTCCTTCAACAAGCCCTGCATCGCCCTGCCCGCGAAGGCCAACGTGCAGTCCGTCCTCGCCCTCATCAACGTCGGCGTCCAGGACATCCCCGTCCTGTCCAGCCCGCAGAACCAGCAGTGCACCGAGAACTCCACCCAGGCCAAGGGCGACGAGGCTCTCTCGCACATCCTCAGCAACATCCCGATCCTGTCGGGCAACGCCTCGGCCGGCAGCTGATCGCACCCCCCAGCGCCCCGCGCCAGCGAGGCCGCCGCACCTTCGGGTCGCGGCGGCCTCGCCGCTTGTAGGGCCTCCTCCGAATTCTCGCGCAACGCGCAAATCGACCTCGAATTCCCAGTGCGCGAGCGTCGGAGTGAATTTCCGACACACCCCGGAAAACCTGTGGTTTCTTTTTCCGGAGCCACTCGTTATTAATTCTGCAGCGGATACGCCTCTGCGGGAAGGATCGAAATCAAATGACGTACAAGAAGGCAGTGGTGCTGGCCGCCGGCGTGCTGATGGCCGCCGGTGCCGCCTCCCCCGCCATGGCCGACTCGGTGGCCGACGGCAAGGCCGTGGGCTCCCCGGGCGTCCTCTCGGGCAACCTGCTCCAGGTCCCGGTGCACGTGCCCGTGAACGTCTGCGGCAACACCGTCAACGTCATCGCGCTGCTGAACCCCGCGTTCGGCAACACCTGCGTCAACGCCTGACGAAGCACCTGTGCCCGCAAGGGCAGACCTCCTCGGGGTGGCCTCGGAGTGCACGGCGGTGCACTCCGAGGCCACCTTCGATTCAGCACCGGCCAGCAGCGCCGGTAGACAGGGAAGGACCCATGCGACAGGTACTGAGCCGACAGGTACTGGGCAAGGGCGTGCTCACCGCGGCGGCCGCCTCCAGCCTGCTGTCGATCGCGGCGGGCGCGGCCTACGCGCATCCCGGGGCCATGGCCGAAGCCTCGCATTCACCGGGTGTGCTGGCCGGCAACAGCGTCTCGGTACCGATCACCTTCACGCCGAACGCGTGCGGCAACACCGTGGACGCCGGGGCGGGCCTGAACCCCGCGATGGGCAACAACTGCGCCACCGCGACCGGCTCCGCCGCGCACGGCGACCACGACTACGAGCGCTACCTCAGCCCCGAGAACGCCGAGGCCCTGGAGCGGTACCTCGACGAGCGCGAGGCGCGGCACGCGATGCCGCGGCAGCGGGTCGAGGAGGCGCCCGACGAGACGCCCCGGCGGGCGCCGAAGCACGCGGCACCCAAGCACGCCGCCCCGAAGCACGCGGCGCCGCGCCACGCCGAACAGGCGCACGACGAGGGCGGCTACGGCGGCTCGGGCGAGTCCGGCGGCCCGGGCGAGGAGGAGTGCGACGACCACCCTCCGCAGCCGCAGCCCCACGCCGAGCACCCGCAGGCCCCTCCGGCGCACCACGCTCCCCCGGCGCCCCCCAAGCCCGAGCCGAGGCCCGAGCCGAAGCCCGAGCCCGTCGTGGCGCAGCCGGCTCCGGCGCCCGCACCGGTCCAGGAGGCGCCCCAGCCGCCCCCGGCACCCGCCCCGGTTCCGGTCCCCCCGGTCGAGGAGGCGCCCCACACGCTCCCGGCCCCGGCTCCCGTCCCCCCGGCCGAGGAGGCGCCCCACACGCTTCCCGCGCCGGCGCCCGGGCCCGCTCCCGTAGCGGAGGAGGCGCCCGCTCCCATGCCCCCGCGCGGGAGCCAGGTCGTAGAGCACCCGGCGCCCGTCCCCGCGCCCGTGCCGCAGACCGTACGTCCCGCGGACCAGCCGCCGGCAGCCCCCGCCGGTGACCTGCCCGTACCCATGCCCCCGGCGCCCGTTCCGGCGCCCGTTCCGGCGCCCGTTCCGGCGCCCGCGCCCCTCCCCGCGCCGGCCGCGGCGCCCGCTCCGGCTCCCGTACCCGCGCAGGTCTCGGCGCCCGTACTGGCCGAGACGGGTGCGGGGCAGACCGGCGCCGCCGCAGCCCTCGCCACGGCCCTGATCCTGGGCGGCGCCATTCTCTACCGCAGGTCCCGTATCGCCTGACGGCAATACCGGTAATAAGAAGAAATATCGGCCGGAGAGTCCCTTGTCGGATTCTCCGGCCGTTGCCGTGTTCGGTTCCGCGTTTCCGGATCGGCGGGGAATCGTTAGCCAGGGCGAAAGCGGCGCGACGGTCGCCGCTGACGCCTCTGTCCACGAAAGAAGAGGATTTCCATAATGAAGCTCTCGAAGGTCGCCGCTGTCGTCGTCGGCTCCGTCGCCGCACTCGGCGCCACCGCCCCCGCCTTCGCCGCCGAGGCGCCGACGACCTCGCCGGCGATGAGCCTGACGAGTGGGGTGACGGAGACCCTCAACGCCGTCAACCCGGTCTCGCAGGCGCTCCCGCAGACCCTCGGCAACGGCCTGGCCGAGCAGGGTGAGGCCGTCAACAAGGTCGTGGGCACCGTGCAGAGCGTCAACAAGGTCCGCAACGATGCGCCGGGCGAGGTCATGAAGCTGGCGAACGGGGCCACCCAGGGCAACCCGATGCTCGGCGGTGTGAAGCTCAACGGCGGCGCCAGCTGACGGGCCCTTCCCCCCAGTGCGCAGATACGACTGTGGGCGCCACCGGCGAGGCCGGTGGCGCCCACAGTCGCGTGCGCGACGACTGACGTCAGTCGTTGATGCAGGTGTTGCCGAACGCGGGGTTCAGCAGGCCGATCACGTTCACGGAGTTGCCGCAGACGTTGACCGGGACGTGAACCGGGACCTGGAGCAGGTTGCCCGAGAGGACACCCGGGGAGCCCACGGCCGCACCCTCGGCCGAGGAATCGGCGGCGGCGGAACCGGCGGCACCGGCCGCAGCGAGACCGGCGGAGGCCAGAACCAGGGCGGCCTTCTTGGCAGAGTTCATGGGAAGTGCACCTTCTGTTCGATGTTCTGCCCCGATCCGGGGCTCACACCGAGCGAAACGGTCCACCATCCCAGACGACACGGGTCGGTGCGCGATCAGACCTGTTCAGCTTAATAGTCGTAACCACGCACGAGTCCCGTCACGGCGATCCGAGGATCGGGATGTCGGGAATGTCGGGGATCGCGGGCACCAGCTCCACCGGGGGCGCCACGGGTACCGACGGCACCGCCGGGTTGGAGACGGGCAGCTGCGGGACGCCGGGGATCTCGGGGATCGTGATCTCCGGGAGCGGGATCTTGGGGATCTCCGGGATCGCCGGCAGGTTCGGCAGGTTCGGCAGCTTGATCTCCGGGAGCTTCACCCCGGGCAGCAGGGTCTCCAGGGACTTGAGGAGGTCGGCCAGGGTCTTGGAGACGCCCGCGAGGAGGTCGTCCAGGGGTCCGGCCGCCGCCACTCGCTCGTTGATCTCCTCCTGGGCTGCCGCCACCCGGTTCGTGAGGGCGGCGGACCCGGCACCGTCGGCGGCGCCCGCGGGGGCAGCCGCGCCGGTGAGTATGACGACCGCGAGGGCCGACGGGACGAGGATGCGGACGCGGGAGGGCTTCGTGCGGTGCATGGGGGATCCGTTCTGGTGGTCGCGCAGAAACGGACCCGAGCGATCCGCCTCCTTACCCACCGTGCGAACACCTCCCACGGTCCGCAACCGGACCGTGGAGCCCCGAACACGGCTGCTGGCTGCGTACGGGCTTCGCGCACGCGTCCGGAGGCGGCTCACCCGGCCCGGGGAAATCCTCGCCCTCCGCAGGCCGTTTGAGTGAAGCAGCAGAACCAACCCCCGTCCGGGCAGTTGATCAGGGCGCTCCACTAGCGGGCACTCGTGCGACAGACAAAAGGATCAAGATGCTCAAGAAGATCATGACTGCTGCCGCGGTCACCGCCGCCGCCGTCGGCGCGGGCGCTGCTGTTGCCGCCCCGGCCATGGCCATCGGCAACGACAACGGGATCAACACCGTGAACGGGAACGGTGCCCAGCAGATCTACGGCAACCAGAAGACCCACGGCGACATGAGCCCGCAGCTCGGCCTGGTCCAGGGCACGCTGAACAAGCCCTGCATCGGCCTGCCCGTCAAGGTCAACGCCCAGTCCCTGGTTGCCCTGCTCAACGTCGGTGTCCAGGACATCAACGTCCTGTCGAACCCGCAGAACCAGCAGTGCACCGAGAACTCCACCCAGGCCAAGGGCGACGAGCCGCTCTCGCACATCCTGGACAACATCCCGGTCCTGTCGGGCAACGGCTCCATCGGCAGCTGATCCACGCACCCCTCGCGGTCCGGGCGCACGGCGCCCGGCGTGGAGCAGGAACGACGAGGGCCCCGGCAGCCTCCAGCTGCCGGGGCCCTCGCCCGTGCGGTACGGGTACGGGGTCGGGCCGCCGCCGTCAGCTCGTCCAGAACTCCCACCACCGGGTCAGGATCAGCATCCCGATGACGCCGGCGTGCAGGGCCGGCGGGGCCCAGCCGAACTCGGCGAAGAAGCCCCTGACCGGGGCGGGCGCGGGGAGCGTGCCAGCGGTGACGTTGTGCGCGGTGACCGCCCAGAACATCAGCAGGGTCGCCACCCAGGCCAGGCAGCACCACAGGCAGAGCGCGTTGATCTCGTAGAGCGACTGGACCATGAGCCAGGAGCAGAATCCGACGCCGAAGGCCGTTCCGGCGTTCAGTCCGAGCCAGAACCAGCCGCGGTGGCGGGCCCCGGCCAGCAGGCCCGCGCCGACGCACACGACGACCCCGTAAGCGACCAACCCCAGCATCGGGTTGGGGAAGCCGAAGACCGCCGCCTGGTCGCTCTTCATGACGCTGCCGCAGGAGACGACGGGGTTGAGGCTGCAGGCGGGCTTGAAGTCGGGGTCCTCCAGCAGCAGGAACTTGTCGAGGGTGATCACCCAGGAGGCCAGCAGGCCGGCCGCTCCAGTGAGGACCAGCAGCCAGGCCAACCCCCGGGGGGTGGCGGGCGGTTCGCCGTCGATGCGGTTGCGGGGCCGTCCCTGCTGGCGGGGGACGCCCACTGTATTCGTTGCCATGCCACCCATAGTCCCGCCTTTCCTTCCATACCGGGCCTAACCATGCCCATGCGTAAGGAAGTTGACCTGAAGGTGTGGCGGGAACCCCTGATGCTTCCCGGACGTTTTACCGAACCCCGGACGTGATGTCAGAGCCAGGGGCTACGTTGAGCTTCCGCGAAGTGACAAGCTGCGACGGCCTGGAGACCCACCTTGAGCGATCCGTACGAGACAACCGAGGCGCACCTCGAGCGACTCCTGGGCCGCGCCCTCAACTCCTTCGACCTGCCCGACCGGTTGGTCGAGCGCCTCGGTACGGCGCTCGCCCACAGCTCTTCGCTGTACACCACCCACCGCAGCCACGCGGCGGGGGTGTGGCGGGAGACCCACCGGCACACCTACCTGCTGGCCGACGGCGGGGCGGTGTCCCTGTGGGAGCTGGCGTACCGGCTGGAGGGCGACCGGGCCGTCCGGCACGAGGTCTTCGCGGGCAAGGCCGAGACCTGCCTGGCCGTGGCCCGGCTGTTCGGCGAGGCTCCCGCCGAGGCGCTGCTGGACCCGACGCTGACCGACTCCGACGATGACGACGCGAGCGATGTGGCCGTACTGAGCGCGCTGTTCGCGGCCGCCGCGGCCGCGCCGGCGCAGCGGTACCGAGAGTACGCGGTGGAGCAGTCCGCGGACCACGCGCGGCGGGTGCTACGGCGTGCGGAGAATCCGGACCGGCCCGGTGAGCCGGTGGCGGAGCGGCTGCGCTCGGCGTACGCGCACCAGATCACCCAGGCCTTCGGCGGCCGCCAGTGCCTCCTCGACGGGCGGGACGCGGGTTTCAGCCTGTACGAGCACGCCTTCGTCATGCTGGACGGCAGCGAGTTCAGCCTGTGGGAGGTCGAGCACACGGCGACGCCGGACGGGCGCCACATGTGCGAGGTGTACGAGAGCGAGGCCGCCGCGCGCGGAGCGATGGAACTGCGCGCGCGGGTCCGGTGAACTTCCCGGTGAACCTTGCCGGTCGCATCACTGGCTAGGCCGCGGCGCCGATCTCCTGCCGTTCGGCGCCTTCCGCGTTCTCGGCCGCGGGGGCGGGGGTTTCGCCCCGGCCCCGCGCGCCCTTGAGGAGGATGACCAGGCCGGCGCTGGTGGCCGTACCGGCGGCGATGGCGAGCAGGTAGAGGAGGGGGTTTCCGATCAGCGGGATCACGAAGATCCCGCCGTGGGGGGCCCGCAGGGTGCACTCGAAGGCCATCGAGAGGGCACCGGTCACCGCGCCGCCGGCCATCGCGGACGGGATGACCCGCAACGGGTCGGCCGCGGCGAAGGGGATGGCGCCCTCGCTGATGAAGGAGGCGCCGAGGAACCAGGCCGCCTTGCCGTTCTCGCGCTCGGTGCGGGAGAAGAGCCGGCCGCGCAGGGTGGTGGCCAGCGCCATCGCGAGCGGCGGCACCATGCCGGCGGCCATCACGGCGGCCATGACCTTCAGGCTGCCCTCGTTGGGGGTGGCGAGGCCGCCGATGGCGAAGGCGTAGGCGACCTTGTTGAGCGGACCGCCGAGGTCGAAGCACATCATCAGGCCGACGACGACGCCGAGGATGACCGCGTTGGCCCCGGAGAGGCCGGACAGCCAGTCGGTGAGGGCCTGCTGGAGCGAGGCGACGGGCTTGCCGACGACCAGGAACATCAGGAACGCGGTGACGGCCGAGCCGATCAGCGGCAGCACGACCACGGGCATGATCCCGCGCAGGGCCGCGGGGATGTTCAGCTTCTGCACCGCGAGGACGGTGGCGCCGGCGATGAGACCGGCGATCAGGCCGCCGAGGAAGCCGGCGTTGATGGTGAGCGCCACGGCGCCGCCGACGAATCCCGGTACGAGGCCCGGCCGGTCCGCCATGCCGTACGCGATGTAACCGGCGAGTACGGGCACGAGGAAGCCGAAGGCGAGGCCGCCGGTCTGGAAGAGGAGGGCGGCCCAGCTGGCGGCCTCGGTCCAGACGAAGTGTTCGGCCACGGAGGGGGCGTTGTTGATCTCGTACCCGCCGATGGCGAAGGCGAGGGCGATGAGCAGTCCGCCGGCGGCGACGAACGGGACCATGTAGCTGACGCCCGACATGAGCCAGGTGCGCAGTCGGGCCCCGTAGCCGTCCTGTGGTTGTCCGGCCTGCTCGACGGGGGTGGGTGCGTGCGCCTCCACCTCGCCACGGGCGGCCTTGTCGCGGGCCTCGGCGAGGAGTTCGGCGGGGCGGTTGATGCCGGCCTTGACGCCGACGTCGACAGTGGGCTTCCCGGCGAAGCGGGCCCGGTCCCGCACCGGGACGTCGTGGGCGAGGACGACGGCGTCGGCGGCGGCGATGTCCTGTGCGGTCAGCCGGGTGAAGCCCGCGGAGCCCTGGGTCTCGACGGTGATGTCGATCCCCGCCGCGGCCGCGGCCTGCTGGAGCGCCTCGGCCGCCATGTAGGTGTGCGCGATCCCGGTGGGACAGGAGGTGACGGCCACGACGCGCAGCGGCACTACGGGGCTCGGGCGGGCCGGCACACCGGCCTCGGCGGAACCCGATACCAGGGCGGCGGCCTCGGCCGGGTCGGCGACGCCCCGCAGGGCGGCGGTGAACTCCGCCCGCATCAGGCGGCGGGCCAGTGAGGACAGGATCGAGAGGTGGGCGTCGTCGGCGCCGGCGGGGGCCGCGATGAGGAAGACCAGGTCGGCCGGGCCGTCCGGGGCGCCGAAGTCCACCCCCGCGGCCGAGCGGCCGAAGGCCAGGGTCGGGGCGCTCACGTGGACCGAGCGGCAGTGCGGGATGCCTATCCCGCCTTCGAGGCCGGTCGGCATCTGGGCCTCGCGCGCGGCCACGTCCGCCAGGAAGCCTTCGAGGTCCGTGACCCGGCCCAGGGCGGCCATCCGCTCGGCGAGGGCACGTGCCGCCCCCTCCTTGGACTCGGCGGACAGGTCGAGGTCGACCAGTTCGGGGGTGATCATCTCGCTCATCGCTCGTCACTCATTTCGGACAGGGGGAGGTCCAGGGGCAGGTCCTGGGTGACGTGGACCGCTTCGGGGCGCAGGTCCGAGGGGGTCGGCATGGCGCTGCCGGGGAGTTGGACCGCGGCCGCGCCGTGGGCCAGGGCGCTGGCCAGGGCCTCGGCTCCGGTGCCTCCCCCGGAGCCCCCGGCCCGGGAGGGGCCCGCGGCGATCAGGAAGCCGGCCAGGGAGGCGTCGCCCGCGCCGACGTTGCTGCGGACGCGGGAGACCGGCGCGGTGCCGTAGAAGGTGCCCTCCGCCGAGGCCAGGAGCTGGCCGTCCGCGCCGAGGCTGGCCAGTACCGCGCCCGCGCCCAGCGAGCGGAGCTCCTCCGCCGCCTTGACCACGTCGGCCAGGGTGGACAGCGGGCGGCCCACCGCCGCGGCGAGTTCCGAGAGGTTCGGCTTGATCACGTCCGGGCGGGCCGGGAGCGCCGCGAGCAGCGCGGGGCCCGAGGTGTCCAGGGCGATCCGGGCGCCGGCTTCGTGGGCGCGGGTCACGAGGTCGGCGTACCACTCGGGGCGAAGGCCCCGCGGGAGGCTGCCGCAGCAGGCGATCCACGACGCCTGGCCGGAGCAGGTGCGCACCGTGTCGAGGAGGAGTGCCGACTCCTCGGGCGAGAGTTCGGGGCCCGCCGCGTTGATCTTGGTGAGGGTGCCGTCCGGTTCGACCACGGAGATGTTCGAGCGGGTCTGCCCCGCGATCGAGACCGCCGTGACGTCCACGCCCTGCGCGCCCAGCAGTTCGGCGATCAGCGTGCCGGAGGTGCCGCCGAGCGGCAGGACCGCCGTCGTGCGCACGCCCGCGGCGGCCACCGCGCGGGAGACGTTGACGCCCTTGCCCCCGGGGTCGACCCGGTCGCCGGTGGCGCGCAGCACCGCGCCGCGGTCCAGCGAGGGGACCTCGTAGGTCCGGTCGAGGGAGGGGTTGGGGGTGACGGTGAGGATCATACGAGCGCAACTTCCGTACCGGCGGCCTCGATCGCCGCCTTGTCGTCAGGGTCGATGCCGGAGTCCGTGATGAGGAGGTCCACGCCCGCGAAGGTGCCGAAGCGGGCGAAGTGCTCCTGGCCGGCCTTGGTGGAGTCGGCGAGGAGGACGACCCGGCGGGCGGCGTCCATCGCGGCCCGCTTGACCGCCGCCTCGGCGAGGTCGGGGGTGGTCAGGCCGCCGGCCGCGGAGAAGCCGTTGGTCGCGAGGAAGAGCACGTCGGCGCGGACCTCGGCGTACGCGCGCAGTGCCCACGCGTCGACCGCGGCGCGGGTGCGGTGGCGGACGCGGCCGCCGACGAGGTGGAGGTCGATGCCGGTGTGGTCGGCGAGCCGGGCGGCGACGGGCAGGGCGTGGGTGACCACGGTGAGGGCGGCCTCCAGCGGGAGCGCGGCCGCGAGGCGGGCGACGGTGCTGCCCGCGTCGAGGATGACGCTGCCGCCTTCGGGGAGCTCGGCCAGCGCGGCGGCCGCGATGCGGTCCTTCTCGTCGGCCGCGGTGGCCTCGCGCTCGGTGAGGTCCGGCTCGAAGCCGAGGCGGCCGGCCGGCATGGCGCCGCCGTGCACCCGGCGGACCAGGCCGGCGCGGTCGAGGGCCTTGAGGTCGCGGCGTACGGTCTCGGCGGTGACCTGGAACCGGTCGGCGAGGGACAGGACGTCGACCCGGCCCGCCTCGTGGGCGAGACGCAGGATCTCTTGCTGGCGCTCCGGTGCGTACATGTGGGTTTGGTTCCGTTCCGTGCCCGACTCTGTGGGTTCCCCCTTACCGTACGCCCACTTCGATCCAAAAACAAAGCAAACGGGCATGCCCGCCAACAGAAGCGGACATGCCCGTCAGAGTGCCGTACGGGGAGCTACCCGACCGGGACCTTCTCCGCGGCCGGCTCCGGCACGTGCGCCGTGCCGCCCTCGCGCTGGTCCACCGGGACCGCCTTGCGCGGCAGCATGAACATCACCGCGAAGATCACGACCAGTACCGCCGCGCACCACCACAGGGCGGTGCGGAAGGCGCCGACGTACTGCGGACCGAAGAGCACGCCCTTGTCGATCACCCCGAAGTAGACGACGGAGGTCAGGCCGAGGCCCAGCGCGTTGCCCATCTGGCCGGTGGTGTTGATCAGGCCGGAGGCCGAGCCCGCGTGCTCGCGCGGCACCTCGGACAGCACGGTGTCGGTCAGCGGCGCGATGATCAGGCCCATGCCGAGGCCCATGAGGACCAGCGGGGCCGCCATCTGCCAGGAGGCGATCTCCATGCCGTAGTGCTCGGACTCCCAGATGTACAGGAGCAGGCCCGCGGCCATGACCAGCGCGCCGGCCTGGAGCACCTTGCGGCCGAAGCGCGGTACGAGCTTCTGGACCGAGATGCCCGCGGCGGCCGAGACGGCCAGAGAGAAGGGGATGCCGGTCGCGCCGGACTTCAGGGCGCTCCAGCCGAGGCCCATCTGCATGTAGAGCGTCCAGACCAGGAAGAAGATGCCGGTCGCGATGCCGAAGGTGAGCTGGACGGCGATGCCGCCCGCGAAGCTCTTGACCTTGAAGAGGGAGAGCTCGACCAGCGGGGAGCCGTCCTTCTTGATCTTGTACTTCTCGTAGGCGATGAAGGCGGCGAAGACGAACGGCACCGCGCCCATGCACAGGAAGCCCCACAGCGGCCAGTCGTTCTCCCGGCCGTGGGTGAGCGGGAAGATCAGCATGACCAGGCCCAGCGTGGCGAGCACGACGCCGACCAGGTCGAGGCGCAGGGCCTTGGGGGCCTTGGACTCGCTGATGAACTTGCGGCCCAGGACCACGCCGGCGATGCCGACGGGCAGGTTGATCAGGAAGATCGGACGCCATTCGAGACCGAGGATGTTCCACTCGGTGAGCAGCGCGCCGAGCATCGGGCCCGAGACGGCGCCGAGGCCGACGATCGCGCCGAACATGCCGAAGACCTTGCCGCGCTCGTGCGGCGGGAAGGTGACGTGGATGATCGCCAGCACCTGCGGGACCATCATGGCCGCCATGGCGCCCTGGAGGATGCGGGAGGCGACGAGCACGTCCGGGTTGGGGGCGATGCCGCAGAGCAGCGAGGCGGCGGTGAAGCCGGAGATGCCGATGAGGAACAGGCGCTTGCGGCCGTAGATGTCACCGAGACGGCCGCCGGTGATCAGACCGGCGGCGAACGCGAGGGCGTAACCGGCGGTGATCCACTGGATGGCGCTGGTGGAGGCCCCGAGGTCGTCCTGCATCCGGGGTATCGCGATGTTGACGATCGTGACGTCGACCAGGTCCATGAAGGCCGCGGTCATCACGATGGCGAGCGCCAGCCAGCGGCGGCGGTCTGCGGGTGAGGTGGCTGTGTCGTTCCGCTCTTCTTGTACGGGCCCGTTCACGCTTTCGGGCGATGCCTGGGGTGTCTCGCTGCTCATGGAGAGAAACCTAGACGGCATCTAGGTCAGTCCGTGTCCTATTTGGCTGGCAGCCTTGATTGCATGACGGATACCCCGGCCCGGCTGCTCTCCTTGCTGTCCCTCCTCCAGACCCCGCGCGAGTGGCCCGGCAGCGAACTGGCGGAGCGGCTGCGGGTGAGCGCGCGCACCATCCGGCGCGACATCGACCGGCTGCGGGACCTCGGCTACCCGGTGGAGGCCACGCTGGGCGCGGACGGCGGCTACCGGCTGGTCGCGGGGGCCGCGATGCCGCCGCTCCTGCTGGACGACGAGGAGGCGGTGGCCATCGCGGTGGGGCTGCGGGCGGGGGCCGGGCACGCCATCGAGGGGGTCGAGGAGGCCTCCGTACGGGCCCTCGCGAAGCTGGAGCAGGTCCTGCCGGGGCGGCTGCGGCACCGGGTGAGCGCGCTGCAGTCGGCCACGGTCGCCCTGACCCGGGGGGACGGCCCGAGCGTGGACCCGCGGACGCTGACGGTCATGGCCTCGGCGGTGGCCGGGCCCGAGCGGCTGCGGTTCGCCTACCGGGCACGGGACGGGGTGGAGTCGCGGCGGCTGGTGGAGCCGTACCGGCTGGTGAGCGCGGGGAGCCGGTGGTACCTCGTCGCCTACGACCTGGAGCGCGAGGACTGGCGGACCTTCCGGGTGGACCGGGTGGCCGAGGCCTTCGCGACGGGGGCCCGGTTCGCGGCGCGGGAGCTGCCGGTGGACGCGGTGACGTTCGTACGGCGGGGGCTGCGGGGCGGTGAGACGTACGCGGTGGACGTGTCCTTCGCGGTGGCCCCGGCGGAGCTGCCGGGGTGGCTGCGCGGGCAGGCGGTGGCCGAGCCGGGGGGCGGGGCGCGGGCCCGGTTCGACAGCGGGGACTCGCCGGAGTGGCTGGCGGCCCGGCTCGCCCTGACCGGGCTGGCGTTCACGATCCACGCCCCGTCGTTCCTGGCGTCGGCGGCCGCCGGGCTGGCCGCGCGGCTCACATCGGCGGCGCCGACGGCGGAATGGGCGTAGTCGGCGGGCGCCGCACCGGGCAAGGGGGAGCCCCGGCGCCTGGGGGGGGATAGGCACCGGGGCTCGTTCGGGGGGCGGCCGCGTCAGGCCACGGCGTCGAAGCCGGTGTCGCGCGCCATCTTCTTCAGCTCCAGCAGCGCGTGCTTCTCGATCTGGCGGATCCGCTCGCGGGTCAGGCCGTGCTGCTTGCCGACCTCCGTCAGCGTCCGCTCGCGGCCGTCGTCGATGCCGTACCGCATCTTGATGATCGACGCCGTGCGCTGGTCGAGCTTGCCCAGCAGGTCCTCCAGCTCCTCGCTGCGCAGCAGCGAGAGCACGGACTGCTCCGGGGAGATCGCCGAGGTGTCCTCCAGCAGATCGCCGAACTGCGTCTCGCCCTCGTCGTCCACGGCCATGTTCAGGCTGACCGGGTCGCGGGCCCAGTCCAGTACGTCGCCGACGCGCTTCTCCGTCGAGTCCAGCTCGGCGGCGATCTCCGCGTGCTCCGGGTCCCGGCCGTTCTCCCGGTTGAACTCGCGCTGGATCCGGCGGATCCGGCCGAGCTCCTCCACCAGGTGGACGGGGAGGCGGATGGTGCGGGACTGGTCGGCGATGGAACGGGTGATGGCCTGGCGGATCCACCACGTCGCGTACGTGGAGAACTTGAAGCCCTTGGCGTAGTCGAACTTCTCGACCGCGCGCACCAGGCCGGCATTGCCCTCCTGGATGAGGTCGAGGAGCGGCAGACCGCTGCGCGGGTAGCGGCGGGCGACGGCGACGACCAGGCGGAGGTTGGAGCGGATGAAGACTTCCTTGGCGCGCTCGCCCTCGGCGGCCAGCGCCTCCAGCTCCTCGCGCGCGGGCGTCCTGCCCGTGCGCTCTATCGCACCGTCGAGGATCTGCTGGGCGTACACGCCCGCCTCGATGATCTGCGAGAGCTCCACTTCCTTGGCGGCGTCGAGCAGCGGGGTGCGCGCGATCTCGTCCAGGTACATCCCGACCAGGTCGCGGTCTGCGATCTCTCCGCCCACGGAACGGGCGCTGCTCGAGGACTGACGACGGGCGACGGCGCGGGTTGCCATGCGTGCTCCCTTGCGATGAGTTCGGTCGCGGTGCGGCTGCGGAACACGCCCTGATGCTCGGCCGGCGCGTCCTCGGACACTCTCCCGAGTGCCCGCTTCCGAAGGAAACAACGACTGGAATCGGGACAGAATTCCCACAGTGCTGCCTCTTTTTCGAGATCTTGCAGTACCCTGCCCGGCCACCAGCCGGGCGGAACGCCGCAAGACCCGGGAGAGGTGCAGGTCAGACCCCGGATGGAGACCGATCCGGAGACCCTCGCGGACCCGTACGACCACTGCGTCTGCGAGACCGCCGTCACCTTTGACGCAGCGCTCTCCCACCCTGAAGACGGCATGCACCGGCTCTTGGTTGCCTGGACCGGCGCTCGAATCGCTGGATACGCGACAAGCAGCTATTAGCGGCGACAAGCGGCCTATTTCAGCCGAACTGGAGGGAGCGCTTGGAGAGGCCCATCCAGAAGCCGTCCACCGTGTCGCGGCGGGCCGAGAGGTCGCCGGCGGCCTCCGCCGCGCCCAGGGTCACGAACAGCGGGGCGAAGTGTTCCGTACGGGGGTGGGCGAGGCGGCCCGACGGGGACTTGGCCTCGAAGTCGAGCAGGGAGTCCAGGTCGCCGGCCGCCAGTGCCTCGTGGCCCCAGGCGTCGAATTCCGCGGACCAGGACGGGACCCCCGGTCCGGTGTGGCGCAGCGCGGCGAGGTTGTGCGTGAAGAAGCCGCTGCCCACGATCAGTACGCCCTCGTCCCGCAGCGGGGCCAGCTTGCGGCCGATCTCCATCAGGCGGCGCGGGTCCAGCGTCGGCATGGAGATCTGCAGGACCGGTATGTCGGCCCCGGGGAACATCTCCACCAGCGGGACGTACGCGCCGTGGTCCAGGCCCCGGTCGGGGATGTCCTGGACGGGGGTGCCCGGGGCCCGCAGGAGGGCCCGTACCGAGGCGGCCAGGCCGGGGGCGCCCGGGGCGTCGTACCGGACCCGGTAGTAGTGCTCGGGGAAGCCCCAGAAGTCGTAGACCAGCGGGACGCGCTCGGTGGCGCCGAGGGCGAGCGGGGCCTCCTCCCAGTGGGCGGAGACCATCAGGATCGCCCGGGGGCGGGGCAGCCCGGCGGACCAGGCGGCCAGCTCGCCCGGCCAGATGGGGTCGTCGGCCAGGGGCGGGGCGCCGTGGCTGAGGTAGAGGGCCGGCATGCGGGTCCGCTCGGGTGCCGCCGTCTCCATCGTCTCGGGGTTCACGGGGCGCTCCATTCGTGGGTGCGGGGCCGGTATACGAAAAGACTAACCCCGCGTCGTTCAAATTTGAACGACGCGGGGTCATCAGTCATTCCCGGTACCCGGAGCCTCCGGTCGGCCGGGTCAGTGGGCGATCACCGGAACCTTGAGCTCGGCCTCGGCCTCGGCCCCGGCGCCCTCGCCGTCGCCGTCGCCCGAGGCGACCGGCCCGCCGGCGCCCGGACGGCCCGTGGTGATCAGGGTCAGGGCGATGACCGAGCTGGCGACGAGGATGCCGACCGCCCACCAGATCGCGGAGGCGTAGCCCTCGACCATGGCCTGGGCCTGGATCAGCTTCGCGCCCGCCCCGCCCGCCGCTGCCTGCGCCGCGTGGTCGGTCAGGTACGCGGTGGTCGCCGAGGCGGCGATCGTGTTCAGCAGGGCGGTGCCGATCGCACCGCCGACCTGCTGCGAGGTGTTGACCATCGCGGAGGCGACACCGGCGTCGGCCGGCTCCACCCCGTGGGTGGCCAGGGACATGGCGGGCATGAAGGCCGTACCCATGCCGAGGCCCAGCAGCAGCTGCGCCGGCAGGATCAGCGCCGGGTACGAGGACCCGACCTCCAGCTGCGTCAGCAGCAGCATGCCGGTGGCGGCGAGCAGGAAGCCCGGGCCCATCAGCAGGCGCGGCGGGACCCGCGTCATCAGGCGGGCGCCGATCTGCGTGGAGCCGGCGATCATGCCCGCGATCATCGGGAGGAAGGCGAAGCCGGTCTTGACGGGCGAGAAGCCCTTCACGACCTGGAGGTAGTACGTGAGGAAGAGGAACAGGCCGAACATCGCGATGACGGCCAGGCCGAGCGAGAGGTAGACACCGCCGCGGTTGCGCTCCAGCAGGACGCGCAGCGGCAGCAGCGGGGACTTCACCTTGGACTCGACGAAGACGAAGGCGGCCAGCAGCCCCGCGGAGGCGACGAACATGCCCACGGTCACGGCGTCCGACCAGCCCGCGGACTCGGCGCGGGTGAAGCCGTACACCAGCGCGACCAGGCCGAGCGTGGAGAGGATCACGCCGGGAATGTCGAGAGGGGCGCGGTTGCGGCCGCCGGACGGCTCGCGGATGACCATCCAGGCACCCACGGCCGCGACGATCGCGAACGGGATGTTGACGAAGAAGGTCCAGCGCCAGTTCAGGTACTCGGTGAGGAAACCGCCGAGGATCAGGCCCACGGCGCCGCCGCCGCCGGCGATCGCACCGTAGATCCCGAAGGCCTTGGCGCGCTCCTTGGCGTCGGTGAACATGACGGCCAGCAGCGAGAGGGCGGCGGGCGCGAGCAGGGCGCCGAAGGCTCCCTGGAGGGCGCGGGCGCCGAGCATCATCGCCTCGCCGGTGGCGGCGCCGCCCAGCGCGGAGGCCAGGGCGAAGCCGGCCAGGCCGACGACGAACGCGTTCTTACGGCCCCACTTGTCGGCGATGCGGCCGCCGAAGAGCAGCAGTCCGCCGAAGGCCAGGGCGTACGCGGTGATGACCCACTGGCGGTTGCCGTCGGAGATGCCGAGATCGGTCTGGGCCGAGGGGAGGGCGATGTTCACGATGGTCGCGTCGAGCACGACCATCAGCTGGGCCAGGGCTATGAAGACGAGGGCCTTCCAGCGGCTGGGGTCGGCTGAGGTCAACGTCAGCGGCGGATTCGCGGCTGTTTTTGACATGGGGGTACCCACTTCATGGTGCGAAATGACTGAAAAGGATGGCTCAGTAAGGTTTTAGGGAGGTTGTGACGCTAACGGGCGCGACCCTGGGCGTCACATGGTTTTCCGCCTCAGGTCCTCCAGCGTGGCCGCGGAACCCGGCAGCTCGGAGCGGGCCGGAGTGCGCAACCCGTCGAGGAACAGCTGGAGATGGCGGTGGACGAAACGGTCCACCTCGAAGCAGGCGATGCCGGGGAGCGGGCGCGCGAGCTGGGACATGGCGATCATCAGGTCGCCGGCGCCGATGTCGGTACGGATCAGCCCCGCGGACTGCCCCGCCGCCATCAAGGCCTCGGCCGCCTCCTCCAACTCGATGCGCGCGGCGTCGAGTTCGGGGTGGTCGCGGTCGAAGTCCCCGTCGAGCATGGGGCACAGGGCGCCGATCCGCTCGTCCGCCGCCGCGTGCGCGAACCGGCACAGCGCGGCGAAGGCGTCCGGCTCCTCCCGCAGCGCGTCCTGCGCCTGGGTGGTGACCCGGTCCATCACGAACAGCACGACGTGGTGCACGAGGGCGGCCCGGTCCGGGAAGTGCCGGTAGAGCGTGGCATTGCCGATACCGGCCCGGCGGGCGATCTCGTCGAGCGGGGCGCCGGCGCCGAACTCCACGAACACCTCGCGCGCCGCTGCCAGGATGCGCTCCCGGTTGCGTACGGCGTCGGCGCGCGGCCGTGGCACCTTGGCCTGCGCGGCGGCGATCGTGGTGGGGCGCTTCATTTCCGGGCCTCCTGGCACTGGCACTGGTACTGGCACTCGTACAAGCGGGGAGCGGGTCCCCGTTTCAAGTCGGACTCAAGTGCAAACGGGGATTACGTCCCCGGTTATTTCACTCGTTGGTGTGACCTGGGTCACACCGATACGTACCGTTTTGTCCCGTTTGGACGCTTTCGGCGCGCGGGAGCGCCGCAGCCGTCGGAGGGTGAGCGCACAGAGCGCAGACCGGACCCGGCCGGCTGCCGCGGACCCGAAGGCCGATCTCCATGCCGCAGACGCGCCACCGGATACGCAAACCGCACCGCACCAGCGCCTACATCGGCCTCACCGCGCTGGCGCTCGGCGTCACGGCGACCGCGAGCGCGGGCATCTCCAACCGCACCCACTCGGCCTCCGGGCCCGTGGCCTCGACCGCCGAATCGGCGCTCGCGCCCTGCCGCATCGCCGGCACGATGGGCGTGCAGATGTCCGAGGGCCTGCCGACCCCGCCCGGGTACGCGCGCTCGACCGGCGAGGTCCGTGCACTGAACCTGATGATCGACTTCCCCGACGCCAAGGGGGAGGGCGCGGCCGGCGACCGGCTGGCGGAGTTCTTCCCGCAGACCTCCGACTGGTTCCGGACCAGCTCCTACGGCCGGCTCGACTACCGGGCCGAGGCGCCGGTGCGGAACTGGCTGCGCATGCCGATGCCGTTCGCGGCGTACGGGATCGAGCGCGGCTCCCCGTACGAGCCCGGCTACCGCCAGCTGGTCGAGCACATCGTGAAGGCCGCCGACACCGAGGTCGATTTCTCCCGGTACGACCTGGTCAACATCCTGGTCACGCCGAACGCCGGTCCCTCGGCGCTCGACGCCGTGCTCTCGGTGACCTTCTCCGGCAACAGCGAGGCGCCCATGGCCGACGGGGTGCCGCTCGCCAACACGTCCTTCGTCTACAGCCGGCAGGACGACGGCTCGGGCTCCTACCGGGAGACCGGCTACCGGGTGCTCCCCCACGAGAACGGGCACGTCTTCGGCCTGCCCGACCTGTACACCGCCGACGGCGGGGGCACGGTCGGGCACTGGGACATCATGAGCGAGGACTGGGGCGCCAACAACGACCTGCTCGGCTGGCACAAGTGGAAGCTGGGCTGGCTCGACGCCTCCCAGATCAGCTGCGCCGGCAAGTCCGGCGTCAGCGACCACGTCCTGTCCCCGCTGGCGGTCGAGGGCGGCACCAAGCTGGCCTTCGTCCCGGTGTCGGAGAGCGCCGGTTACGCGGTGGAGGTGCGCACCAGGGCCGGGAACGACGAGGCCGTCTGCAAGCCGGGCGTACTCATCTACAAGGTCGACTCCGACGTGGACACCGGGCGCGGCCCGGTGATCGTCTCCGACAGCGCGAACGCGAGCGGCGGCTGCACCAGGCGGCCCAACGTGCACGCGGAGCTCTCGGACGCGCCGTTCCGGCCGGGCGAGACCTTCTCCGACGAGAAGGCGGGCATCGGCATCTCGGTCGTCGGCGAGCTGCGCAACGGCAGCTACCAGGTCCGCGTGACGCGGCCGTGAGGGCGGGCCCGGCACCGGCGGGCCCGGCACCGGAGGCGGGGCTCGGGGCGGAGCGGGCGCGGGAGCGGGCCGGATGACCCGGTTCGGGACCGGCGGCGGCACCGGGTCCGGCCACTCGGCCCGCCGGCTACCGACCTCCGGCCCCCCGCAGCACCGCACCCGGGCGGCGACTGTTGAGGCGTAAGGCGTAAGCGTCACGACGTAGGGAGACCCCGTGAAGGCCTTCGCGCTGCGCCGCCCCGGCGAGCCGCCCGCCCTGGTCGAGCTCCCGGTCCCGCGACCGGGGCCCGGCGAGGTCCTCGTACGGACCACGGCCGCGCTCATCTGCGCCTGGGACGGCCACACCGCCGCCGCCGCGCCCAGCGGGCTCGGCCACGAGGCCGTCGGCGTCGTCGCGGCCGTCGGGCGCGGGGTCTGCCCGTCCTACGTCGGCCGCCGCGTCGGCGTCGAGGGGCACGGGCGGCTCGCCGAGTACTTCCGCGCCCCGGCGGCCGGGGCGGGGCTGGTCCCGCTCCCCGACACCGTCAGCGACCACCAGGCCCTGTACGCGGCCGGGGCGCTGCCCACCGGCTTCGCCGCCGCCGAGGAGGCCGCGCCGGCCCCCGGCGGGAGCATCGCGATCTTCGGACAGGGCACGGTCGGGCTCAGCGCCACCGTGGCCGCCGGGCGGCTGCGCGGGGCGCGGGTCATCGCCGTGGAGCCGGAGATGAAGCGTCAGCGCTTGGCCCTGCGGTTCGGGGCGGACGTGGTGGTGGACCCCGCGTACGAGGAGGCCGCCGAGCGGCTCCTGGAGCTGACGGGCGGGGCCGGGGCGGACTGCGCGATCGTGGCCACCCCCTCGCCCGGCGCCGCGCGGGCGGCCCGCGCGGGCACTGCCGAGGGCGCGAAGGTCACGTACGCCCGCTGCCGACCGCCCCGGGGGCGCGGTGAGCGGCTGGCGCGGGCCCTGCACCTGATCGGCGACGGGCTCGTGGAACCGACGGTGATGACCACGCACGAGTTCCCCTTCCACCGTGTCGGGGAGGCGTTCGCGCGGCTCGGCGCCCGCGAACCCGGCATGATCAAGACGATCATCCTGTTCCCGCGGCCCGCGGGACCACAGCAGCCGACGGAGACAGGAGAGCCGCGATGACCGCGACGCCCAGCACCCCCGAAGAGCGCCTCGCCGCGGCCGGGCTGAAGCTCCCGCCGACCCCCGAGCCCGTCGCCGTGTACGTGCCCGCCGTACGCAGCGGGCACTACGTCTACACCTCGGGCCAGCTCCCGATGGTGGACGGCGCCCTGCCGCTGACCGGCAAGGTCGGCGCCGAGGTCACCGCGGAGCAGGCCAAGGAGCTGGCGCAGCAGTGCGCGCTGAACGCCCTGGCCGCCGTCACGTCGGTCACCGGGGACCTGTCGGCCGTCAAGCGCGTGGTGAAGGTCGTCGGCTTCGTCGCCAGCGACCCGCACTTCACCGGCCAGCCGGGCGTGCTCAACGGCGCCAGCGAACTGCTGGGCACCGCCTTCGGTGACGCGGGCATCCACGCGCGCAGCGCGGTCGGCGTGGCGGTGCTGCCGCTGGACGCCCCGGTCGAGGTGGAGATCACCGTGGAGCTGCACACGCCGATCGGCGTCTGATCAGTCGTTGTTGAAGGTGACCTGGTAGTCGCGGCCCTGGAACACCTGCGCGTTGAACGTGCCGCCGCTGATGGTGTTCGTCGTGTTCTGCGCGGAGACCGTCTGGGCCGCGCGCCATTCTGGGTTCAACTCGTCGAGCAGCTCGGTCAGTTCGCGTACGGCCGCCGGGTCGTTCTCCAGCGCGGCCCGCAGGCGGTCCCGCCAGGCCTCCTCGACGCGGACCGCGGCGGCCTCGTCGCCGTCGGCGCGGGCGACGAGGAGTTCCGCGCGGGAGGCGCGGAGTTCGGCCTCGGCGGCCGGGTCGGCCGAGTCTGCGGGGTCGGCGTCCGGGTCGGCTGCGTCCGGCCGGCCGAGGAGGCGGGCGAAGCGTCCGCTCGCGTAGGTCCAGGCCTCCGAGGCCATGAGGCCGACGATCGTGGTCGCACCCGCCGTCACCAGTGCCGCAACATCCATGCGGGCCACGCTAGCCGTAGGGTGGCCGCGGCGGGCACGGATCGGGAAAGCGGTGGTGTGTGTGCGGACGGAGCGGGCACTGCCGGCCCGGAGGTGGCTCACGGTGCCGGCCGAGCGCACAGTGCTGGGCGTCATCCACAACGTCACGTCCGCGACCAGGCTGCTGGACGTCCTCGCCGTCTTCGAGGGGGATCCGCGCGTCCGGGTGGTGTTCACGTGCACGGGGTCCTCGGTCTTCGAGGACGGTGTCCCCGAATTCGTCTCCGCGCACGGGCTGTTCTTCCTGCCCTGGGAGAGCGCCCTGAAGGAGGAATTCGACCTCGCGGTGAGCACCAGCCGCGGCGGAGACCTGGAGGCGATTTCCGCACCTCTCATCGGCACCCCGCACGGCGCCGGATACAATAAAAAGCTCATCCGGAATCCGGAATCCGGAATCCGGAATCCGAGGCAGAGGCAGAGGCAGAGGCAGGGGCTTTCGGGCTGTCGCCCGAGTGGCTGCTGCACAACGGTGAGGTCGTCCCGTCCGCGATCGTTCTCTCGCACGACGAGCAACGCTCCCGCCTGGCGCGCGACTGCCCCGAGGCCCTCCCGTACGCCCACGTCGTCGGGGACCCCTGCGCGGACCAGCTGGACGCCTCCGCCCCCTTCCGTACGGAATACCGCACGGCCCTCGGAATCCGGCCGGAACAGAAACTCCTGCTCATCACCTCCACCTGGTCCGATCGATCCCTCCTAGGGTCCGCCATCGAATTCCTGGAGCGGGCAATCGCCGAATTGCCGTACGACGAATTCCGCGTCCTTGCCGCCATCCACCCCAATGCCTGGTACGGGCACGGCGGATTCCAGATCGGCCAATGGCTGGAGCGCGCCCGCCGGGCCGGGCTGATCCTGCCGCAGCCCGCCGGCGCGACCTGGAAGGCCGCGATCTGCGCCGCCGACGCCTTCGTCGGGGACCACGGCTCGCTCAGCCTGTACGCGGCCGCGCACGGACTGCCCGGGCTGCTCGCCGCCTTCGGTGCGGGAACCGTCGCCGCCGGCTCCCCCATGGACTGGCTCGGCGGGCAACTGCCCCGCGTGGACCCGGTCCGCCCGCTGGCCGAGCAGCTCGCGCAGGCCGTCGCCCTCCCCGGGGCCGCCGCGCGCGTCACCTCGCGCCCCGGCCGCTCGCTCGCCCTCCTCCGCGCCCTGTGCTACCGGCACCTGAACCTCCCCGAGCCGGGCTTCCCCGTACTGCCGCGGCCCGTCGCGGTACCCGGACCCGGCGCCGTACGCAGCCCGTTGGGCCCCGCGTTCTACGTCGACACCCGCGTCCGGGGCCGGGAAGTACGGGTCCGCCGCTACCCGGCCGAGTTGCAGGGCCGGGGCGCTGCCGCCGCCCATCTCGGCGCCGACGTGCACGTGGTGGCCAACGCCGCCGAGCCGGACCCGCGGCTGCGCGGCCTCGCCGATGTGCTGGTGGCGCGCCCGGACGCGGACCCGACGGCGGTGTTCGCCCGGAACCCCGGATGCGCGCTGGTCGTGACCGGGGCGGGGCTCCTCGCGCTGCGCTCCGGGCGGGAGTTCGAGGCCCCGGTCGGCGCCGAGCCGGCTGCGGCCGCGTCGGCCCTGCTGGCGCTGCTCGGCGAAGGCCTCGACCCCGAGGGCGGCTGCACCCTCCGGATCGGCGGCGCGACCTCAGCCCTGCGCTTCACCCCGGCCGGGGGCCGCGGCACTGCCGGCCAGGCGGATGCGGGCCTCCTCGGCCCGGACGCTGCGCAGTGACCCGTACAGCTCCAGAGCCGCCTGCCAGTCGGCCCGGGCGGCCTCCGGGTCGCCGAGGGCCCCGCGTACGTCTCCCCGTACGAGCACGGCATCGGCCCGGTTGAGCGACGGATCGGCGAACGCCTCCAGGGCCAGCGCCAGCGGCTCCACCGCCTCCTGGGGGCGGCCCGCGGCGAGGCGGGCCATGGCGTAGCGCAGCCGGGTCTTGGCGGCGTTCCCCGTATCGGGCACGGGGAGTGCGAGGAACCCGTGCAGGGCCTGCCCCAGGTGTGCGACGGCCTGCTCGTGCAGCCCGGCGGCGCTCGCGGCGTTGCCCTGGTGGTACTCCAACAGGGCGCGTCCGCGCGGGTGTTCCAGGCCGCCGAGGGCGCCGAGGGCCTTCCCGTACAGCTCCAGGGCCGTCTGCGGGTACCCCTGGGCGGTCGCGATCCGGCCCAGGCCCTCCAGGGCGGAGGACTCGGTGCGCTCGTGCCCGATCCGGCGGGCGTTCTCGCGGGCCGCGCCGTAGTGCAGGATCGCCTCCTCCAAGTCCTCGGCCGAGCCGCGGTCGTTGAGCGCGAAGGCCAGCTCGAAGTGCATGCGGGCGAGCATGAGTTCACCGGCCCCGCCGTCCCGGGCGGCGGCGTCGAGGGCGAGCCTGGCGATGCGGATCCACAGCGAGTGGTGGCCCCGGTCGAGGAACATCGCGTGCACGGCCTCGGCGAGTTGGCACAGGCGCCCGGGCTCGATCTCGCGCAGCTCGGCGACGGCCACCAGGTTGTTCCGGTCCGCCTCCAGGGCCCCCAGGGCCTGCGCCCGGTCCGCGAACACCCCTGCCAGCGCCTCGGATCCGGGTTCGGCGAAGAGCGGGCCGGCCCGCCAGCGCGAGGACAGCCGTAGCTCGGCGGCGCCCGCGCGGCGCACGTACCAGTCGATGACGCGTTCCAGGGCGCCCCGCGACTCGGGGTCGGCGGCGGCCAGGATCTGCGCGTGCCCGTGCAGCACCCCGTTCAGGCGGGAGCGCCCGGGCTCGGACCGCTCCAGCAGCCCGGCGGCGTAGAGGGGGCCCCGCACCCCGGGCGCCAGCTCGTCGAGGAACGCGTCGGCGAACTCGGGGGTGGGGTGGGCCCCGAGGAGGCGGAATCCGCGCCGTACTTCCGGGTCGAGGGCCTCGTAGGCGAGGTCGAAGAGCCGCCGGGGCATGTCGAGGGCCTCCAGGACGTTCTCCCGGGCGATCCGGGCCGCCAGCCCCTCGACCCCGTCGAACATCGGGTCGGCCGCCCGGGCCGCGGCGATGCGCACCACGTACGGCAGTCCGGCCGAGGCCCGCAGCACCGTGCGCAGGGCCTCGCCAGCCGGTACGTCCTCCCCCGCGACGGCGCGGAACAGCTGGGCGCACGCCTCCTCGTCCAGCTCCGGTACGACGAGCCGCACCGGCAGCCGCCCGTCCTGCTCGTCGCGCTCGAAGGCGCCGAGGCGGAACCTGCTGGTCAGCACCACCATGCTGGCGGGATGCCCGGGGAACAGCTGCCGGACCTGACTCGCGGAGACGACCCCGTCGAGGACCACGAGCGAGGGCCGGCCGGCGGTCAGACTGCGGAACCGCCCGGCCAACCCGTCGACGGTGCCGGGCAGTTCGGCGCGCGGGGTGCCGAGCACGCCGATGAACGACTCCAGCACGGCGGCGGCCTCGGCCGCGCCCCCGAGGCCCTGGGGGCTCATGTCGGCGTAGAACACCCCGCCGGGGAACTCGTCCTTGCGCTGCTGCGCCCAGTGCAGCACGAGCCCGGTCTTGCCGACGCCGAGCGTCCCGTGCAGCAGCACCAGCAGGGGCGCCCGCCGGGCCTCGCGGCCGGCGAGCAGCTCGTCGAGCCGGGCGCGGGGCGCCTCGCGGTCGACGAACCCGTCGGGGCCGAAGGGCAGCATGCGGGGCACGGGTTCGGGCGCGGGCCGGTCCATGGGGCCATGCTGGAACATCTTGGGATCACGCCCCAGGAAGACCGGGCCGTTGAAGGTCCCCCCGGAGATGTTGCTGCTCACCGATTCCACGCGGCGCAGTTTCCCAGCCCCCCGACCCGAACGTCACCCTCCCGCCCGATCATGGCCGATACCCACCCCTCTTTGACCGGCGCCGTGCCTCCGGCACTCCCCGCCCGCCAACGCCCCGAAACCCGCAGCTCAGCGCCTCCGGGCGGGCGCAGCCGGAGCGCGCGGGAATCGGGGCGACCGGGCGGAGCCTGATCCGCTAGGCTGTCAGCGGTCAGACGGCTACGAGGCGCGCGCCCAAGCCGACTACCCCCGCCTTCGTAGCTCAGGGGATAGAGCACGGCTCTCCTAAAGCCGGTGTCGCAGGTTCGAATCCTGCCGAGGGCACAGTGCGTCGCGGGCCGTGGGCCTCCGGATCGGGAACGGTCGGAGGGCTGCGGCCCGTTGGCGTTTACGGCGTCAGGGGAGCGTGACGCGGGCCTGCGCGCCGCCCGTGGGCGGGTTGGTGAAGGTCAGGGTCGCCCCCAGGGCTTCCGCCTGGCCCGAGGCGATGGTCAGGCCGAGGCCGTGGCCCTTGTTCATGCCCTCCGTACGGAAGCGCTGGGGGCCGGCCGTGCGCAGGTATTCCGGGTAGCCGGGGCCCGCGTCGGTCACCGTCACCGACCGGCCCTCGACCGTCACCGTGACCGGGGCCTCGCCGTGCTTGTGGGCGTTGGCTATGAGGTTGCCGAGGATCCGCTCCAGGCGGCGCCGGTCCGTCTCCACCCAGTGCGAGGAGATCACGACGAGCTCCGTCGCGGTGCCCGAGGCCCGGATCGTACGGGCCGCGAGGTCCGCCAGGTCGCAGGCGTCCAGGTCCACGCGCTCGCTGCGCGTGTCCAGCCGGGAGATCTCCAGCAGGTCCTCCGTCAGCGAGCGCATCGCCCTGACCCGGTCCCGGACGAGTTCGGCCGGGCGGCCCGGCGGGAGGAGTTCGGCCGCCGCGTTCAGGCCGGTCAGGGGGGTGCGCAGCTCGTGCGCCACGTCCGCCGTGAAGCGCTGCTCCGCTTCGAGCTTGCGCTGGAGGGAGACGGCCATCGTGTCCAGCGCCCGGGAGACCGCCGCGACCTCGTCCTTGGCCCGTACCGGGTCGTTCACCCGGGCGTCCAGGTCGCCCGCGGTGATCCGGCGGGCCACCTGCGCCGTCTGGTGGAGGCGCCGGGTGATGCGGGTGACGCCGAACGCGCCGATCAGGAGCGTCCCGCCGATGGCCAGCACCGAGGAGCCGAGGATGGCCCGGTCCAGGTCGGCGATGGTCCGCTCGCTGCCGGTGAAGTCCACCGCCGCGGCGATCACCCCGTCGTGGTCGGCCGGCGCGGCCGCCCACATCACGGAGCGGCCGTGGCGTTCCCCGACGGCCGTTCCGCGCTTGCCGGTCGCCGCCAGCCGGCGCAGCTCCCCGGGGAGGCCGTCGGGGTCGATCCCCTCGCCGCGCGGCATACGCGCGCCGCTCTCGTACAGGGTGATGTTGCGGTCGAGTTTGCCGAGCGCCTTCTCGCGCGCCGTGCCGACGGTCTGGTGCGTCATGGCGCTGTGCACGAGGCCACCGAGCAGCGCCGCGAGCCCGCAGCACATGAGGGTGATGAAGACCGCGGCCTTCCAGGTCAGGGTCGCGGTCCAGGCGGGCAGGCGCGGCGGCTTCGGGGGACGCGCGGGCTTCGGAGGACGCGGGAGACGTATCAGCGGGACTCCTCCGGGTTGCGGATGATCTCCATCAGCCGCTTCGACATGTACCCCTCGTCCGGGCGCCACGACCACACGTCACGGCACTCCGTGCCGGACGTGCCGCTCAAGGACCGCACGATGAGGTCGTGTGCGGCCAGCTCGACGCCGATGACGCGCTGCGTGTCGTTCATGATCTGCCGGACGTGACCGTCCAGGTACGTGTACACGCGGATGTTGAGGTGATGGTCGGCCCGCTCCATGCCGAGGATCAGCTCCTGGTGACCGTCCCCGGTCAGGTCACGGTAGTGGGCCTCCCTCACGGAGCAGCCGCCGGGCTCCGCATCGGCCGCGCACGGGTCCGGCGCGAGGCCCGGGACCGCCTCCCCCGCCAGGTCCGCGGCCAGCACCTCGCGGGGCGGTACGTCGCGCAGCCCGCCCGGCGCCGGTACGCGGATCCCCGGCACGATGTGCGGGGCCGCCCGGTCCGGCCCCCGGGCCGGCGGGGGCGGGGCTGGCGGGCGCTCGGGCCACAGCCGGTCGGGGCCCTGGGCGCGCGGGGCCGGCTTGCCGTGGTCGGCGACCTGGACCCCGCCGTCCGCGCCGGCGTCCGCGGCGCAGCCGGCGAGCGGCAGGGCCGCCGCCACGGGCAGCGCGGCCAGGGCGGCGCGCCGGCGGGCGGAGGGCTTGCGGGCGGCGGGCTTGCGGGTCACGCCGCTCATGCCACCAGGTCGGCGTAGAAGATGACGTTGTTCGTGCGGTGGCCGTCCTTCAGCTCACCGCCGCACGTCAGCAGGCGCAGCTCGGGGCGGGCGGTGTCGCCGTAGACCTTGTCGGTCGGGAATTCCTTCTTGTTGACGTCCTCGATCTCGCGGATCTTGAACTTCGCCGTCTTTCCGTCCTCGCGCGGCACCTCGATGAGGTCGCCGAGCTTGATCTTCTTGACGTCCTTCATCAGCGCCGGGCCGTACTTGGTGTCGAAGTGGGCGACGAGTACGGCGACGCCCTTCTCGCCCGGGGTGACGCCCTCGGTCCACCAGCCGGGGTTGTTCGCGTCGGTGTCGGCGTCCGGCACGCCCAGCTCGCCGGAGCCGGGGTCCACCTTGAGGTCGACCATCTTCTTCGCGTCCACGCCCGCCGCGTCGATCTTCATGCCGGTCGGCTTCGACTTCGGCAGGGCCGCCGCTCCGCTGTCCGGGGCGGGTGCGGAGGCCGTACTGCCGACCTTGGGGTCCGGGGGCAGCTTCGTACCGCCGCCGCCGCTGCCGTTGCACGCGGCGAGGCCGCCGGAGACGGCGACCGCGAGGGCGGTCGCCGCCACGGCCCGACGGGTGCGGCGCGTACGGGAGGGGGCGGGGCGGGGCGCGAGCGAGGTGCGGGTCATGGCGTACTCCGGGCGGCGGGGCGGACGGGGTCCGGCGGTGGGACGGGGCCTGGGGCAGGACGGAGCCCGCCCTGGGGCAGGACGGAGGATCGGGACGGGGTCCGCCCCGGGGCGGTGGCCGACGGGGGTCGGGGACGGGACGGGGCCGGCTCCGGCGGCTGGGCGGGGGTCCGGGGCGGGACGGGGTCCCCTCCGGGACGGGACCGGGGGTGCGGGGCCCGCTCCAGGGGCGGGCAGGACGAGATCCGGGGGCGGGACGGGATCCGGACCAGCGGCGGGACGCGGTCCGGACCGGGAACAGGACCGGGACCCGGGGGGAACCCGCGGGAACCCGGGGGAACCCGGGGGAACCCGGGGGTGCCCCCAGGACGTGGCCCGGGAGGCGGCCCGGAACGTGGTCCCGGAACGTGGTCCCGGGACGTAGACCGGGGGGACCCGGGGCATGGCCTCGGGACCTGGACCCAGAGGGTGGCCCCGGGACCTGGACCCAGGAGGTGGCCCCGGGACGCCGGCCCAGGAGGTGGTCCCCGGACGTGGACCGGGAGGGCCGTCTCCGGGCGGGCCCCCGGACGGCCGTCCCCGGACGTGCCCGGACGACCGTCCCCGGACGTGGACCGGGAGGGCCGTCCCCGGGCGTGCCCGGACGACCGTCCCCGGACGTGGACCGGGAGGGCCGTCCCCGGGCGTGCCCGGACGACCGTCCCCGGACGTGCCCGGAGGACCGTCCCCGGGCGGGGACCGGGGACGGTCGTTCCGGGGATAGGGGGCGGCGGGGGTCAGCTCTCGGTGCGGGGGCGGCGGAGTAGGGCGAAGCCGAGGGCTGCGGCGCCGGTGGCGGCCAGGCCGGCGCCGCCCGCCACCAGCAGGGTGCCGTCGGCGGAACCGGAGGTGCTGACGCCCTCGGCACCGGCCTTCACGCCGCCCTTCGGCTTCGGAGTCACGGGCTTGGTGGTGGCCTTGTCCACGGCCGGGAAGGCGTAGTACTTGGTGCCCTCGCCTTCGAGCGTCACCTTGAGCTGCGGCTTGGCGCTGTCGGCCTTCACGATCTCGAACTTCTGGCCGTTGTTCTGGGCGCGCGGGTTCTTCTTGGTCAGGGTGGCCTGGACGGTGCCGGCCTTCGTGTCGTCCGCGGCGTCCTTGGGCCCGACCTTCAGTACGGCCTTGGGGCCCTCGGCGGCCGTGTTGGTCAGGTCGGCCATCGTGCCGCCGCCGACCTGGACGCCCGAGACCTTGACCCCCTGCGCCGTGTCCTTCGTGGCAGTGACCTTGCCGTCCGCGGACAGGGTGAAGGTGCGCTCGCCGACCTTCCTGGAGTCCGGCTTGCCGCCGAACGCCTTCAGGGTGGCCTTGACGCCGCCGCCCTTGCCCTGGTGGATCTCGGCCTCGTAGCCCTTGCCCTGCTTGAAGACCTTGGCGTACCAGCCGTCGCCCAGCTGCTGCGTGCCCGCGTCCTCCCGCTTGGTCTCCGACGGAGAGGCGGAGGCGGTCGGGGCGTCCGCCGCGAAGGCGTGGGCGGCCGGGAGTGCCAGTGCGGTGGCGGCACCGGCGGCGACTGCGACGGTACGGAAGGTGGCGCGCATGGATGGTTCCCCTCGGGTCGGCGTCGCCTGTGGTCTCGGTCCGGGCTCGCTACCCTTTTCGGGTGGTTTGCCCTGGCGACAACGACGACGTTACGAGGGTCATGTGTTGGTAATCCGTCGGCAATGTAACGGTTGTCCGGATGCTCCACCACGAAGTCATCAAGGGACCGAAGCCCCGCCCCCGGACGCGCGAAAGCCCTCCCGGCCTGAGCCGGAAGGGCCGCGTCACGGAGTCGATTCGGTCAGCTCAGGCCTCTGCTGCGCTCGCCGATGCGGTCACCCTGCGGAGTGCCGGCCCGCTTGAGGGCCGCCTTGGTGTGCGCTCCACCCTTGATCTTGCTCCGCACCAGGCCGTCGAAGCCGTGGCCGGGGGGACGCGGCGGCCGGTCCGGCTCCATGCCCTGGTAGGCGGTCCGGAGGTCCTGCTGCTTCTGCTCTTTGCTCATCCCGTCGTCAACTCCCTCGGGAAGCACCCAATCGGACTACTGGGATCGTATGCAGATATACGGACCAACGCACCCGGACCGGCGCGTAAATAATTATTGCGGGCGTCGAGGCGACTCCAGCACCTCGTACACCAGCTCCGCCGGACACGGCGTCCCCCGCGGAAGCTGGTACTTCGCCGCGACCCGGTACTCCCCCGCCGCCGGAGCCAGCAGCTCCGTCCACGCGTCCCCGGTCTCGTCCAGCGGCGCCTTGAACAGGCACCCGGCCGTGTTCTCGTACTCCTTCGCCGCCCCGGCCGGACGGCTGCCCCGCACCTTCGAAGCAGGCGTCTCCTGCGGCGGCTCCACCGCCTTGCCCGCGGGGTCCACCAGCCCCAGCCACGGCGAGTGCGGGACCCTCACCAGCACCCGCCCGGGCTCCCGCACCTGGATGACGAGCTGGTCGGCGCTCGCCCGCACCACGCTCGCCGGCCCGGCCACCAGATCCGTCGGGTCCAGCACCTTGAAGAGCTGCCAGTTCGAGTCGCCCCACACCTGCTGGAGGTACGGGAGCCCCCCGCGCACCAGCTTCGCCTCGTCCTCGCCGCCCGAGTCGGGTTTGTCGGCGGGCAGCACCACATAGTGCACGGCCCAGCGCTCCAGCCACGCCCGGTAGCTGTCCGCGGTGAGGGTGTCGTCGTAGAAGAGCGGGTTGCGCTCCAGGTCGGCCTGCCGGTTCCAGCCGCGCGCGAGGTTCACGTACGCCGGGAAGGCCGAGGACTCGCGGTGGCTGCTGGCCGGCACCACCTCGACGCGGCCGCGGTCGGCGCCCGCCTTCTGCAGCCGGTCGACGAGCGGGGCCAGCTCGCGGCTCCAGGCGGCCATCGGGGTGGTGCGGACGATGTCGGTGACGCTGTTGACGGTGATCCACGTCGTCAGCCCGGCGAAGGCGAGCAGCACCGCGTACCAGTGCCGCGAGCGCCGCCGCGCGTACGGGAGCGCCGCGAGCAGCACCGCCCCGCCGAACAGCATGGCCAGCCGGGTGACGTTCGAGCCGACCTGGGAGTCGACCGCCCAGGTCAGGGCCACGCCCAGGGCATAGACACCGGACGCGATCCGGACCGTCTGCCAGCCCTTCGGTACGAGGAACAGCACGGCCAGCGCGAAGACGAACGGCAGACACGCCGAGCCCAGCTTCAACGGCTGCGTACCGGAGAACGGGAACAGCCAGGCGGAGAGCCCGACCACCGCCACCGGGGCCAGCCCCAGCGCGTACGCCCCCGGGCGCCGCCGGCTCAGGAACAGCGCGGCCGCGACCACCCCGAGGAAGAGCCCGGCGACCGGGCTGGAAGCGGTCGCCAGCCCCGCGAGCGGAGCCGCCACGGCGGCTTTGGCCCACCGCCGCTCGGCCCATTTGCGGGGCCAGCAGAACACGGCCGCGACGGCCGCGAGCGCGAACATCACGCCCAGCCCGAAGGTGACCCGGCCCGACAGCGCGTTGCACAGCAGCCCGTACACCCCGGCCAGCGCGGGCCACAGCGGCTCACGCACGGCGCCGCGGCAGCGGGTCAGGATCAGCGCGAGCAGCCCGGCAGAGACCGTGCCGGCGATCATCATCGTGGTCCGGACGCCGAGGATGTGCATCAGGTACGGCGAGACCACGCTGTACGAGACCGGGTGCATGCCCCCGTACCAGGCCAGGTTGTACGCCGAGTCGGGGTGCCGGCCCACGAACTCGGCCCAGGCGTCCTGCGCGGCGAGGTCGCCGCCGCTGTTGGCGAAGGTGAAGAACCAGACGACGTGCAGCACGGCCGCCAGGCCGGTCGCCACCGCCACCGGGTGCCGACGGGCCGGGTCGAGCACCCGCCGCGCCGGTCCGCGCCGTATGCCGCCGGGCTCGTCGCCGTCGCCGGACGGCCCGCCGGCGACGGCCGGCGAGCTCAGCTCACGCTCCTGCTGTTGCCCAGCGGTGGTCACAACCGACGCACTTCCCAACACGATGAGTCCCCGATGCCAAGACGCGCTCCGGCGCCCCGGGGTTGCCCCGGGGCGCCGGCCGCGCTCGCACCTGTGGTCAGCCGATCCGGGTCAGCTTGCTGCCCAGGGTGGGCGCGGTGAGGTCGTTCTGCAGCGCCACCGGAACCTTCACCTGACTGGCGCCCTCTCCGACGGTCAGCACGCCGACCTCGGTACCGGCCTTGGCGGTCTGCGGCAGCTTGCCGCCGCCGTCACTCAGCTTGACCGCGGCGGTGAGCGAGGGCCAGCCGACGGCCTCGACGTCGGCGGTGGCCACGACCGGGGTGCGGCCGCCGAGGCCGTCGTCCACGTAGCCGACGGCCTCGCCCTTCTTGACGACGACCGCGTTCGTCAGCGCCTGCTGCGTGGCGAGCATGACCTGCTTGCTGGCGGCGATGGCGGTGCCGAGGATGGGCACGCCGTGCTGGCCGAGGACGGCGCCGACGATCAGCTGGTTGGTCTTGCCGACCTTCTTCTCGGCGGCGAAGAGCAGGTTGCCGCCGGCCTTGGTGGTGGAGCCGGTCTTGATGCCGACCGCGCCGTTGAAGGGGACGAGGTCGTTGTAGTTGCGGTGCACCTTGCCGGACGGGTCGGTCCAGTTCGGCAGCTTGGTGATCGCGACCAGCTCGGGCATCTCGACGACCTTGAGGCCGAGCTTGACCTGGTCCTCCGCGGTGCTGACCGTGGTCGCGTCCAGGCCCGAGGGGTCCGTGTACGTGGTGTTGGCCATGCCGAGGCTCTTGGCGGTGTCGTTCATCTTCTTGACGAACGCCTCCTGGCCGCCGTCCCAGCGCGCGAGCAGCCGCGCGACGTTGTTGGCGGACGGGATCATGATCGCGGCGAGGGCGTCGTACTGGGAGAGCTTGTCGCCCTCCTTCAGCGTGTCGACCGTCGACTCGCCCTCGGTGTTCTTCTTGCCGTCGTCGACCGCGGTCTTGTCCACGTCGATGAGCTGGCCCTTTTCCCCCTTCTTGAGGGGGAAGTCCTTGAGGATGACGTAGGCCGTCATGACCTTCGCGACACTGCCGATCGCGATGGGCTTCTGCTCGCCGAAGGTGCCGACGGTGCCGAGGCCGGACGCCGCCATGAAGGCCTGGCCCTCCTTGGGCCAGGGCAGTACGGGGGCGCTGCCCTGGAAGGCGTACGAGGTGTTCGCGGTCATCTTGAGCTTCGGCTCGGGCATGGGGCGCACGAGCTGTACGACGGCCAGGACGATCGCGAGCAGCGCGACGATCGGGGCGTAGATCTTGAACCGCCGCACGGTGGTGCGCAGTGCGCTCGGCGGCGGGGGCGGGTTGTTGGTGAGGTCCGCCAGCATGTCGAGCGGCGGCTTGGGCGGCAGCGGCTGCTGGGTGGTCCGCTCGGGGTTCTCGGCCGGGGCCGGCTTGGGGGCCGGCGCGGGTGCGGGGGCCGATGCCGGTACGGGCTCCGGGGCCGGCTTCGGCGCCGCGGCTTCGGCGTCGTCGGTCCGCAGCGGTACGAAGGTACTGGCCTTCGGCGGCTTGACCGCGCGGAACACGGCGGTGCGCTCGCTGTCCGCGGGACCTTCGGCGGGCGCCGAAGCGGAACCGGGCTTGACCGCGCGGAACACGGCGGTGCGCTCGCTGTCTGCGGGCTCGCCGGAGGTGTCGGGCTTGCCCTCGGAGGGCGCCGAAGCGGAACCGGGCTTGATCGCCCGGAACACGGCGGTGCGCTCACTGTCCGCGGGCTCATCGGAGGCCGGGGCCTTCGGCTTGTCCGCGGCAGGGGCCGTGACCCGGAACGCGGCCGTACGCTCGCTGTCCGCGGCGGGCGTCGAACCGGAACCCGGCTTGACGGCCCGGAACACGGCGGTGCGCTCGCTGTCTGCGGGCTCGCCGGAGGTGTCGGCCTTGCCCTCGGAGGGCGCCGAAGCGGAACCGGGCTTGATCGCCCGGAACACGGCGGTGCGCTCACTGTCCGCGGGCTCATCGGCAGCCGGAGCCGCCGCGGGCTTCTCGGCGGCCGGAGCCGCCGCGGGCTTCTCGGCAGCCGGGGCCGCCGCCGACACCTCGGCAGCCCGGGGCTCCGCAGGCTTCGCAGCGACCGCGGGCTTCGTGGCGGCCGGAGCAGCCGCGGGCTTGTCGGCAGCCGGGACCGCGACGGGCTTTTCGGCGGCCGGGGCCGCCGCAGGCTTGTCGGCAGCCGGGGCCGACTCCTCGACAGCCGCGGGCTCGGCCGCCGGCGCCTCGGGCTCGGCGGAGTCCGGGTCATCCCCGGAGGGGGACGGCTCGGCGGAGTCCGGCTCCGGCTCCTCCCCGGAGGGGGACGGCGCCTCGGCCGTGGCCACCCACGCCGCCACCGCGTCCCGGAGGGGGTCCCGGTCGCCGACGGGCGACTCCGGTTCCCTCGGGCGGAGGACCGACAGCCTCGGGTCACGCTCCTCGGAGGACTCCGCCGCCCCCGACGCTCCTTCATCAACCGACTTGTCGGGGGACTCGCCCGCCACCAGTTCCTCCTCGATCGCCACCACGTCCGGCTGTCCGAATGTCTAACAGTGTCCCGTCTAGGGGGCATCGCCCCCGTGACAGACGAGAACGACATAACTTAAGGTTCCCCCGCAAAGCGGGCACGCGCTCTCGACAGATGAATGTGAGAGGCGTCACCCTGTCACTCATCCACGCGGGGAGGCATGGATGGGCAGGAGCCGCAGAACAATTCCGGAGGAGCTTCTGCTGCTCGCCTTGGACCCGGCCACGGGTACCACGGCGCAGCCGCAGTCGCTCGACCTCGGCCTGGCCGGGGCACAGCTAGTGGAGCTGGCTCTGGCAGGACGGATAGCCCCTGACGGGGATCGTATCGCCGTGGTGATGCCACGGCCGACAGGAGATCCGACTCTGGACTCCGCACTGGAACTGCTGCGCAGGCGCGGCAGCCCGGTTCGGGCCGTCCACTGGATCGGCGGACCCCGGCTGGGGCTCCGCCAGATTTACCTCGCTCACCTGGAGCGCTGCGGCATGGTCCATGCCGTTGCGGGACAGATGTGCGGGGTGCTGCCGACGACTCGCTACCAGGCGACCGACACGGCGATCAGCCGGGAGATCCGTGCCCGGCTGGACAGTGCGATCCGCACCGGCGTACCGCCGGACCCGCGGACCGCGGCGCTCGCCGCACTGGCCCACGCGGTCGGACTCGGCAAGCACCTGTACCCCGGCAATGAGGGGCGGTCGTCCAGATCCCGGCTGCGGGACCTGATTCGGCACGACCCCATGGGCGGTCTCGTGGCGCACGCCGTCATGGACGTCCAGAACGGTGTGGCCGCACAGCCGCGCCGTGACCGCGCACCGGCCCAGCCCGCTGCCCGGGCCACGGCGGGCGGAGTTCCGATGCAGCCGCGCCGGACGGGTGCGATGGCCCGCGTGGCCGCGCACTGACCTACGGGTTACCCCTACCCGTAGAACAAGAAGACCGGCAGCACGCGCAAAGGCAGCACGCGCACACGCACACAAAGCACCGCAGATCCACAGCAAGGCCACCACCGCAACCGGGGTCCCCCAAGGCCCGGTTCCGGAGCCGCCAGCGGGGGGGGGGGGGGGGGGGGGGGGGGGGGGGGGGGGGGGGGGGGGGGGGGGGGGGTGGGGGGGGGGGGGGGGGGGGGGGGGGGGGGGGGGGGGGG
>NZ_JBVJUY010000044.1:0-61529 GCF_055604165.1 Streptomyces sp. NPDC037242
CTGGACTACATGAACTCCCGCTACGGCAGCCCCGTCGGCGCCTGGAACTTCTGGCAGTCCCACCACTGGTACTGAGCCGACCAGCGGTAGAAGAGCAGGCATGCATGCAGGCATGCGAAGGCCCCGGTGGCCGACCTCCCCAGGTCGGCCACCGGGGCCTTCTGCTTCCCATCCCACTGGGTCCGAGAGCAGCGCCCGAGTGCCGCTACCGCTACAGGCGCTGGATGATCGTGCCGGTCGCCAGCGCGCCTCCCGCGCACATGGTGATCAGCGCGAATTCCTTGTCGCGCCGCTCCAGCTCGTGCAGCGCGGTGGTGATCAGCCGGGCGCCGGTGGCGCCGACGGGGTGCCCCAGTGCGATGCCGCCGCCGTTGACGTTGACCTTCTCCAGGTCCTGGTCGAAGACCTGGGCCCAGCTGAGGACGACGGAGGCGAAGGCCTCGTTGATCTCGACGAGGTCGATGTCCTTGAGGGACATCCCGGCCTTGCCGAGCACCGCCCGCGTCGCGTCGATCGGGCCGTCCAGGTGGAAGTGCGGGTCGGAGCCGACCAGCGTCTGGGCGACGATCCGGGCGCGCGGCTTCAGCTTCAGCGCCCGGGCCATCTTGCGCGAGGCCCACATCACGGCGGCGGCCCCGTCGGATATCTGCGAGGAGTTCCCGGCAGTGTGCACGGCGGTCGGCATGACCGGCTTGAGGCGGGCCAGCGCCTCCATGCTGGTGTCGCGCAGGCCCTCGTCCCGGTCGACGAGCCGCCACATGCCCTGCCCGGCGGCCTGCTCCTCCTCCGTCGTCGGGACCTGGACGGCGAAGGTCTCGCGCTTGAACCGCTCCTCGGCCCACGCGGTGGCGGCCCGCTGCTGCGACAGCACGCCGAGCCTGTCGACGTCCTCGCGGGTCAGGCCCCGGTGGCGGGCGATCCGCTCGGCGGCTTCGAACTGGTTGGGGAGGTCGACGTTCCACTCGTCCGGGAAGGGCTTCCCGGGGCCGTGCTTGGAGCCGGATCCCAGCGGTACCCGGCTCATGGCCTCGACGCCGCAGGCGATGCCGATGTCCATGACGCCGCCGGAGATCATGTTGGCGATCATGTGGTTGGCCTGCTGGGAGCTGCCGCACTGGCAGTCCACGGTCGTCGCCGCGGTCTCGTACGGGAGTCCCATGGCGAGCCAGGCGTTGCGGGCGGGGTTCATCGACTGCTCGCCGGCATGGGTGACGGTGCCGCCGACGATCTGCTCGACGCAGTCGGGCTGGATCCCCGTACGGGCGAGGAGCTCGCGGTAGGTCTCGCCGAGCAGGTAGGCGGGGTGAAGGTTGGCGAGTGCGCCCCCGCGCTTGCCGATGGGGGTGCGTACGGCTTCGACGATGACGGGTTCCGCGGCCATGAGCTCGTCCTCTCCTGCGTAGCGCGTAGCGCACAGCGCGCCTCGGCTGGCGGGCCGTCCCGGCGCCCCGCCCGAACTAGTACGCGTTCTAGTTCTCCCCGCAGTCTTATGACCAGAAGCCCCGGCACGCAAGGGTCTTGCACGCGGCTTACACGGATTCCACACGCAACAGTTGGCGCGAGGACCCTTGTCACTTCTAGAACTCGTTACTACCTTCAAGCCACCATCTGATGGGCCGTCAGACTTTGGAGTCGCCCGATGCCCTGTCCCGTGCTGCCCGAAGGCTTCGACGCCACCGACCCCGACCTGCTCCAAGACCGGGTCCCCTTCCCGGAGTTCGCGCAGCTTCGACAGACGTCGCCCGTGTGGTGGTGCCCGCAGCGGCGGGGCGTCACCGGTTTCGACGACGAGGGCTACTGGGTCGTCACCCGGCACGCGGACGTCAAGTACGTCTCCACGCACCCGGAGCTGTTCTCCTCCACGACCAACACGGCGATCATCCGCTTCAACGAGCACATCCAGCGTGAGCAGATAGATGCCCAGCGCCTGATCATGCTGAACATGGATCCGCCGGAACACACCCGCGTACGCCAGATCGTGCAGCGGGGCTTCACCCCGCGGGCCATCCGCGGCCTGGAGGACGCCCTGCGCGACCGGGCGCGGAAGATCGTCGCGGAGGCGCTGGCCGCCTCGGGCGACGGCAGCTTCGACTTCGTCACGCAGGTGGCCTGCGAGCTCCCGCTGCAAGCCATCGCCGAGCTGATCGGCGTACCGCAGAAGGACCGCGCCAAGATCTTCGACTGGTCGAACAAGATGATCGCGTACGACGACCCGGAGTACGCCATCACCGAGGAGGTCGGCTCCGAGGCGGCGATGGAGCTCATCGGCTACGCGATGAACCTGTCCGCCGAGCGCAAGGAGTGCCCGGCCAAGGACATCGTCACGCAGCTGGTGGCGGCGGAGGGCCAGGGCAACCTCGGCTCCGACGAGTTCGGCTTCTTCGTGCTGCTGCTGGCGGTCGCGGGCAACGAGACCACGCGCAATGCCATCAGCCACGGCATGCACGCCTTCCTGACCCACCCCGACCAGTGGGAGCTCTACAAGGCGACCCGGCCGGCCACGGCCGCCGAGGAGATCGTGCGCTGGGCCACCCCCGTGGTGTCCTTCCAGCGCACGGCCACCCAGGACACCGAACTGGGCGGCCAGAAGATCAAGGCGGGCGACCGGGTGGGGATGTTCTACTCCTCCGCCAACCACGACCCCGAGGTCTTCGAGAACCCGGACGTCTTCGACATCACCCGCGACCCCAACCCGCACCTCGGCTTCGGCGGCGGAGGCCCGCACTTCTGCCTCGGCAAGTCCCTGGCCATCATGGAGATCGACCTGATCTTCAACGCGCTGGCCGACGCGCTGCCCGACCTGCGCCTGGCCGGCGAGGCCCCGCGGCGACTGCGCGCGGCCTGGCTCAACGGCATCAAGGAGCTCCGGGTCAGCCACGGTTGAGCAACCGCGGCCGTACCGGTTCCAGGGCGGCAGGGGCCGTTCCACCCACGCCCGGCCCCTGCCGTCCGCTGGTTCCCCGCCCGCTGGTTCCTGGTCCGTGCTGGGACGCCCGAAGGGGCGCCCGGGGCAGCGCTGCCCCGGGCGCCCCTTCGGTTGGATCGCCGCGTCCGTCAAGGATCACCCTGTTCGGGGGCGGCCGCCACCCGGGTGCGCGCGGGCTTCGAGTGCGCCCGTCACCGCCCGGTGCCAGACTGGAGGCATGGCTACGCTCAGCCAGGCCTTCCGGGGGCGGCTGGTGCGGCCCGAGGACGCCACGTACGACGAGGACCGGCGGGTGTGGAACGGCTCCGTGGACCGGTCCCCCGCCCTCATCGCCTACTGCACAGGCGTCGCGGACGTCATCGACGCCGTGCGCTTCGCCGCGACCTCCGGCCTCCCCCTCGCCGTCCGCAGCGGCGGGCACAGCTTCCCCGGGCAGTCCGTGTGCGACGGCGGCATCGTCATCGACCTCTCGCCCATGCGCGGCATCCGGGTGGACCCCGGCGCCCGTACGGTCAGGGCCCAGGCGGGCGTGCTCCTCGGCGAGCTGGACCGCGAGACGCAGGCGTTCGGGCTGGCCGTACCGGCCGGGATCGTCACGCACACCGGGCTGGCGGGGCTCACGCTCGGCGGCGGGATCGGCTGGCTGATGCGCAAGTACGGGCTCACCATCGACCAGCTCGCCTCCGTGGACCTGGTCACCGCCGACGGGACCTTCGTGAAGGCGAGCGCGGACGAGAACCCGGACCTCTTCTGGGGCGTGCGCGGCGGAGGCGGGAACTTCGGCATCGTCACCGAGTTCGAGTTCCGGCTCAACCCGCTCGGCCCGGTGGTGCTGGCCGGGCCGATCGTGTGGCCGATGGCCGAATCGGCGCGGCTGCTGCGCTTCTACCGCGAGTGGATCACCGACGTCCCGGACGAGCTGACGACGGCGGTCGTCCACCGCAAGGCGCCGGCGGTGGCGTACATACCGCCCGAACTGCACGGCCAGCCGGTCGTGATGGTGGTCTGCTGCTACGCGGGATCGGTCGAGGGAGGCACGCAGGTGCTCCGGCCGCTGCGCGAGGGCGGGCCGGCGCCCGTGCTGGACCTGTGCGCGCCCAAGCCGTTCACCGAGCACCAGGCGATGTTCGACCCGTCCTTCCCGCACGGCCGCTGGTACTACTTCAAGTCCTGCGACGTCGCCCGGCTCAGCGACGAGATCATCGACCGTACGGCCGAGCACGCGTCGCGGATCGTCTCGCCCCTCACCGCCTTCCCGATCTTCCAGCTCGGCGGGGCCATCGCCCGTGTCGGGGAGGACGAGACGGCCTTCGGCGGACGCGGCGCCGGGCACACCTTCAACATCAACGGCACGACCGAGGGTGCCGAGGGCTTCGAGCAGGAGCGCACCTGGGCGCGGGGCCTGTGGTCGGCGCTCGCGCCCCATCAGACGGGGGTCTACACGAACTTCCTGATGGAGGAGGGCGAGGAGCGCGTCGAGCAGGCGTACGGGGCGGAGAAGTACCGGCGTCTGCGGGAGCTGAAACGGCGCTACGACCCCGGCAACCTCTTCCGCCTCAACCAGAACATCCCGCCGGCGGCGTAGCGCGCCTCCGCCGGGACCCGGCGGGATCCGGGCGGGGGCGCGCTACGACGTCCGGGCCGGGGCCCCGACGAGCTCCTGCTCCCCGTCGCGGCCGGCCCTGCGCTGCGCGGGCAGGCTCACGCTCAGGCGGCGCGGCCCGGAGAGCACGTGGACGAGCCCGAAACCGGCGCCGATGACGACCGCGCCGCCGACCGCGTCGAGGACCCAGTGGTTGGCGGTGGCCACGATCGCGCACACCGTGATCAGCGGGTGCAGCGCCCCGAGGAGCTTCTGCCACCCCTTCGGCGCGAGCGTCACGATCACGATCCCGCACCACAGCGACCAGCCGAAGTGCAGCGAGGGCATCGCCGCGTACTGGTTCGAGATCGCGGTCATGGCCCCGTACTGGGGGTTCGCGAGGTCCTGCACCCCGTGCACGGTGTCGACGAACCCGAGATCGGGCATCAGGCGCGGCGGCGCGAGCGGGTAGAGCCAGAAGCCGATGAGCGCGAGGACGGTGGCCAGGCCCAGCGAGGCGCGCGCCCAGCGGTAGTCGCCCGGGCGGCGCCAGTACAGCACCGCGAGGATCGTCAGCGGGACCACGAAGTGGAAGGAGGTGTAGTAGAAGTTGAAGAACCCTTCCAGCCAGGGTGTTCTCACCACGGCGTGGTTCACGGCGCGCTCGATGTCGATGCCGAGCACCTTCTCGATGCCGTGGATCTGGCTGCCGTTGGCCTCGGCGAGGCTGCGGCTGGTGGGCGCGGCTGCCCGGATGTGGGAGTAGAGCGAGTAGCCGACCCGTATCAGCAGCAGTTCCAGCAGCAGGTTGGGGCGCGAGAGCACGCGCCGCCACAACGGCAGCAGCGGCACCCGCGCCCACCGCGCGGGCGCGGGCCGCCCGTAGGCCGTGGGGACCGGCTCGCGCCAGTACGGCGAGGAGCGCGGCAGGAACGGCACCACGCAGGCCGCTGCCAGCGCGGCGAGCAGCGGCACGTTGTCCCGTACGGGGGCCAGCGCGTCCAGGTTGGGCAGCAGCACCGCGCTGGGCAGGGTCATGGCGAGCACCACGGCCACGGGCCACACGGGCCGGTCCGCGGCGCGCTTGCCGACCTTGCCCGCGACGGCGAGCAGCACCCACAGCAGCTGGTGGCGCCACCCGGTCGGGGACACCGCGACGGCGGCGCAGCCGGTGATCGCGACGGCGAGCAGCAGCTGGCCGTCACGGGCGTAGCGGGCGGCCCGGCTCAGGGCGAACCAGGCGACCGCGCCGGCGAGGGCGACGTAGAGCAGGATCTCGCCGGGACCGGTGAGGCCGAGGCGCAGCAGGGCGCCGTGCACGGACTGGTTGGAGAGGCTGTCGGGGGCGCCGCCGAGGCCGGTGCCGGCCAGGTGCTCCACCCAGTACGTCCACGAGTCGCGCGGCAGCGCCGCGAAGGACAGCGCGGTGGCCCCGGCGAAGGTGAGCCCGGCGGTGCGCGCGGCGGGTCGGCGCCCGGTCAGCCACATCAGCGGGGCGAAGAGCAGCAGGGCGGGCTGGAGGGCGGCGGCGAGGCCGATCAGGAAGCCCGAGGGCCGCTCGCCGGGCACCCGGAACACCGCCAGCAGCACCAGCAGCACCGGCATGACGGCGGTCTGGCCGGGCGAGGAGGCCTCGCGCACCGGCAGCGAGACCATCATCAGCGCCACCAGCACGGGCGCGGCGAGCAGTGCGGTGCGCCGCGGGACGGGGTCGGGCAGGCTGCGCGCGGCGAGCAGCCCGACGGCGGCGACGAACAGCAGGGTCACGCAGGTCCAGCCCACCTCCAGCGGGGGCGCCGCGAAGCCGACGAGCGGCTTCAGGACCAGCCCCCCGAAGGGGGTGCCGTTGAACTGGCCGGTTTCGTAGAGCGCCCCCGGCAGTCCGCCGGGGGCGCCGGGGAGGTGGAAGTCGCTGAGCCACTCCCCGGGTGGCATGCGCAGCACGACGGCCGCCTGTCTCACGGCGAGCACTCCCGCCAGCGCCCAGAGCAGGAGGCGCACGGCCCCCAGCCTGCTGGTACCGCCTATGACCCCGGCATGCCCGTTCGCATCACTGTGCTCCGCCGCGTTAGCCACGCCTCGCCGGCCTCCCGCCGTGTTGACCGCAACCCTGACTTCGCCTGGCTGCCGCGCTTCATGCACCACTCCATTACCTGGGGACGACGATATCCTCCGCCGGATCCCTAGGATGGCGCTCATGAGCATCGTGAAGATCAACGCACTGACCGTCCCGGCCGAGCAGCGGGAGGTTCTGGAGCAGCGTTTCGCCTCCCGGGCGGGCGCCGTGGAGAGCTCCGACGGGTTCGAGTGGTTCGAGCTGCTGCGCCCGGTCGAGGGCACCGACCAGTACCTCGTGTACACGCGGTGGCGTTCCGAGGAGGATTTCCAGGCGTGGATGGAGGGCCCGATGAAGGCGGCTCACCAGGGCGGCCCCGCGGCGGGCGGACAGGCCGGCGGCGAGGCCGGCGGGGAGCGTCCGAAGCCGGCGGCGTCGGGGTCCTCGGTGTGGTCGTTCGAGGTCGTGCAGCAGGCCGCGCCGAAGCAGGCGTGACGCGGGAGGGCCCGGGGCCGTGGCCGGTCCCGGGTCCTCGTGCGGTGGGCTCAGCGCAGCTCGGCTCGGGCTCGGCTCAGCTCCAGAAGGCGTCGCTCTCGTCGATGTCGGCGGTGCACTCGTCGATGTCGGTGATCTTGTGGCCGACGATCGTGAAGAAGAGGCCCCCGCGGATCTCGATGCCGCGGTCGCCCCGGTCGCCGCGCGCCGTGTGGACGCTCATGGCGTGGCCGCGGCCGTCGACCATGACGGATTCCAGGTGCACCTGGAAGGTGCCCTTCGTTTCCTCCCCGAGCCGGCGGTAGAGGTCGAGGACGGCCTCCCGCCCCTTGTGGTGCCCGGAGAGCGGGTTGCTGCCCGGGACGTGGTGGATGACGTCGGCCGTGAACAGCGAGCCCAGCGTCTCCATGTCGCCCTTGCCGAAGGCCTCGTAGCCGCGGCGGATCAGGGCACAGTCGGGATGCTCCGACATGACGGTTCACACCCTCCATGTGGGCGGATTGTCCTTTTTCCTATCATCGGCCCGCCCCTGTGGATATTCCAACGCAAGGGGTCCCGGTCGGACTCCACAATGACGCCATGAACACGAACTCGATCACAGCCACAGGCCCTGCCTGGGAAATCACCCCGGAGCTCGTCACGGCCCCGGATGCCACGCTCCTGCGCCGCGCGTACTACGCCGAGGTCGCCGGCCGGTATTGGAAACGGTCCGTCACCGAAGCCGAGATCGACGAGGGACTCGAAGACTTCCCGGACGACGGGCTCCTCCCGCCGACGGGTCAGTTCGTGGTCGGCCGCCTGGGCGGCGAGCCCTTGGCCTGCGGCGGGATCCGCCTGCTCGACCCCGTAACCGCCGAGCTCACCAAGGTGTACGTCGACCCGCGCGCCCGCGGCACCGGCGGCGGGGCGGCACTGCTGGCGGCCCTGGAGGAGGCAAGTCGCGTGCTCGGCGCCGAGCGGGTGCGCCTGGACACCAGGTCGGACCTGGTGGAGGCGCGAGCGTTGTACGCGCGTCACGGGTATGCCGAGATACCCGCCTACAACCACGGCCCCTATGCCGAGCACTGGTTCGAGAAGCCGCTGGTCTGACGGTCGGGGGTCGGGGGTCGGGGTCAGGCGGCCGAGTGGTCCCGGCGCGGCGCCGCGTCGTAGGGCTCCTCGGAGTCGGATCCGCACAGCTCCCGGTTGATCTCCGCGACGAGCTTGGTCAGGTCGGTCGGCCGGTCCGGGCCCCACCAGTCGCCGAGCAGCTCGGCCAGGGACTCCTCCCGGGCGGCGGAGAGCTTCACGGCGCTCTCGCGGCCCTTCTCGGTCAGGACCAGCGCGAGCCCGTCGCGTTCCGCGAGCCCGCGTTCCTCGATCTGGCGGGCGGCGTCCGTGATGGCCCTCAGCGGCACGATGGTGCGCTCGGCGAGCACCGCCGGCTCGGCGGAGCCGTACTTGTTGATCCGCAGCACGAGCCAGCTGGCCGCGGGCAGCAGGTCGAAGCCCGCCCGCTTGGTGATCTTCTCGTAGACGTGGCGGCGGCCCTGGAGCGTTCCCAGCACCGACAGCGCACGGGCCACCTCGTCACGGGAGGAGCGCTGGACGGGGTTGGAGGCCAGGGTCTCCGTGACGTCGGGGGCGGTGACCGAGCCGCGGAGCTTGTCCTCCTTGAGGAACCAGGCGACCGCGAAGGCCACCAGCACCACGGGGACGGCGTAGAGGAAGACGTCGGTGATGGAGGTGGAGTAGGCGTCGAGCACGCGGGGGCGCAGCTCGACGGGGAGTCCGGCGATGGCCCGCGGGTCCGCCTCCAGCCGCGCGATGTCCGTACCGGGCGGCAGGGGTACCCCGGCGAGGGAGGCGGCCAGCTTGTCGTCGAGCCGGTTGGTGAAGATCGTGCCGAAGATGGCCACGCCGAAGGAGGCGCCGATGGAGCGGAAGAAGGTGGCACCGGAGGTGGCGACGCCGAGGTCCGCGTAGCTGACCGCGTTCTGCACCACCAGGACGAGTACCTGCATGACCAGGCCGAGTCCGGCTCCGAAGACGAAGAAGTACGCGCTCATCTCGAAGGTGGAGCTGGTGCGGTGCAGCTGGTGCAGGAGCAGCAGCCCGAGCGCGGTCAGGGCCGTGCCCGCGATCGGGAAGACCTTCCAGCGACCGGTGCGGCTGACGATCTGGCCGGAGCCGGTGGAGGTGATCAGCATGCCGAGCACCATCGGCAGCATGTGGACCCCGGACATGGTGGGCGAGACGCCCTGGACGACCTGGAGGAAGGTCGGCAGGTACACCATCGCCCCGAACATCGCGAAGCCGACGATGAAGCTGATCAGCGAGCAGAGGGTGAAGGTGCGGATCCGGAACAGCTTGAGCGGGAGCACCGGTTCGGCGGCCCGCCGCTCGACGAGGAGGAAGGCGACCAGCAGCACCGCACCGAGCACGGCCAGCCCGATGATCTGGGGCGAGCTCCAGCCCCAGGTGGTGCCGCCGAGGGAGGCGACCAGCACGAGACAGGTGGCGACGGAGGCGATGAGGAAGGTGCCGAGGTAGTCGATGGTGTGCTTCTCGGAGCGCACCGGGATGTGCAGGAAGGACGCGATGACGATGAGCGCGACGAGGCCGATGGGGAGGTTGATGTAGAAGACCCAGCGCCAGGACAAGTGGTCCACGAACAGCCCGCCCAGCAGCGGACCCAGCACGCTGGTCGCTCCGAAGACGGCGCCGAAGAGGCCCTGGTACTTGCCGCGCTCGCGCGGCGGGACGATGTCGCCGACGATCGCCATCGACAGCACGATCAGACCGCCGCCGCCGAGGCCCTGCAGGGCCCGGAATCCGATGAGCTGCGGCATGTTCTGCGCCAGACCGCACAGCGCGGAGCCGATCAGGAACAGCACGATGGCGTACTGGAACAACTTCTTGCGCCCGTACTGGTCGCCGAGCTTGCCCCAGAGCGGCGTGGCGGCCGTCGAGGCCAGCATGTAGGCGGTGACGACCCAGGAGAGGTGCGCCATCCCGCCCAGGTCGCTGACGATCGTCGGCAGCGCGGTCGAGACGATCGTCTGGTCGAGCGCGGCGATCAGCAGCCCCAGCAGCAGAGCGCCGATGGACACGAGCACCTCGCGGCCGGCGTGCTCTGCGGTGGGGCCGGACCGCTGCGGGCCGGGCTCCGTGGTCACGTCCTGCACCATCGGCTCCTCCTCAGGGCCGCATCAACAATCTCCATCCTGAGTGGTGTGTCCGGTTATGGCCTCTCGGGCGGGTTGGGCTGCCCCATACGGGTCTGCATAATGCCTGGCAGTAGCCAGGGAGGGAGGGGTTCCAGTGAGCGCTGAACGCTGTCCGGAATGCAATGCCGTGGGTGCCGAGTGCAGGTGTGCGCCGGATGCACGGTTCGAACCCCTGCGCGTCCGCCCGTACGTAACCCTCTCCGACCCCGGCCCCCAGCCCCCACCCCCGCACCCGGTCCGCGACGTGGTCACCCCCACCCCGAACCCGGCAACAACTCCGAGCCACCCCGCAGGCCCGGACTACCCACGGGACCCCGCCCATCGAGCCGCCCCGTCGGGCACCGCGGGCCCCGGCTACCCGTCGGGCGCGGCAGGTCCGGGGTACCCGGCCGGCCCGGCGAGTCCGGCGTACCCGGCGGGTACGGCGGCCCCCGGGCACCTGACAAGGCCGGCAGGTCCGGCCGGACCGAGTCACCCCGCAGGCGCGGAGCGCCCGACGGCCGCTCATCGGGCCGACCCGTCGGGCGCGGCGGGCGCAGGATTCCCGGTCGACCCTGCGACCTTCGAGTACCCCACAGGCGCGGCAGGCCCGGGCTACCCGTCGGGCGCGGCTGCCCCGGGGTTCGCGGCCGACCCCGCGGGCCCGAAGCACCCGACGGCCGCTCATCGAGCCGACCCCTCGGGCGCGGCTGGCCCGGGCTACCCGGCCGGCCCGGAGTTCCCGGCCGATCCAGCGGGCCCGGAGTACCCGGAGTTCGCGGCCGACCCGGCCGACGCGGCGGGCTTCGCGTACCCCGCGGGTGCGGCCGGCCCGGGGTACCCGGGAGACGCTGGCGAGACCATGCAGCTGCGGGCCGTCCCGGCTGGGGGTCCGCCCCAGGGGACCCGGCGGCGGCGCATCGGGCCGGTGCTGATCGGGGCGATAGCCGTCGCCGCCCTCGGCACGGGCGCGCTGGCGATGACGCTGCTTCCCGGTTCCGACGGACCCGCCACCGCCCTGCCCGACGCGAAACCCTCCGCTCCGGCGGTGAGCACGGCGGCCCCCTCCGCGCAGTCGGCGACCCCGTCGCCCCCGCGCTCCCCCTCGCCCAGCGCCTCCGCCTCCCGCTCCCCGTCGCCCTCCCCCTCCCCGTCCCCCAGCCGCACCGCGACCACGCCGCCGCCCAGCCCGTCGCCCACCCCCAGCCGCTCCGCGAGCACCCCGCCGCCACCCGCGCAGACCCCGACCCTGCGCTACGGGGACTCGGGCCCGGAGGTGGAGAAGCTCCAGCGCCTGCTGGCGGCCGAGCACCTGTACCGCGGCAAGTTCGACGGCAGGTTCGGCGACCGCGTCGAGGAGGCGGTCTCCACCTTCCAGTGGGACAACGGCATCGACGAGGACCCCTGGGGCGTCTACGGCCCTGCCACCCGCGCGGCCCTGGAGGGATGAGTCACACCCCCCGGGATGGCGCGAACCCCCTCGGGTTTTGTATCGTGAAGGAACAAAGTGGTTCCGTCCTCACTCCCTGACCGGTGGACGGAACCACTTGTTCTCTTTTCCCGCCCCGTCTGGAGCCACGAAGATGCCGGCCAGCACCACCGCCCCCGTAGTCCTGACCGCCAAGGCCCTGCTCCTGGACATGGACGGCACCATCGTCAACTCCGACGCCGTGGTCGAACGCTGCTGGCGCGACTGGGCCGTCTCCCACGGCCTGGACCCCGAGGAGGCCCTCAAGGTCGTCCACGGCCGCCAGGGCTACGCCACCATGGCCATCCTGCTCCCGGACCGCCCCATGGAGCAGAACCGCGCCGAGAACGCGGTGATGCTCGCCCGCGAGACCGCCGACACCGACGGCGTCGTGCCGGTCGGCGGCGCCGCGGAGTTCATGGCCTCCCTCACCGCCCTGCCGCACGCCCTGGTCACCTCCGCCGACGCCGCCCTGGCCACGGCCCGGATGACCGCCGCGGCCCTGCCGATGCCCGAGGTCCGCGTCACCGCGGAATCCGTCCAGGACAGCAAGCCCCACCCCGAGGGCTTCCTGAAGGGCGCCGCCGCCCTCGGCGTGGACCCGGCCGACTGCATCGTCTTCGAGGATTCCGCCGCCGGAATCACGGCCGGCCGCGCCGCGGGCATGCGCGTGATCGGCGTCGGCCCCCGCGCCGCCGCCCACGCACCCACGGCCCACGTGCTCGACCTGACGGCCGTCGGCGTCACCGCCGCACCGGACGGGTCCATCCGCCTCACGCTCCACGCGGCCTGACCCCGCCCGGGCGCGCGCCCACCACGGACACGCCGAAGCTCCCCGCCCGACCCGGACGGGGAGCTTCGGCGTTCAGGCGTACCGGCGTACCCGCTACTGCCCGACGCGGCCGTCGATCCGCTCGCGCAGGAAGTCCGCGTGGCCGTTGTGGCGGGCGTACTCCTCGATCATGTGGACCAGGACCTCACGGAGCTCCATCGGCTCCCCGCCGACGTCGCCCGTGACGTCCAGGTCCGGCGCCGCCGCCACGAACCGCTCCGCGAAGGCCACCTCGGCCCGCCACGTCGCCCAGGCCTCGGCGACCACGGCCGGATCGGCCACCGCTCCGGTGAACTCCCCGTCGGGCTCCGCCTCCGTGCGGTAGTGCCTTCGTATCTCCTCGCCCGCCATCACCGCCCGGAACCACTTCTGCTCCACGCCCGCGAGGTGGCGTACGAGACCGAGCAGGGACAGGTTCGACGGCTCCACCGAACGCCGCGCGAGCGCCTCGGCGTCCAGTCCGGCGCACTTCAGCTCCAGCGTCAGCCGCTGGTCGCGCAGGTAGCCCGCGAGCACGGCGACCTCGCCCCGGAACCCCCCGTCGGCACGGGTGTCCTCCTCGGGGCTGACGAACATGTTGGCCCAGCCGAAGGCCCGGGCCCCGTCGGATGCGGCCGTGGAGGCGCGCGCGGAGGCAGGCACGGAGGCGTGCGCGGAGGCGTCGAAGTCGTTCACGCCGCGACCCTGGTCCACCCGCACGCCCCGTGCAACGGAATATCAGCCGACGATCGCCTCGTACAGCGAGAACGCCGCGAGCGCGGCCATCACACCGGCCGCGACCTTGGTGATCAGGCTCAGCGGCACGTACTTCATCAGCGTCCGCCCGCCCAGGATCCCGATGCCCGCGACGGCCCACAGCGCGAGCACCGCGCCGATGCCGACCGAGAGGGGATTGTCGTACCGCGCGGCGAGGTTGGCGGTCATGATCTGCGTGAGGTCGCCGAACTCGGCCACCAGGATCAGCATGAAGCCGGCTCCCGAGACCTTCCAGAAGGACTGGTCGGCGGGCGGCTCGACCTCCTCCTCCCCGTCGCTCTTCTTCAGGAGCAGCATCGCCGCGCCCGCGAGGAACAGGACGCCGACGACGGCCTGGACGAGCCGGTGCGGCAGCAGCGTGAGCACGCTGCCGGCCGCGATGGCGAGTGCGACGTGCACGGCGAAGGCGGCGGCGACGCCCGCGAAGACGTACGAGGCGCGGTAGCGGGTGCCGAGCATCAGACCGGCGAGGGCCGTCTTGTCGGGGAGTTCGGCGAGGAAGACGACGCCGAAGGCGATCGCCGTAACGGTGAAGCTGAACACGGGGGCGGAACCTCAATCGGTCGGGCAGGACGCCATCGGTACCGAGAGACCTGGGGTGTGTCAGGGGTCGCTTCGGCTCGGCGGCGCCCCGGTTGCGTAAACGCATGGCAGGACACTGCGGCCGAAGGTCTCGCTGGCCGACCGCTTGCGCGGCCTGCCTCCGGGCGCCGGCTGGTGTGACCCAGCAGTATGTCGACGGTCCGGCGAAGAGCTACTCCCCTTCTGCTCCATGAAGGGTACGCGACACACTCCGGCAGTCGAAATGGGCCATTGGTCCTGCTTCTGCGGCCCGCACCTCGGCCCGCACCTCCGGATTCACAACTTCCGCTCAATTCCGGACCGTTGCAGACCTCGCCATGACATGCCCATGTCTCCACACTGTCACCTGGCGCCCATCCCCGCGAAACCCGGCGCCGCCAGCATGGCCAGGCCCCCGTCCGCGGGGCGCCCGGACCCACCCCCACCTCCAGGGAGCCCGCATGTCCCCCACACCGTCCTCCGCGTCCCGCATGCCCGGCATCTACGCGCGTCGACTTGGCATGCTCACGGCAACACTTGCCCTCGCCGCCCTCACCACCCTCGTCAACGCCCCCACCGCGGCCGCCGCCCCTCCCACCCCCATGAGCGCCTCGGCCGCCCGCTCGTACCTCGCCACGGTGACCCCCAGGGCCGAGGGCTCCACCAGCGGCTACAGCCGCGACCTGTTCCCGCACTGGAGCACCGTCTCCGGCGCCTGCAACACCCGCGAGACCGTCCTCAAGCGCGACGGCGTGAACGTCGTCCAGGACTCCGCGTGCGCCGCCGTCAGCGGAAGCTGGTACTCCGAGTACGACGGCGCCACCTGGACCGCCGCCTCCGACCTCGACATCGACCACGTCGTCGCCCTCGCCGAGGCCTGGCGCTCGGGCGCCGGCTCCTGGACCACGGCCAAGCGCCAGCAGTTCGCCAACGACCTCACCCGCCCCCAGCTCATAGCGGTCACCGACAACGTCAACCAGGCCAAGGGCGACCTCGACCCCGGCAAGTGGCTGCCGCCGCGCACCGCCTACCGCTGCACGTACGCCCGCATGTGGGTCCACGTGAAGCAGTACTGGGGCCTGAGCATGGACTCCAACGAGAAGACCGCCCTGGTCAACATCCTCAACGCCTGCTGACAACCCGGGAGCCGACCCCTGGCCATGGATCTTTCCCCCACCAGGGGGAGGCCGAGCGCCCCCTCCCCGTCGTAACGTGATCGAAGCGACAACCGAGGAGGGGGAGTTGCATGGCCGGAATGCGCTTGGGACCACTGCTGCGCTACATCGACTGGGACACGGGCGGCTCCGCCACCATATGGGTCGAGGCGGACCGCCCGTGCACGGCCGAGGTGCGCTGCGCCGACGGGGCCGGCGGCAGTGTGCGCACCTTCCAGATCGCCGGGCACCACTACGCGCTGGTACCGGTGACGGGCCTGACGCCGGGCGCCACCACGGCGTATGAGGTGCTGCTCGACGGCGTCCGCGTCTGGCCGCTGCCCGACAGCCCCTTCCCGCCGAGCACGATCACCACCCCCGCCGTCCCCGGCCACGCGCCCTCGGCCCGCTCCGCCTCCGGTCCGGGCCTGCGCCTCACCTTCGGCTCCTGCCGCCAGGCCGCCCCGCCCGCCGACCGGCACGGACCGCATGGACCGGACGCGCTCGACACCCTGGCGGCGCGGCTGGCCGCCGACCCGGAGGCGGTGCGGCCCGATGTCCTCCTGCTGCTCGGCGACCAGGTGTATGCCGACCACCTGTCCCGGGAGACCCGGCAGTGGCTCGCGGCGCGGCGGGACCTGCGCGAGGCCCCGGGCGCCCAGGTCGCGGACTACGAGGAGTACACCCGGCTCTATTACGAGTCCTGGCTGGACCCCGAGATCCGCTGGCTGCTGTCGACCGTCCCGAGCCTGCAGATATTCGACGACCACGACCTCATCGACGACTGGAACACCAGCGCGGCCTGGGTGGCGGAGATGCGCGCGACCCCCTGGTGGCAGGAGCGGGTGCTCAGCGGGCTGATGTCGTACTGGGTGTACCAGCACCTCGGCAACCTCTCCCCCGCCGAACTGGCGGCCGACGCCCTGTACGGGGCGGTACGGGAAACCCCCGACGGCACCGACGCGCTACGGGCCTTCGCCGCCGCGGCGGACGCCGATCCGGCCACGGCCCGCTGGAGCTACCGGCGCGACTTCGGCCGGTACCGGCTGCTGATGGTGGACACCCGGGCCGCCCGGGTCCTGGCCGAGGACGGCCGGGCCATGCTCGACCCGGCGGAGCACCAGTGGCTCCGGGACAACGCGCTGGAGGGGCACGGCGGTTATGACCACCTGCTCATCGGGGCCTCGCTGCCGTGGCTGATGCCGCCGCTGATACACGACGCCGAGGTGTGGAATGCCGCGCTGTGCCGCGGGGACCGGGGGCCCCGGTGGGCACGGATCGGGGAGAACCTGCGGCGGCGCAGCGATCTGGAGCACTGGGCGGCTTTCCCGGCCTCCTTCGCGGCGCTCAGCGATCTGATCGAGGAGGTGGGGACGGGCCCGCGGGCGCCGGCGACGGTGTGCGTGCTGTCGGGGGACGTCCATCACGCGTATGTGGCCGAGCCCCGAATACCCAGCACGGCCCGGGTGTTCCAGCTGACGTGCTCGCCGGTGCACAACTCCATCCACACCGCCGTGAAGTGGGGGTTCCGGCTGGGCTGGTCGCGCCTGGGCCGGTGGCTGGGCCGCGGATTCTCCCGGCACGGGCGGACCGGCCGCCCGCCGCTGAGCTGGCGGCGTACGGACGGGCCGTGGTTCGGCAACCAGCTGATGACGCTCGCGCTGTCCGGGCGGACGGCCCGGCTCCGGCTCGACCAGGCGCACAGGGAACGGCAGGGCGCCCGGCTGGTGCAGGTGCTCGACCGGGATCTCACCGCTCCGGAGTGACACAGCCGGTTACCGAGGCTTGACACACCGGTGGCCGCTGAGCGCCCCCGGACGTCCGGTGCGCGAACGCCGGGCGTACGCTGTATGGCTGTCAAGCCGCCCCTGCCGCTCCCCGCGACGTCGCGGCGCTTCCACTGCCGAAGCACGTCAACCGGACTGGGGAGTCCCGCTTTGCTTGAGACTCTGGGGTCTCTGACCTCGAGCCCATGGATCTACGCCTTGGTGGCGCTGTCCGTCGTGCTCGACGTCTTCCTGCCGGTGCTGCCGAGCGGGGTACTGGTGATCACCGCGGCGGCGGCCGCTGCCGCCGCCGGGGCCGCCGGACCGGGGGTACCGGACATCCTGGCGCTGCTGGTGACCGCCGTCACCGCCTCGGTGCTGGGCGACATGGCCGCGTACCGGCTGGCCCTGCACGGCGGGGCCCGCCTCGACCGCGCCATCGCCCGCTCCCGCCGGCTGACCCGCGCGCACGAACACCTCGGCACCGCCCTGGCCCGCGGCGGCGGCGCCCTGGTGGTGATCGCCCGTTTCGCCCCGGCCGGCCGCTCGGTGGTCTCCCTGGGCGCGGGGAAGATGCAGCGCAAGGTCAAGGAGTTCCTGCCCTGGTCCGTCCTGGCGGGCACGGCCTGGGCGGGATACAGCGTGTCCCTCGGCTACTTCGGCACCCAGTGGCTCGGCACCACCTGGCTCGGCACCGCGGTCTCCCTGATCGCCCTCTTCGCCGCGGGCGCCCTGGCCGCGTTCCTGATCCGCCGCCCCACCCCCACCCCGGCGACCCCCTGACGGCCCGCCGATCAGCGGCGGCCGTGGGTACCCCGGGCGGAGCAGTCGCTCACCCGTTCACCCGGCACCGATCGCCGTGGCGGGGTTGGGCTCCTAGCGTCCTGAGCACGGTGCGGATCCGAATCCGCGCCGCTTCGAGGAGCCCGAGGAGTTCTCTCCATGCCCGCCACATCGAATCGCACGCCCCGCGTGACCCACCCGCCCCGGCTGATGGCGATCGCCGCCGCGGCCCTCGCCGTCAGCGCCGCCGTTCCCGCCACACTCGCCCAGGCCGCCCCTTCCGCCACCGTCTCCCCCGGCACCGTCGCCCCCGGCGAACGGGTCAGCCTGAACATCGCCGGCTGCGGCACCAACACCGGCAGGGCCTCCTCCCGCGCCTTCGGCGACGTATGGCTGACCCCGGGCAACCGTGAGGCCACCAACCTCATCGGCGGCGCCACCACTTACCGCAACATCAGCGCCGGATCGCACCCCGTCACCTTCGAGTGCGGCGGCCAGCGCATCACCGTGGCCCTCAACATCAGCCCGGGCGCCGCCCGCGGCGGGCTCGGCGGCAGCGTCGACTCCGTGACCCCGGGCGAGATCGCCATCGGCGGAGCCCTCGCCGCGGGCGGCCTCGGCGCCGGCATCTGGCTCCTGCGCCGCCGCTCGGGACGCTCCGCCTGACGGGCCCGCGGACCGCACAGCACGGGGAGTGGCGGGCGGTCAGCCGGCGGCTACGGCCTGCTGCCCCCGCACGTGCACCCCGTCGAGCAGCGCGGCCGTCGCTTCGGCGATCGCGTCGACGGCGGCCTCGAACACTTCCCGGTTGTGCGCGGCGGGCGCCCGGAAGCCGGACACCTTGCGCACGTACTGGAGCGCGGCGGCGCGGATCTCCTCCTCCGTGGCCTTCTCGGGGATGGCGGGCGGGCGCAGGGTCTTAATGGAACGGCACATACCCCTACTATCCCGCTACCCGGGCAGCTCGGCGCCGGACAGTTTCATGATCAAACCGGCTTGCAGCCGCGCCCGCAGCGCCTGGTCGGCCACCTCGTCCAGCAGCAGGATCGCCTGCTGCATCGTCTCGGCGGCCCGCCGGTCCTCCCGTAGCGAGGCAGTCTGGTCGGCCATGTGCTTCAGCGCGATGTCCGCCCGTCGATGGAACAACTGCCCGACCAGCGTCACCACGAGCCCCACGGAGCTGGTCACGACCCCGAGGTACAGGTCGCCGCTGCTCTCGGCCTTCCACACCGCGATCGCGACCCCGACGAGCAGGATCGCCGCCCCGGCCCCGGCGAACCGCTGGCTGGTCGCGAAGCTGCTCCGCGCCTGGGTCAGCCCGTACGCGTAGTACTCGATGAGGACCGGCGTGAAACCGTCCCGCCGGTCACCGTCCTCCGCGGCCGGATGCCGGATCCCCCCGACGTCCGCGAACTTCGGGTCCCCCTCCTCCGCAATCGGCGCGTCCCGGCCGGCCGCCGCGAGCAACCGCTCCCGCTCCGCGTCGCGCCGCCGGTCGAACCCCTCCCGCGCGACCCGCTCCAGCACCACCGCCACGACGGCCACGACCACGGCCGCCCCACCCCACGCGAGCCACTCGCCCATCCCCCGACCATCCCACGCCCCACCCCAGCCGCCAACCCCCAACACCAGCAGCGCTCTTCACGCCCGGCCGGGCGTCACTTCCCCTTCCGGAGCCTGCGCATCTTCGCTTCGGCTTCCTTCTTCTTCCGCTGCGCCACCGCGTAGCCCGACCACGCACCCTGATGCAACTGACACCGGGAACTGTTCATGATCGCGGGCTTGGCACAAGGCCGCCCTTTGGCCGTCTGCGCCCCACACCTGGGCTGACTCATCTGCCCCACCTGCTCCCAGCGTCGCCGACGATCTGCCCTCCGGGGGATTGTCTCTCCAAGGACAATCACTGGGAAGGCGCAATCAAGGCGGACAGGAGCGCCACGGGCACACGACTCCGTATGCAGACGCCTGGCATAGGTTGCGGAGTGTGCGCAGCGGCCTTACAGAACGGTGCTGCGGGCCCAGTACTGGGCTTGCAGGGCTGAGGTCGCGCGGTAACGCCCGACCAGCTTCTCGAAGTTCTGCCCTTCAAGAGGGGAAGCAACTGTACGCCGCGTGAGGATGTAGGGCTCGATCGCGGCCCATACCTGGGGAGGCGAACGATGGAAGCACGCCAATACAAGGTCGAACTCCAGCAAGCGGCGATCAACGAGGACACCGAGCATTTCGAGTTGATCGTGGAGCTGCCAGAAGCTATGGAAGTCATCAACGTTCAGGCGGGACGGATCAAACTCTTCCGGTGACCCGAACTCTCCAGATAGCAATCGGTACCGAAAACTGCGTGCCATCGGAGAGTGGTATTTCTCCTGAAACGACAGGAGAAGACTCACGTGCCGCGCACTTCGAGCCTCCCGGATCTGCGAGTAGGCGAAGAATGACGCCACAATCACCACGATGGCGCTGATCGCTGAGCTCACGGCGGCCACGCTAGCCCATATTTCCCCCATGCCCTCAGTACAGCACTTGGCGGCCTTCCCGCCCAGACCGCGCGACCCAACCTGTGTAGCTAGTTTGGAAGATCGCGTACCCACGTATCCTTGACCAGCGCCCCGCTGACCTGCGCGTCCCCAGCGGCACCCTCGCAGTTCCCTGCGGCCCCCCGCCTGCTCCCACCCAACCGGGCACGCGGGGATACGCCTCCACCTGCCGCCGGCAGGGTCACCCGCTGAAGAGCTGCGGCGCCGGACACAGCTCCATCGGATCGTCAGGCCGATCCGCCCAGTGCCACCAGATCGGCTTTCCGGACGTTGCCAAGGTGCCCGACAGAACCACAGACCGTCCTCCTCACGCTGGTAGAAGGCGATCCCGCAGGTCCTCATCGACTGTCCGCGTTGGGGGCACAGGCGGTCCATTAGACATGCGGGGCACAACATCTGGCTGGCTGGAAGGCAGACCGTGCGGGCTGCGCCGCTGGCTAGGATCACCTCGCCTTAGTATCGGCATTCAGGTGAGCCCGGGCAGCTTCGGTGAACGCGTGAGTTGCGTTCATAAGGTCCATATGGTCGCTGTGGCATTCGCGTAGAGGGCGGCCCTCAGGCGCGTCGAACAGGGTGGAAGGGGCCTCGCCCCGGAGCGCACGTACATGCACGTTGTAAGCATGGTTCGTCATCCGCTGCGCGATCTCTGCGATGTGCTCGGGTCCTTCAAGCTGGACGACAGCTGCTGCAAGTTGCAGCGGTTCGGTCGACACCTCAGCTCGGATACGACAGGCTTGCTGGTCGGCTTCTTCTCGCCTCTCCCGCGGAGGGCAGGCGATTCCTAGGCGTGTACAAGCCTGTACTGAGCAGTCCCCCACATCGTTTGACTCGTGTAGCAATTGGCTGCTGCGAGAAGGTCGGCATACACATCACGTTGGTTGGACGTGGGGGCCTGAGTTGCCCGGGGGATCCATGAGGCGGATTGCGCCTATGAGGACGACCCCCAGGAGGCGGCGCCGTCGGCAGACCCTGCCAATGCCCGGGATCTGCGTCGCTCCCCTGCGCTGGCAGCGGATGAGACAGGCCGTCACGAAGGCGGATGCCGGGGAGAAGTGGGAGGAGACCGGGTACGTGTTCACCACCCGGACCGGGCGACCCATCGAGCCGCGGAACGTCTACCGGTCCTTCACCCGCGTGGCCAAGGACGCCGGGATCAGGGTGATTCGGCTGCACGACGCGCGCCATGGGACCGCGACGCTGTTGACCGCCGGGGTGCCACCCCGGGTTGTGATGGAGATCCTTGGGCACTCGCAGATCGCCGTCACGATGAACGTGTACGCGCACGTCGTCCAGGACACGCAGCGGGAGGCCATCGTGCATATGGACCGGCTGTTGAGGCAGCGGCCCGGCCGTCTCTGAACGCTCCCGTTGATGTCAGATCTGGATGCAAAAGACCCCCCGCCGTGATCGGCGGGGGGTCTTCGTGCTGGTGGGCGCGGACGGTTTCGAACCGCCGACATCTGCTTTGTAAGCTCGCCCAGCTAAGAAGGCAACCTTGGATGCCCTGCCTGCCTACTTTCCAACCTTCATCTCATGATCAGCCGTAAGCCCTTGGCGTACGCAGGCGTTGCCGTCAACGGTTGCCGTCAGAGCACGACTGCTGGCGCACGGCTCCGGAGGCCCCGTGCGTCTCAGACGTATCGCCAGGCCAAGAGCCTAGAAGCGCCCTGCCGTGTCCCACCAGTCCACAAATAGGCCGCCGCGCCGCCAACTGACACCAGCATCCCCATGTCGCCGGGATGCAGCCAAGGCGCTCGACATGCGGACATAGTCCGCGTCGGCCACAGAGCAGTGTGAAGCCATGGCCGCGGTACTGCGGGCGCCCGTAGTCATGCAGCGGCAGCTTGCAAGAGCGTCTACCCGACTGCGCCCGACCCACCAAGAAGCCAACCACCACCGGCCGGCCCCTCCACACCACAGGATCGAGTAGTCGGGGTACGGAGGATGCCTCGGAAGGGGGTCGTTGTTCCGCACGTACCCAACCTGAAGCCATTGAACGGACTCGTACGACATCCTTCCGGGGCGGCAGCATCTGAGTATGGTTCAGAGGGATCATGCTTGCTGCAGTGCACCGTTAAGGGGATCCCACGGGCCGTAGTTACCGGCCAGCACTGCAGGGCTTGACCCGAGTTGCGTCCTAACTCATCCGATCCGAAGGGATTTACATGTCCGATCTTAAGTGGGAAGAAGAGCCTATAGACGATGAACTCCGGGAGGCTACGAGGCAGTTCCTGCCCGACACCGTCGTTTGGACGACGGACTGGACCACCGGCGCTCTGAAAGAACAACTGGGGCGAGGTGTGTTCGACGTCGAGCCACCTTTTCAGCGCCGGTCTGCGTGGGATGACAAGAAGGCATCGTTGTACATCGAGTCCCTACTGCTCGGTTGCCCCGTCCCGCCGATCACGCTTGCAGAGATCCCGCGCAACCAAAAGAGTAACTTTCAGTACATCGTGATTGACGGAAAGCAGCGACTCAGCACCCTGAAGAGATTCGCCGTCGACGGAAAACTGAAGCTTACGGGACTGCAGACACTGCCGGAGCTTAACGGCCTCTACTTTGCCGACGTGTCAGACGTTCGGGAATTTGAGCGGTTTGAGAACCTTCCAATCCGCACTGTTGTCATGCGCAACTGGCAGAAGGATGAGGTTCTACAGTTCGTTTTCCATCGACTGAACAGTCAAGTCACCCCTCTCTCTACTCACGAACTGCGCCGTTCGCTCATGGCTGGCAGCTTTACTCGATACTTGGATGTGCAGTCAGCGCAATCTCAAGGAATCCGGCTAATTCTCGGAATTGACGAACCGGACTATCGCCTCCGAGATGCTGAACTCCTTCTGCGCAGCATCGCCATCTGTGCGTTCCTGCCTCGCTATAAAGGGAATTTGAAGAAATTCCTTGACTCCACCACCCGTTCCCTAAACTCGAACTGGACTCCGTCGCTAGAGGTGGATCTAGACAAGATCGTTAACGAGATCGAAGAGGCCATCAAGGTCACTTATGAAATCTTTGGCGACTCGGCTTTCCAGCGTTTCGATGACGGTCAGCCAACAGGTCGATTCAATAGGGCAGTTTACGACGTAATGGTGGCGATCTTCCGTTTTCAGGATGCCCGGGAAGGTGCCCGTCGGCAGAGTGAAGCCGTGCGCGACGCGTTTATAAACCTTTTCGAAGTGGATCGAGAGTTCGATCGCTGGACTGAGGCCACGACCAAGAATCGAGACGCTGTCCTCGGCAGGATCAGCCGCTGGGGTCACACCTTGGGTTCATTGATTGGGATCGACGATCTGTCATCGAGGTCAGAGCTGCTTGCTCTCCACGCCGGCCCTCAGTACTAGGAGCTCCGCCCGGTGAAGGCTCGCACTTTGACGCGACGTGGCGAGGCATTGCTCGTAAGGGAGCGCTACCTCCGAGATAGATTCATCGACCCCATCATCGGGGCAACGCGCTGGGACCCAGCCAGTCTCGATTTCGCCAGCGCCTACGTCGGACTGCTCCACGCAGAGGCCGAATCGGCCCTTGAGTTCATAGTCGTGAAAACCCTTGAAAACTCGGTCCAGGTAACAAGGAGCTATCAAACGCACAGGGTCCTAGTGAACGCACTGATGCACTACAAGCGACATCTCGGTTCACTTGTCCCTGACCTTAAACTGATACCGAAGCGAAAGGACCTAGAAAGGAATTCCGGGCTCGCTGTGGCCTTGTGGGAGGATCACGCGCAAGGGCACTATGAGCGTGTTCTGACTAGCAATAATGGGGCAGGGGAACGGTACGTGGAGAAATTGCTTCACCCTCTAGGAGTGGCTGTCGACGCAGAACGCTTCAAGAAGCTAAAAGAGGGAGCGGGGATAGAGGAAATCGCCGATGTGGCATCTATAGGTTCCACGGATCTCCGCGAGCTTGTCTCGCTAAGGGGGGTAGCGATGCACGCAAGCCAAGCTGCTGTTGCGACCCGACTGCGGACTACTAACCCCGGAGAAGTAGGTAGGCGCGGTGAGGCTGCAGCAAACTTTACAATGAACTTGGCTAGAAAGATCGCACTATCGGCCTGGTAGCGATCCTCGGCAAATTGGCCGTCATCCTTGCCCAAGTCTGGACCGAGCGCGATCAAGAGTCCTTACGCTGGGCCCGCAAAGCCTGGCAGCCCTTGACGCCACAGCTCGCCCTGCTGTCATCCCGTCTGCCGTCGTCCCAACACGTAGTGGTAGCAGGGCAGTCGTCAGGGGCCCAGGTGGAGCGCCCTGCTGGACGAACGACCTGGGCCCCTGGCGGCTGGTCTGCTACGGCTTGCCCTGGGACGACGGCAGACGGGATGACAGCCCCACCCCGAACCACGAACCGGCCGACAGTCGCAAGACGGGCCCCGTGCATCCCGGAGTCGGAGCGCCCCCGCCGGAGGCATGAGTCTTGGCGGGTAGCCGACAGATCAGGTTGCGTTCGTTGCTCGCGGGTTGGGTCGGTGGGGGGATGGAGCCTTGGTGCCGCCCTTTTCCCCACCCCGGCCTGGTTTTTCGCCCCCTTTGTGGGCGCGGGCGGGTGACGGACGTGCGGCCCCGGTGGCGGAGACAAGGAGGGGCAGCGCGGCCGGCGCCCGACCGGCGCCGCCGCGCTTGCGCGGCACCTCTGAGCGCAGCTTCAGACTGCTCTTGCAGTTCAGGAGGCCGGGAATGATGACGACCCGTGTCGTCAGAGTGTGTGTTGCTCTTCCGTGCTGGACGAGCGGACCTACCCGCGAGCGAAGCGAGCCTTGATGTAGCAGGGAAACTCTCACCAACGCGAACCGCGACGGCTTTCAAGACCGCTCCGCAGAGCAGTGCCTATGCGGTCCTGACCTGCACATGGACACGCTGTGTAGTGCGCCGCAAGCTCTCCTGGCCCACACATGGCCCAAGGGCACGGCTGGGACGCGGTTCTACGTACCTCCACTTACTCATGAGCGCCGCGCCCTATCTGCTCTGACTACTTCAGAAATTCAGACCGTATGGGCCCGCGCCTCCGTACCGTGTGCTCATGGATTCAGACGTACCGGGCGTGCCAGCTCAGATACCTGCAGACGGCCCAGAGGTCGCCCCGACACGGGAGTGGCAACCGCTGAGTGTGCGAGAGCTCGGCGCAGCCCCGACACCGCTTGCGGAACACCCGGATCTTGTCCTGAGCCACGCCCTCGTGGACTGGCTCACGTCGATCAAGTCTTTGGGTACTCGAACGACACTGGGTGGCCGCGTTGGGACACATGAGGTTGTGCCCTGGCAGCGAGTCGCTCTGCGTCTGGGCCTGACACCGCGGCTCGACGCCCAACAACGGGCGGAGTGGCGGACTACGGTGCTGGTTCACACTCGGCGTCCCGAATATGCGCTCGCCACCGTGGATGCCGCCCTCCACCTGGAACCACGTGCACAAGCTCGATGGCAATCATTGGATGAGCTACTGGCCGACGCCGGGTCCGCGTGGTGTGTACGCCGGGACCGCACCGGCCTCATTCGGCGGGTGGACCACACGGCCGTTTCCGCCTACGAGATGGCCTTGACGCGGGCGGAGGCAGCCCGGGACCGCCTGAGCAAGGCATGGTTTGCGGCCTACGGCCTCCACCCGGACCCGGGGGCCGCGTACCGTCACGCCGTCGCCGCAGTGGAGGCAGTGGCCATCCCACTCTTCGTTCCTGCAGACCCTGGGGCATCCCTAGGAAAGGTACGTGCCCACCTTGACCAGGGCCGGGCGAAATACATGCTGGCCATCTCGGACAAGGTCGGCAACGCCTCCGACATCAGCACAGTTGTCGAGATGGTCAGCACACTTTGGCATGGACAACGCGACCGACACGAGGGCGGTAGTTCAAGCGCACCGATCACCCAGGAAGCGGCCGAGGCTGCCGTGAGCCTTGCGGTCTTGCTCGTTCAGTGGTTCGCCACGGGGGTGGTTCAAAAGCGTCAACGAGCCTAGAGCCCACTTGCGGGGTGCGCCCTGGGCTTCGGCGCCCACACCAGATCGGAAGAGAGATCGGTATGCCCGAGTCGCCTGTGATGGTCCCCGACTACGCTGGCTCGTACCAGCCAACGAACGGGGAGAGTGCTCTGAGGATGGGACCGAAGTCGACGAGGGTCTACCAGACGATCCGGTCGTGGATCGAGTCGGGCAAGTACGGGCCCGGCGAGAAGCTTCCCTCCGAGCGGACCATGAGCGCCGAGCTGGAGATCGGCCGTACCGCCCTCCGACAGGTACTCGCGCGCCTGGCGAGCGAGCGGCTCATCAAGGCGTACGACCGCAGCTCCTACCGGGTCGTAGAGGTCGAGACCGTCGCCACGCCGGCGGAGCAGGAGCCCTGGACGGTCCACGGCAGCAGGACGGTCTACGAGAACCGGTGGGTGAACCTCGACCTCGTCGACGTCGAGCCGCCCGGGGTTGAGCGGTTCGAACACCACGTGGTGCGCCTCCACCATGTGGCGATCACGGCCGTGATCGACGACCAGCAGCGCGTCCTGATGTTGTGGCGCTATCGCTTCGTCCCGCAGCAGTGGGGCTGGGAACTTCCCGGCGGGATCGTGGACGAAGGCGAGAACGCGGCGACCACGGCGGCGCGCGAGACCGAGGAAGAGACCGGCTGGCGCCCGACGAACGTCGAGCACGTCGTGACGTACCAGCCCATGATCGGAATGGTCGACTCGCCCCACGAGATTTTCGTGGCGCGCGGTGCGGTGAAGGTGGGCGAACCCACAGACATCGAGGAGGCCGGGCAAATCGCCTGGGTGCCCCTGGCGGATATCCCCGGACTCATGGCCGAAGGGAAACTCATGGGGTCAGGAACCCTGGTCGCCCTCCTTCACCTCCTCTCGTCGCGGGCTACAGCCGCCCCGTAAGCAGTTCCACACGCCGGCGATGCCGCACGGACCCCGTGCGGTTCGCCAGCAGGCGCGCCTGCTGAAGGTTCGAGCGGGCCTCGTCGAACTCCCCGCGGGCAAGGTGTGCCTGCGTCAGGTCGCTATGGAGGCCTGCCTTGGCGCGGACGAACGTGGGGTCCGTCGTCTGGAGCGACGCGTAGAGGTCGCCCATGGCCGAGCTGTCGCCCAGGAGTGCCAGCACATTCCCCCGCCAGCGCGCCAGGTGGTCCCCGTTCAGGAAGATGCTCAACATGTCGGAGTCGCGGGCATGGGCACCTTCCGGCAGTGTCGCCGCCGCCCGGTCGAGCGCCTGCCTGGCATCCTCGTTCAGGCCGGCGGCGGCGCACAGCTCCGCTTCCACCGCGCTCAGCCAAGCCCGAAGGCGCGGTGACTGCCGCTCCGAGTGGGTGCGCTGCGCGTCCCGGATGAGCTCAACCGCCATCTCCGGGCGCCCGGCATCGCCCAGCACGTACGCCTGCTCCCCCATTGCGTGAGCCAAGTACTGCGGCGCGTCAGCGTCCTGCGCAGCTCGTTTCGCCAGCTCGTAGTGCCTCCAGGCGCGCTCCACAGAACCCGCGTCCAGCGCTTGCCATGCCGCCAAGGTCGCCGCTCCGGCCAGCGCCATTGCAATGGGACGACGAGTTCCGGGCAGAACCGCGAAGGTGAGCGCGTCCTCCATCGTCGTCAGGTGGCCGTTCATCTGGTCCACCAGGCCCGATGCACCCATCTGCCGGTCCATGGTTCGAAGTAGCTCTGTCTGGTCCATGAAGGTGCTCACCATGGAATCGCTGACGCTCCGCGCCGAGTCGATCCGGCTCAACAGATCCTCGTAGCCTTCGACTTGCTGGGGGACTGGGCGTGCAGGCTCCCCGCCCAGCTCTGCGTCCGTCACCCCGAGCAGCGGCCGGAGGATCACGGCGTACCGCTCCGTGATGGCCCGCCGGCCGTTCTCCCACTCCGACACGTAGGTCTTCAAGCTCGCGCTCGATGCGACGTTCAGCATGTGCTGCCGCGCGTAGCGCTCAATCTCGAAGATCAGTCGCTCCTGCGACCATCCCCGCGCGGTACGAACACCTCGTAATCCCTTGCCCACGTGCATCGCCTCCGATGGCCGTGCCACCTGCCAGGGCTTAACCGAATCGCCGCAGGTGGGAGCGGGTTAACACCCTTGAGGTTAACCCCTGTTGGCTACCGAGACCCCCCGTCTGGGCCGTTTCCTGAAGTCACACCGGAAGAACACCGGCAGGCCCGATCGAACCAGGCGCTTGCATCTGGTGCGCACCAGATGCCATGCTTCTGGTGCGCACCAGATGGCTCGCAAGGGCCCAACTCCGGTGTGCACGCAATACCTCTTGGCGTCCGGCGTGTCCCGTTCTTACGGGAGCCCTTCGGGGTTACCGCGCTCGTCGGAGAGCCGTCGTTGTTTGAGAACTCCACAGAGTGATCCACCGCATCACTACGGCCGTGACCGCACCGGCCGAGGCGAGTGGAGACCAGCCGATCGAGAACGGGCCCGCGTCACACCCGGGCCCCACACCCCCATCGGGGGGACACGCCATCGGCTCTAAAGAACCACCCGGCCGACATTTGGCCGCGCGACCTCCAGAGACAGGGACCGCCTCTGGAGCGACGGCGCCGGGTGAGCAGCCCCACCCCCATCCATCCCCACGTTGAGGAGTCCTCGTGGACCGCTTAAGACCCTTGGCCGCCGCCATGCTGGACCGGCACGGCGATGTTGCCCTTCGAGTCACCTGACCTGCCGCACACGGTGCGGCCCGGTTGCCTCCTCCGCCCGTCGGGCGCCCTTCCGGGTGTCGTACGGGCGGGGCTGAGGGGAGCCGGACAGCCCGGAACCGTGACCCGAGGGAGAGCTTGATGCAGGAGTACAGCTTCACCGTCAAAGAGGTCGCCGACATCCTCACCCCTGGCGAGACCACAAGCGTGCGCGGCACGTTGAGCGCACCCTCGGCAGAGGCCGCCAAGAAGGCGGTCGAGAGGAGCTTGCGCTCCAGGGGATACGAGGCGACCGGATGCATCACGGTCACTCCGAAGTAGCCCTGCCTGACTTTCCACCCCCGACGACGTGCGGCCCCGGTGCTGTAACACCGGGGCCGCTTCGAGCCGTCCACCTGCTAGGGAGAACACGACTCATGAAGACCATCGCTGCACTTCAGAACGTTGTTACGCCGTGGTCCGACGGCCTGGAGCCGTCGGACGCGGAGCTGGACGCGATCGAGGCCGAGATGGAGGTGGTCCTGGCCGAGGTCGAGTTGCTGGATGCGCTGATCGTCCTGCTGGACCGGTCGGCGTCGGAGTTCGACGGTCGGCGGATCCGCCGGGCTCACAACCGGGTGCTGACCGCCCGCCGGGATGCGGCCAACCGCACTGCCGGTGTGCAGGTCTCGGGGGACGCGGCATGAGGGCCGTCGCACCTGCCCCGGAAGAACTGCTTGACCACCGGGGCCGCCTCCGCGCACGGTCGGCGTCGGGCCTCACCCATGAGCAGGCTCATCTGGGCATGGCCTTTCACGAGGCCGGCCACGCTGTCCTGGCCATGGCCTACGGCATGCACGTGCTGAATGCCGAGGTCATCGCCTGGATGAGCGCACCGGGCCAGTCCACCGTGACCGGGCGGACCTCGTTCCAGGCGCGGCCCGAGGACATTCACCCGTGGCGGTTCGCGGCGCAGGCCGCGGCCGGGCAGGTCGCACAGGTCCACTACCTCATGACCTACGGGTTGTGGACGCCGGAGCGGGCCAAGTCCTGCGCCGCTGACCACGATCGCGAGCACGCCATCGACGTCCTCGCCGGCTATGGGTACCGGCTCGGCCGGGACCACGTCCCGCCGGGAGGGAAGTCCTGGGGGATGGCGCGCGGGGTCGCCCGCCGCAAGGTCACCCACCTGTGGCACGAGGTCGCAACGGTGGCTCGTGCACTGGACGAACGGCCCCTGCTCACCGGCGAGGAGATCGCCGCCCTGATCGGCATGAGCAACCCGCCCGCCATCGGGGGCGTGTCGTGAGCATCCAAGGCAGGGCCTTGAGCCGGGCCCAGAAGACCGTACTGACCGCCGCGTTCGCCCCGATGCTCGTCACGGGCGCGGCTGGCGGGTACGGTACGTACTCCAACATCAAGGGCGCCTACAACTCCGGTACCGCGCTCGGCGCGGTCGCCGCAGGTGAAGGCGCCACCGCAGTCCTGGCCCTGGTGCTCTTGGGCCTGACCATGCTGGGACAGTCCTCCCCGGCCGTGGTCCGCGCGGGCCTGTGGGCGCTACCGGCCGCTGCGTCGGTCATGTCCGCCGTCGCCGCACCGGACGGGCCCCGCACGGTCATCTACGCGATCACCCCGCTGGGCATGTCGGTCTCAGCGGAGGGCATGGCGTTCCTGGCCCGCCGGATCGTGGTCCACGTCGACGGCCGCGACGCAGAAGCGGAAGCCAGGGCGGCGGCCGTGGTCCAGGCCCTGGCCTACCACCGCGCCCGCGCCGCCAACCACCCCGACAAGAAGATCCGTGAGCGTTCGGATAGGGCGTCGTGGCGCCTTGCCCGCAAGGTCGGCACCGCGGACGTCACGCTCGGGGCGCGGTTGTTGGATGTCCAGCGGGAGCGGATCGCCACCGGCGCGGACGTCGCCCTCGGCGACATGTTCGCGATCACCGTCACACCCCCGCCAGGGCCCGTCACGGCAGAGCGTGACGCCGTCACGGCGGCCGTGACTCCCGCCCTCCCCCCAGCACCCGAACTCGGCCCCGCCCAGGGGTCCGTCATGGGTGGGCGTGACGGGGAAGACACGCAGGTCAACGACCTGCTGACGGGGTTTGAGGGGGAGGGCGTCACGCCTGCCGTCACGCCCGTGACGCTCGACCAGGTCGCGGCCATCGCCGGGGTGTCCACGCCGCTGATCGGTGAACCGCTCACGGACGAGCAGATCGTTGTCGTCCTGAGGTTCCTGCGCTACTCCGCCGACCCGCCGCTGTCCTACCGGCAGACGGTCGCCGCGTTCCGTGAGTCCGGATTCACCGGCGGCGAAGCACGCATCCGGAGCGCCTGGGCCACCCTCATGGCCCAGGAAGAGAGCCCCCGGTGAGCGCCTTGGCCGTCTACCGGTGGCGCCTGGCCCCGGACGGACTCGCCACCCGCCGTCAACTCCGGGCCCTCGGCCTGCGGCCGGGTGGCCAGGACGTCGTCGCTCAGGTCGAGCGGTCCCGCCGACGGCGCGGGCCGCTGGTGGCCTACCTCTACCGGATTGACCTGGCCCGGCCGGTCCGGCCGATGACCGCCCGCCGGGCCTCGGCCCTGGCGAAGGCGAACGCGGCCCGCCGGTGGTGCTCGAACTGCCGCCGTGACGCCGGGTACGTGATCCCGGCCTCGCTCGGCATGTGCACCCCCTGCGCCTACCCCGACGGCCAGCGCACCGTCTGACCTTCTCCGAGGAGACATCCCCATGACTGAGACCATGCCGGAGACGATCCGGTACACCGCCGACGTGGTGTGCATCCGCGGCAACGACGTGCTGACGATCGAGCGCGGCTGGCCGCCCCACCAGGGCAAGCTGGCCCTGCCGGGCGGGCACGTGGACCCGGGCGAGACCTCCCGCCAGGCCGCCGCCCGCGAACTGCTGGAGGAGACCGGTGTCCGCGTCGCGCCGGGCGCGCTGGTGCTGGTCGGTGTGTGGGACGGCCCGGAGCGCGACCCGCGCGGCCGGTACGTCACCGCCGCCTACGCGGCCATCGTCCCCGACGGCACCACCGCTACCGCCGGCGATGACGCTGCGGCGGTGCGGTGGGTGCCGCTGGACGCCCCGGGTGAGCTGGCGTTCGACCACGGAGACATCGTCTACGCCGCGTGGCGCCGGCACCTCGCGGCCAGTCACCCCGCCCACTCCCCCCACTGACCGTGAAGAGGCCCCCCATGTCCGGAGGAATCGACTGGGACGAGGAGTTCACCCGCCTGAACACCGCGGCCCCGCAGAAGCCCAACACGTCGGCCAAGTTCTCCGCCACGATCGGCAAGCTCGGCGGGGTCCGCCGTAACACCGCCGCTCTCGCCGTGTGCGGCACGATCATCGTCCTCGCGGTGTGCGGAACGGTCGTGGCCGTCACCAGCATGCAGGGCGACCAGGCCGCCCAGGACCGTGCGCGGGCCCAGGAGAAGGCCGCGAACGCCCTGGTCGAAGTCGAGGCCGACAAACAGCGGGCGCAGACCGAGGAAGCCGCCGCCAAGACCCTCTACGAGCGGGAGATGGCCGTCTACCTGGAGTGCTCGAAGATCCGGGCGGCGGCGGTGGCCAAGGCCGCCTCCTACGACGTCTCCAAGATCCCCGCGTGCGCTGCCCCGACCCTCGGCACTCCGGCGCCCAAGGCGCAGGAGCAGAGCGGGGCCAGCGACTCCCTCACCGCCAGCCCCTGGCTGTGGGTCGCTCTCGTCGGCGGCGGCGGCCTCATCGCCTACAAGAAGCTCTCCGCGCCCTCCGGTTCCAGTGCCATCACCCCCGCGAACGACAAGGGATTCGCTTTCGAGAAAGGTGCGTGAAATGACGCTCCAGTTCTTCGCCCTGGCCCTGTTCTGCTGGGCGCTGTTCTTCACCTTCAAGAAGACCAAGGGAAAGCAGATGGCGATCTGCCTGATGCTGATCGTCTCCGGGATCTTCCTCCCGTACACGCCGTTCAGCGAGGAAATCCGCAGCACCCTCGCGGCGGTCTTCAACACCGCGAACGACACCGTCAGCAACATCGGATCGTCACGCTGAGCAAGCATCCGCACCGGTTACAGGTTACCGGTTACAGGCCCAGGGCCGCCCCGAACCGCCCCCAGGAGGCCCGAACCGTCGCCCGCAGGGCCTGTAACCGGTAACCGGTAACCCTCCGACAACTGCACAGTGTCACGAAGGGAGGCTCGTGGAACTCCTCATCCTGCTGGCCATCACCTACCTCGTCGGTGTCGACAACACGCACGACAAATACGAGAAGGCGGGAATCAAGAAGCCCCCGCCGCAACCGAAATCCAAATGGGAGCCGACAAGGGCGCCGGAAACCTTCCGCAACGCCTCATACAACGCGGCAGCGAAAGCACATTACGGGCTACTCGCGGGCGCCCACTGGGCCGGTGGGGTGCGTGACGGGTGGCGCTCCGCCTACCTCAGGAAACCGGGCACCACGCCTTCCGGTTCGCCGTCCGCCACCACTCCTGCGGCACCCTCCGCGCCCCCCTCGGGGGCCACCGTGCCGCCGCAGCCCACCACACCGCCGACGACTTCGGCATCGCCGCCGAAGCCCGCCCCAGCCCCCACGCCGCCGCAGCAGCCGACCACGGCCCCGACACCGCCGCCGGCCGCGCCTGGCACACCTGCGCCGGGTCCGACGATCCCGCCGCCCGGCACCGTCCCTCCGCCCCCGAGGGTCACGCTCCCCGACCGCATCAGGAAGGACCCCGCGATGCAGCCCAACCCGCCCGTTCCGCACACCGCGACCGTCGACGACAAGGGCATCCACGTCACCACCGCCGCCGGGAAGTCCCGCACCTACAGCGGCGGCGAGGTCATCAACCTCACCCAGGTCATCGACCTCGCCGAAGGCGCAGCCACTCTGTGCCAGTCCAGCTCCGAGACGTGCCTGGAGCTGGTGGACGAGTCCGCGCAGCTCGCTGCGGACTGCGAGGGGCTCATCGCCGACATCACGGAGAAGGAGGTCGGCGAGGGCCTCATCGCCAAGTGCGTGTTCCTGCAAGAGCAGCTTGCCCTCCAGGCGGCGGCCGCCCAGAAGCTCCACGGCCAGCTCCAGGGCGGCGAGGAGGCCTGCCGGACCGCGTCCGCGAACGCCGAGGTCCGCCACGGCCAGATCTTCCGGGCTGTTGCGGACTCCCCGCTGACCAGGCCCGCCGAGCGCGAGTTCTACAACGCCCGATAGCCGCAGCTACCGCACGAGGAGAGGCCCGCATGTCTGTCATCGATTCCCTTCAGGACGCCGTGACCTACGCGGCTCTGCGCACCAAGCTCGCCTGGCTCACCCACAAGGTCCACGTCCACGGCGACACCGTCACCACCCTCGCCGCGACCGTGGAGGAGACCGCGGAACAGATGCAGGACGCCTCCGAGACGATGAAGGCGCTGGCCGTCGACGACGCCACGACCGCCGAGTTCGCGGATGCCGCCCTCGTCATGCTCGGCGCCCGCACGGCGGCGGGCGAGTACACCTCCGCGGCGGACAGCGCGGCCGCGGCCGCCGACGACGCCAAGACCACCACCGAGAACGACCACGGCGGCATCGCCGACGCCGTGGAGACCTCGCCCGTGGAGATGGCCGAAGGCGTCTTCTACACCCAGCAGTAAGGAGGCAGGACCATGGGGCCGACCCGCACGCAGTTCATCCAGTACGCACCCGCCGCCCTGGCCGCAGGAGCGCTCACGGTCGGCCCCTGGTCCGCGCTCGCCGCAGCAGCAGCCGGAGCGGGAGCGTGGGCCGTGGGCGCATCCGCGCCCGCCCTGCGCTCCCTGATCGCCTGCGGCATCACGGCCGCCGGCTGCGGCATCACCGCGCACCAACTCCTCGCCACCGGCACGAACCCGCTCATCGTGCTGGCCCTTGCGGTCCCGGCCGGGGCAGCGGCTCTTGCCCACCACCGCAACATGGCCGGTGAACTCTCCCCGGCACTCCCCGCCCCGGTTGCAGCGGGCCTGGGCTCTCCGGCGCAGATGATCACGGCGTGGTGGGGGGAGTTCATCTGCGGCCCGACCCAGACCGAGGGCCGCAAGCTCATCCAGCCCGGCGCCGTCCTGGCCCAACTGGCTCTGGATGTCGGGGACGCGCACATGGCGTTCTCCGGGGTCATCACGCTGCCCCAAGGCCAACAGGTGCGGGTGAAGGCCGCGGACATCGCGTCCGTCTACGAGATCCCCGTCTCCCACGTGGAGATGGGCGACCCCAAGCACTACGCCCCGAACGCTCTGCCGGTCACCGTCCACCTCAAGAAGGCGGCCGCCCAGCCCGAGATCGCGGCCGGCGCCCCTACCACTCCGCCAGAGCTGTGGGCCGCGCACGTGGCCATCGCGGCCGGCGCGATGCCCGGCACCACCCTGACCCTCACCCGCTACGACGGGCCCTTGGACTGGGAAGGCATCGCCACCCGGGAGCGCAAGGCCATCGGGACGGTCAACATCCAGGACCTTGCCGGGAACCTGGACCTCTCCAGCATTCAGATCGCTCTCGCTCCCACCGACAAGCCCTCGCAGATGGGGGTGCGTGTGATGAAGGAGCACACGCTGATGCACGGCACGATGCTCTCCGACGTGGCCGACGAACTGGCGATGGACTCGCGCGGATACGTCCGCCTGGGCACCTACATCGACACCCAGGCCGCTCTGGTCCCCCTGGCCCAGCCCGGCTCAGGTGCCCGCCACCTCTACCTCGTGGGCGGGTCCCGCTCCGGAAAGTCCGGAATCCTCGAACAGATCCTGCTCTCCGCCCACAAGTCGCGCATCGCCGTGATCCTGGCCTCCCCCCAGGCCGGAACCATCGCCGGAGCAGGGCTGGCCGCGTACTGCGGGGACGGCCTGGACGAGGCGATGGGCGCCCTGCGCCTGGCCTACTCGATGATGCTCGACCGCGAAGCCCGCTACCGATCCCCGGCCTTCCCCTTCACCGACCCGCTGATCGCGTTCGTCATCGACGAAGCCCACATGCTGCTGTCGGCCTCCTCGCCGTACCACGCGGAGGCCAAGGCCATCGTCGAGCAGATGACCCGCCGCTCCCTCAAGCGCGGGATCGGCGTGGTCCTGGCCACCCAGACCCCGCTCGCCGAAGACCTCGGCAACTCCTCGATCATCCGCTCCCAGCTCCTGATCGGCGGCGGCGCCGTCTTCCTGCGCTGTGCCAAGGGCCAGGGTTCACTGGTCGGCGCGAACGCGGTCGAGGGCGCGGAGGGCATCGACCTGTCGAAGATCCCCCCGCAGTGGCCGGGCCAGTACGCCAAGGTCTGCGACCGGGACATGTCCGGTCTGGACACCGAAGCCGTAGCCAACCCCGAGGACGGCACCTTCGGCCTCGGCTACCTCCTGACCCCCGGCTCCCAAGCCGTCCAGTTCCGCTCCCTGTACCTCGACGTCCCGCCGGCCTCCCTCGCCGGAACCCTGCCGCCCGTCGCGGTCGAGGACTGCGAAGCCTGGCGCCTGCGGGAGGCCATCGTGAGCACGCCGGTGGTCGACCAGCGCGGCAAGAACCTCATCGGCAGCCTCACCGACCTCCTCACCAAAGCCCAGCACGGCCCGGCAGTACCCCAGCAGCGAGTCCAGAACGGCCCCGTCGGCGCTGCTGGGCCGGTCGATTCCTCGGACGGAATGGAGCTGATCAAGCCGCGCATCCTCAACCTCCTCCGAGAGGAGTCCATCCCCATGACCGCCGAGACCATCGCCCGGAAGCTGGGCACGTCCGCGAAGCACGTCAAGCCCCGCCTCTCCGAGCTGAAGAAGCGGGACGAGGTCACCAACGAGAACGGACTGTGGAGGGCCCCATGAACACCCGTACCGAAACCGGATTCACCCCCGTCGACCTAGACCTGTACACGAAGGCATTCCAGCTCCTCGACCCCGCACCGGAACCCATCGCCCCGGCCGCTCCCGCGCCGGATTCCGTCATCCTCGCCGCCCCGCCCGTGCACCTGGCCGGGCCGGTCGAGAAGACGCTCACCGACGCCCTCGCCCTCCTCGACACCCACGGCTGGGCCAAACACCGCCTGATCCACCCCGAGGGCGCCCGCTGCTCCATCGGCGCGCTGCGAGCAGCGGCCGGCGCCCGCAACGCCGCCTACCGGGACGCCGGGAACCTCCTCCTCGACGAGGCCCGCCGCCAGCACGGCAAGAAGTGGGAGGCGATCCCCTCCTGGAACGACTCCCACACCGGCCCGCAGGTCCGCAGCGTGTGGGAAGCCGCCATCCGCCGCGCACACCGCCTCAACATCTGAACCGGCAGGAGCCGCCCGTGACGTTCTCCTTCACCAACCCCGAACCGAGCACCGACCGCTCGTTCTCCTTCACCGAGCCGAACCCGGCGGACATCGAAGAGCAGCTGCAGGCGATCGCCGACGTGGCCCACCAGATCATCCGCCTCGTCGCCGACGTGCGCAGGCAGATCAACAACTGATCGCCCGCCCAGCAGACACAACGAGGGCGGCCCCCTCTCACCAGAGTCCGGGCCGCCCTCACCCATGTCCGCACGCGCCGCCGACCACGCCCGCCACTGAGGAAGAGACCGACATGTCCGACGACGACTTCGCCTGCGGCGAGGGGCACTGCCACTGCTACTGCACCGACGCCGGCCACGCCTGCGGATGTGACTGCCCCCGCTGCCCCGACTGCCAGCAGGTCCCGGAGGACTGCGACTGCGACGACGACTGATCGCACGCGGTGGTGAACGAGCGAGGGCGGCCCCGTCTCGGCAAAGCCGGGCCGCCCTCATCCAGCAGTCCACTGAACTGGAGGACTCCAGCATGACTCAACCCGCCCCCTGCGCGCAGCTGCGCGCGGCTCTCGACCTCGCGGAGCGGGGCATCCCCGTCCTGCCGCTGCGGGAGGGCAAGGGCCCCATGGCCAACTGCCGGACCTGCCGGAAGAACGCCTGCGGTGGCCGGCCGAACATGAAGACCCCCGGCCCGTGCGAGTGCCCGGCCCCGTGCCACGCCTGGGCTGCCGCCACCACTGATCCGGCCGTTCTCACCTCGCCCGCTTGGGGCCCGGCCTGGCGGCAGGCCGCGGCCGTCGCCTACCACCCCGGCGGCGCCGCGATGACGGTCGTCGACCTCGACAACGCCGATGCGATCGTCTGGGCCCGACAGAACCTACCCACCACACGGACTGTGCCCAGCACCCGCGGGGAACACTGGATTTACCTGGGCACCATGACCTCCCCCAACGCCGTGCGCCCTGGCGTGGACATCAAGTCCCTGATGTCCTACGCCCGGTGGCTCGGCCCCGGCACCGGCCCCATCGCGCCACTCCCAGACGCTGTGCGAGCGCTTGCCGTAAGGGAGCCCGCGGCGGTCCGGCCGGCATCTCGCCCCATGACTGCGGCTGCGCCGGTCGGCGGCGGGGAGTGCCGGCACCGCTCACCCGTCTACCTGGAGCGGGGCATCGCCATGGCGGAGCAGCGCATCACCGGGGCGGTGGAGGGCATCCACAAGGCCGTGTACCGGACGTTCCTCGCGGTGCTGTCCGCGCATGGCCGGTGCGGGTGCCTCACCGACGCGCACATCAAGCGCCTGTTCACCGCCGCGCAGGGCAAGGGCGAATCCCTGCGGCACTGCGAGGACGCCTGGTCCAACGCCGCTTCCGCTCTGGGAATGTGACATGCCCGAGGACGAGAAGAACCCGGCCCGCTTGGTCATCACCGACTACGCGCAGGCCCACTTCCGGTACTTCCGCACCGTCGACGGCACCGTCTACGCCCAGCGCAACGGCCACCCCGTGGCCCGCCCGATCCGCTCCCAGGGCACCACCGGCAGCCACCGCCAGGAACTCATGGTCGGTCTGTTCCGCGAGCGGGTCGGGGTCTTCAACGGAACCGCCTTGAAGGAGGCACTCGACTTGATCGAAGCACTCGCGCTCACCGAGGACGTCCAGCCCGTCCACATCCGAGTAGCCCCCGGGTTCGACGGCGCGACGTGGCTGGACCTGGGCCGTGACGACGGCCAGTCCGTCCGCATCCACCCGGGCGGCTGGGACATCCTCACTCCCGACCCCCGCGAGGTCTGCTGGCGCCGCACCCAGCTCACCGGCGAACTCCCCCTGCCCGTCAAGGACACCGACGGCAAGGGCATCGACCTGCTGATGCGCCTGGTCAACTTTGCCAGCGCCCAGAGCGAGGGCCTGGCCCTGGCCTGGCTCGTCGGCTGCCTCGGCCCCGACGTCCCCGTCCCCGCCCCGTTCCTCACCGGCCCCCAGGGCGCGGGCAAGTCCACTGCCGGCAAGATGCTCGTCCGGATCATCGAGGGCATGAGCGGCGACCTGCGCCGCCCGCCCAAGGACGAAGAGAACCTGATCACCGCCGTTGCCGCCGGGTGGGTCACCGGCCTGGACAACCTCTCCCACCTCGGCCCGGACCTCTCCGACCTCATGTGCTGCATCGTCACCGGCGCCGAGAACATCAAACGCGCCCTGTTCACCGACGGCGACGTCGTCCGCTCCCGCTACCGCCGCCCCCTGCTGCTGACCGGTATCGACGTCGGAGTGATCCGCCCCGACCTCGCCGAACGCCTGCTCCCCCTCCGCCTGGAACGCCCCCGCGTGCGTCGGACCGAGGCGGAGCTGTGGACGGAGTTCGCGCGGGACTTGCCCGTGATCCTCGGGTCCGTGCTCGACCTCGCCGTCAGCGTCCGGGCGGCCCAGACCGACATCCCCACCGACCTGCGCATGGCCGACTTCGCCCACCTGTGCGCGCAGATCGACTCTGCCCGCAGCTTCGGCGCGCTGGACGCCTACCGGGCCAGCCTGGACGACCTCAACGACGACGTCATCGAGGGTGACCTCCTCGCCCAGACCGTCCTCAAGCACGCCGCCGACACCGAGCCGGGCACCGAGGTCCGGATGACGTCGGCAGAGTGGCTGCACGCGCTGACCCAGCTCTACACCGGAGAGGACTTCCGGCCCCAGCCCAAGGGCTGGCCCACCACCGGCAAGGTCCTCTCCGACCGCCTCAAGCGTCTCCAGCCCGTCCTCGCCGCCCGCGGTGTCCTCGTCGACTGGGGCCGCACCCGCGCCGCCCGCTACATCGCGATGGCCCGGCCCCAGCCCCCGCAGGACGAGCAGAAGGACCTCTTCTAGATGTGCCATCTCAGGAGATTGGTGCCACACAGATGCCTATCACCGTAGTGCCGATGTCCTTCCGGGACGCGTGCGCGTACGTCGATCGCGTCCACCGCCATCACGCCGCCCCGCAGGGGCACAAATTCTCGCTCGGAACCATCACGGCAGACGGTCGACTGGTCGGCGTCGCCATCGTCGGGCGGCCCGTCGCTCGCGCCTATGACGACGGCTTCACGGTTGAAGTGACCCGACTGGCTACCGATGGCAGTCCGAACGCCTGCTCCGCGCTCTATGGGGCGGCCTGGCGAACGGCCAAGGCCAGCGGGTATCGACGGGCCATCACCTACACCCAAGAGGGCGAGAGTGGCGCCAGTCTGCGGGCGGCCGGTTGGCGTCGCGCAGCTGCCCGACCTGCACGAGCTGGTTGGGACGCCCCGAGTCGCCCTCGGCACAGTCTCGGGACGGAGCAAATAGCCCGCACCCTGTGGGAAGTCACCGCCAGGGACGCGCCGCCCTTGCCCTTGGTGCCGTTCTCTCGTGACGAAACCCGTGACGAAACCCGACTGGCGCGGCACCGCTGCGCCGCTCGTCCTTGCAGGCGGCTGGTTGCCACGACAGCAACCGGACGCCCGGCCCGGTTCTGCTCCCAAGCCTGCCGCCAACGCGCCTACCGCGAGCGCCGCGCGGCGACACCAACGTCCTGAGACATCACATCTAGACCCCGCGCCGGCGGTCCCGGCCGCACAAGCAAGAGGAGCACCCCCGCCCTGACGGCCGGTGCTCTTCTTGTTCTTCGGCGGCCGCGCCGCCGCCCAACGGGCGTGCCGCTTGCGGCTCCGCATTTCGCCCGAAGGCGCACAGACAACAGACACAAGCCCTTCCCTTTTTCCTAAGTAGGAAGACGCTGCGTCACCTGCGTCACGACGGCCCCGAAAACCGGCCCTGACCTGCACCAACAGCGGTGACGCAGAGCCCAATTTCCTGCGTCACCGTTCGTCACCTGCGTCACCCCGTGACGGACGGCTGTGTCACCGGTGACACAGCCCCCAACCCCCTGCGTCACCCAAACCCGCAGGTCAGAGCCCCGAATGACGCAGATGACGCGATGACGCAGAAATCCCAACCTCGGACACACACGCACTGACCACCACTACGGAGGCCGCTGTGAGCTCCCCCCTGCCCACTACGCACCAGGCCCTGACCGTTCCCGAGGTCATGGCCGCCCTGCGGCTCAGCCGCTTCACCGTCTACAACCTGATCCGCTCTCGCGCCCTCCCGAGCTTTACCGAGGGCCGCTCGCGCCGGATCCCCGCAGACAGCGTTCGCGTCTACCTTGAAGCCAAGTTGGAGGAAGCCGCCTGATGGCACGCAAGAGGAATCCGAACGGCGCCGGCAGCATCTGGCAGCGCAGCGACGGGCGTTACGAGGCACGCGTCTACGTCCCGCAGCCCGACGGCACCCGACGGCGGAAGACCGTGTACGGCAAGACCTGGGCCGAGTGCGACGCGAAGCGGCAGGAACTCGTGCTGCGCGACCGCCAGGGCATCCCGACGCCCACTCGCTCTGCCAAGCTCTCCGAGTGGCTGCCGTTCTGGCTGGAGACGTTCGTCAGGCAGGACCGTAAGAAGACGACGTATGCCAAGTACGAGACGCACGTCCGCCTGTACCTCATCCCGCACCTGGGCTCCAAGCGTCTGGAGACTCTCGGCGTACCGGACGTGCGGCGGATGTTGGCTGCCGTCACGGCGCAGGCCTCCGCCGCGACAGCGAAGGAGTCGCACCGAGTGCTGCGCAGCGCGCTCACCGCGGCGAACCGCGAGGAGCTGATCAGCCGCAACGTGGTGATGCTCGTGCCGGCGCCACGTGTGGTGCAGCGCGAGTTGAAGCCGTGGGACCTCGACGAGACGCTCACGTTCCTGGAGGCCAGTCGGCGCGACCCGCTGTACGCCGCGTTCGTGCTGGCGGTCGCCCTGGGGCTGCGTCGCGGCGAGATTCTCGGGCTGCGCTGGTCCGACATCGACCTCGACCGCCGGACCCTGACCGTGCGGAACCAGATCCAGCGCGTGCAGAAGGAGTTGTACGCGGACTCCACGAAGAACCGGCGGAGCCGGGTCATCCCTCTCCCCCGGATGTGCGTGGCGCCCCTGCGCTGGCAGCGCATGCGGCAAGTTGCGTTGCAGGCCGCGGCGAAGGACAAGGAGTGGGAGCAGAGCGACTACGTGTTCACCACCCGCACCGGTCGGCCGATCGAGCCGCGCAACATCAGCCGGTCGTTCGAGCGCATCGGGGAGGGGGCCGGCCTGCCGCGGATTCGGCTGCACGACGCGCGGCACGGGTGCGCCACGCTGCTGTTCGCGGCCGGGGTGGCGCCTCGGGTGGTGATGGAGATCCTGGGGCACTCGCAGATCGCCGTCACAATGAACATCTATACCCACGTGGCCGACGGCGGGCGGCGCGAGGCGATGGGGCACATGGACCGGCTGCTGCGCCGACGGCGGCCGAGCGTGTGAAGGACTGCCGTCACTTTTAGCCGTCAAAGGCCCCCAACCATGATCGGTTGGGGGTCTTTTAGCTGGTGGGCGCGGACGGTTTCGAACCGCCGACATCTGCTTTGTAAGAGCAGCGCTCTACCCCTGAGCTACGCACCCGTGGATGAGTGGACAGCCTACATGGCGGGCACACCCCCCACGCAAACCCGTTCCCGTAGGGGAGAATGGAGCGGGGCATGGCGGACGCGGTACGGGAGAGGGATTGTGACGACGGCATCCCGGCGGTGGTTCGGCGGGCGGGACGAGAGTCGGCGGGCGGATGCGCAGGCGGCGAAGGATGCCGCCGCGGCCGCGTTCTACGAGCTGGACAGTGCGCAGCGGGACCTGCGGATCTCCGTGGAGACCATCGCCGCGGCGGACGGGTCGCCCGCGGCGCGGCAGGCGGGCGCCGGGTTCACCGCGCTCGGGCAGCGCATCGACCAGGTCAGCCAGGTGTACATCGAGGCCGTGGACGCGCACGACCTGGACCGGCCCGAGCTGGACGGCGCCGTCGCCGCGCGGGCGCGCGAGGAGCTGACCCGGGCGCGCGACGAGCTCGTACGGGTCAAGGCGGAGCTGGACCGGTTCGCGCAGGGGCTGCAGCCGCTGCTGGACAAGGCCGAGACCCAGTTGGCCCGGGTGGCGCCGGCCCGGGAGCGGGCCAGGGCCGCGCTGCTGGCGGCGAGCACGGCGCTGGACGACGTACGCGGCAAGGGGATGCGGGCCGATGACCTGGCGGCGCGGCTGGCGGCGCTCGGGCCGGAGCTGACCAAGCTGAACCAGGGTGCGGCGCAGCACGGCGTACAGGAGACCGTGCAGCGCGCCGACCGGATCCTGCGGGACGCGGAGGCGATACGGGCCGAGGCCGCGCGGCTGCCCGAGCGGGCGGCGGAGATCGACCGGCGGCTGGTGAGCCTGCGGACGCGGGCGCAGGCCCTGCGCAACCGGGCGGACCGGGTGGATCCGGTGCTCAGCGAGCTGCGCCGGCGGTTCAGTGCCGCGTGCTGGCAGGACCTTCAGCAGGTGCCCGACCAGGCGGTACGGGATGTGGCGCAGGCCGAGGAGCGGCTCAAGGAGGCTTCGCGGGCGCGGGACGAGCAGCGCTGGGCCGATGTCGCGGCGCTGGTCGAGGCGGTCCGCACGGCGCTGGACGCCACCGACGACGCGGTGTCGGCCGCGCAGGACCGGCTGACGCGGCTGGAGGCGGTGGCGCGGGATCCGCAGGCGGAGGTGCAGCGGACGCGGTTCGCGATCCGGGACGCGCAGCGGCTGGCGATGGAGGGCCGCACGGTGCCCGAGCCGCAGCACGCGCGGCCCCTGGACGAGGCGGTGGCTCGGGTGGAGCGTGCGCTGGCCGGTCTGGAGGGGCGCCACCCCGACTACTGGGCGTTCCTGCGGGAGATGGAGGAGGTCCGCGGGGCGGTGGGCCGGGTCGTGGCGGACATCCGGGGCCGACGCGCCGCCGGCTGAGGCCGGTCCCGCGCGGGCCGACGGGCCGCCGCCGGCAGAAGCAAGTCCTGCGGCGTCGAGGCCCGCGCGGCTTGGGGGGCCGCCGGCTACGAGGCCCGCAGGGCATGAGGGCCCCGGGGCGGCGAGATCCGCGCGGCACGGGGCCCCACCGGCAGCAAGCCCCGCGCGGCACGGGGCCCCACCGGCAGCGAGACCCGCGCGGCACGGGGCCCCACCGGCAGCGAGACCCGCGCGGCACGGGAGCCGCTCCGGCAGCAAGCCCCGCGCGGCATGAGGACCCACCAGCAGCAAGCCCCGCGCGGCATGAGGACCCACCAGGAGCAAGCCCCGCGCGGCATGAGGACCCCACCAGGAGCAAGCCCCGCGCGGCATGAGGACCCCACCAGCGTCGAGGCCCCCGCGGTATAGGGCCCCTCGGCGGCAAGACCCGCCCGGCATAGGGCCCCTCGGGTGGCGAGAACTGCACGACATGAGGAACCCGCGGCGTTGAGGCCCGCCCGGCACAAGGGCGCCGCGGCAGCGAGACCCGCGTACCAAGGCCCGCGCGGCATGAGCACCCGCCGACGTCGAGGCCCGCCCGCGCCACATCGGCCCCCACCGGCAGCGAGCCCCGCACGGTAAGAGGCCCCGCCGACTACGAGGCCCGCACAGCGTGAGGCCCCGGGGCGGCGAGACGCGTGCGGCATGAGGGGCCCGTCGGCGTCGAAGCCCCGCGACCGCGGGACCGTACAGCCGAAGGGCCCCGCAACCGCGGGGCCGCACAGGCGCGGGACCGTACAGCCGCGGGAGCGCGCGGCCGGAGTTGTCCGGGGGTGGGCATCGGCGGATGCTGGAGGGGTCACGAACGGAGCAGAGGAGGCCGGTATGGCTGCCCACACGTTCCACAGGCCTCGTATGCCGCAGGCACCCCCCGCCCCCACGCCGCACGAGGCCTACGGCCGTCACGCGCTCTACGGGTGCCACGAACCCCACGAGTCCTACGCGCCGTACGTGCCCCACGAGCCCTACGAGTCCCACGAGCCGCAGACGTCCGGGAACGGGATGCTGCGACGCCTCCTGCGTCCCGTCAACGCCCAGCTCGACGAGCACCTGCCCACCGACCACAAGCTCAGCAAGATCTACCGGGTCGGCGCCGGTCTGACGGGGCTGCTGCTGGTCGTCTTCGGCATCCTCGGGCTCATCGACCGCATCGGGTTCTTCGACACCGGCGGGGACAAGGTGCTCGCCCTGAACACGAACGGCGCGCTGAGCGTCCTGTCGATCTGCATCGGGGGGCTGCTGTTCGCCGGGACGGTGATCGGAGGCACCTTCGCCTCGACCCTCAACATCGTGCTGGGCCTGCTGTTCATCGCGAGCGGCTTCGTGAACCTCGCGCTGCTCGACACCGGCATGAACTTCCTGGCCTTCAGGATCCAGAACGTGCTGTTCAGCTTCGTCGTCGGCGTGATGCTGATGTGGTTCGGGATGTACGGGCGGGTCGGCAGCGCCCTCCCGCACGACAATCCGTACTGGCGTGCCCGCCACCCCGAGCAGGCGGCCATGGAGCAGCGGGCACCGGTGCTCAGAGGTCGCGGCTGGTAGGTAGGCAGGGTGGGTGCCTCTAGCAGAAGTGTTTGCTCATTGGCGATTGCTTGTGCAATTCTTTACCGAAAGAAGGGGAAGCCGCGCTTTCGTGCGCCCGCGCGTCGACCGGAACGGGTCGACGCCTCCTTCCATCTGGCTCCGCCATACCCGTAGTACCCCCGCATCCCGGTCCTGCCACCCGACCTGGAGAGGACACGGTCCGCCGTGAAGATCAGAATCGACGACGGCCCCATGGAGTTCGGCGCCGCCCTGCGCGCCGAGCGGCTCGTCGCCATCGTTCGCGGCAGGGATGCCGAGGCCTCCTTCCGTACCGTCATGACCCTCGTGGAGGAGGGCGTACCGCTCGTCGAGGTCTCCCTCAGCGGGACCGACGCCCTGCACGTCATCGGACGGGCCCGCAAGGAGCTCGGCGACACGGCGTGGCTGGGGGCCGGTACGGTCCTCACCGCCGAGGACGCCCAGCGGGCCGCCGATGCCGGGGCCAACCTGATGGCCACCCCGGGCCTCGGCGCCGGCGTGGACGAGTCCGTCCGCCAGGGGCTGCCCGTGCTCGCCGGGGTCATCTCCCCGACCGAGGTCATCGCGGCCGACGCGGCGGGTGCGTCCGCGCTCCGGCTGTTCCCCGGCTCGATCGGCGGGCCGGCGTACCTGCGCGCCCTGCGCGCACCCTTCCCCGACCTGCCGTTCGTGCCCGTCGGCGGGGTGGACGCGGCCGCCGCGGGCGAGTACCTGGCCTCCGGGGCGGTGGCGGTGGGCGTCGGCTCCCCGCTCGTCGGCGACGCCGCCGACGGCGGGGACCTGGACGCCCTGCGGCGCCGGGCCGCCGAGTTCAAGGCGGCCTGCGCGTGAGCGTGTTCACCTTCGGGGAGACGCTGCTCGCCCTGCGCGGCAGCGGCCCGCTGCGCCTCGGCGGAGCGCTGGACGTCTCGGTCACCGGGCCCGAGTCGAACGTGGCCGTCGGCCTCACCCGGCTCGGGCACGAGGTCCGCTGGGCGGGCGCGGTCGGCGACGACGAGGCCGGCGATCTGGTACTGCGGACCCTGCGGACGGAAGGCGTCGACGTGTCCGGCGCCTCCCGGGACGACGGCGGGGCCCCGACCGGACTGACACTGGCCGCGCCGGCCGCGCCCGGGCCGCCGGAGCAGGCGCGCGACCACTACTACCGCGCGGGGTCGGCCGGTTCGCGGCTCAAGGCGTGCGCGGTGGAGCGGGCCTTCACCGCGCGCCCGCCGAGGATCCTGTACCTGACGGGCATCACCCCGGCGCTGTCGCGCACCGCGCGTTCGGCGGCCACCCTCGCCCTGCGCCTCGCGGCGGAGCACTCCGCGCTGGTGTGCCTGGACGTCAGCCATCGGGCGCGGCTGTGGGGGGCCGAGGAGGCGGCTTCCGTACTGCGGGAGTGGGCGCCGTCCGTGGACGTGCTGATCGCCACGGAGGCCGAGCTCGCGCTGTGCCTGCCGGCCGGTGGCGCGGACGACCCGGGCGTACGGGCCAAGGAGCTCGTGCGGCTCGGGGTCGGCGAGGTCGTGGTCAAACCCGGCGCGGACAGCACGACCGCGTACGGCACGACCGCGTACGGGGAGGACGGCGCCCTCGTGCACGCCCCGGCGCGGCCCGTCCGAGCGGTGGACCCTGTGAACGCCGTGCACCCGGCCGGCGCCGGGGACGCCTTCGCCGCCGGCTACCTGTCGGCCCTGCTCGACGGGCTCGACACCGCCGGACGCCTCGACCGGGCCCTCGCGGCGGACGCCTTCGCGGCGGCCTCGCGCGGGAACCGGGAGGGCGGGCCGACCCGCTCGGAGCTCGGGTTGCCGGCCGCCCCCGCCCGGGCCGAGCGCCGCACCGGGGATTGACGATCCGGGGTGCGCCCTGCGTAGCCTGACCGCATGCCCCGCTACGAATACCGCTGCCGGACCTGCGAAGACACCTTCGAGGTCAGCCGTCCGATGGCCGAATCCTCCGCACCCGCCGACTGCCCGGCCGGGCACGCCGACACCGTCAAGCTGCTCTCCGCCGTGGCCGTGGGCGGCACCAGCAGCGCCCCCGCGCCCGCCATGCGCGCGGGCGGAGGCGGCGGGGGCTGCTGCGGCGGTGGCTGCGGCTGAGCCCCCGCCGCCGAACCCGAACCAGACCCCGAACCCGCCCCTAGCGCTTGCGCGACAGGGTGAGTCCGTCCGAGATCGCCAGCAGGACGGACTCCATACGGGTGTCCGCCGAGACGTGGTCGTTGAACGCGCGGACGCCCGCCGCCGAGCCCGTGGCCGACTCGTCCAGGACCGTGCCGTGGTACAGCGTGTTGTCCGTGACGATCAGGCCGCCCGGCCGGAGCCTCGGTACGAGCTCCTCCCAGTAGGCGATCTGGGTCTCCTTGTCCGCGTCCAGATAGGCCATGTCGATGTGCGGCTCGGCCGGCATGGCGCGCAGCGTGTCCAGCGCCGGGGCGATCCGCAGGTCGATGCGGTCGGCGACGCCCGCCGCCTCCCAGGCCTCGCGGCCGAACGCCGTCCACTCCGTCGAGACGTCGCACGCGATCAGCGTCCCGCCGGGCGGCAGGGCCTGGGCCATCGACAGCGACGAGAAGCCCGTGAAGGTGCCCACCTCCACGATGTGGCGGGCGCCCGTCAGCCGGACGAGGAAGGCCAGCAGCGGCCCCTGCTCCTCCGCCGACTGCATCCCGGCGACGTCCGGGAACTTCTCGTACGTCGTCGCCACCAGCCCCCGCTGGACCGCGTCCAGCGGGGGGTTGTGCGCGAGCATGTACTGGTAGAGCTCATCCGTGATCTTGGTGCTGTTGCCCTTGGTCATGCGCTCAGTCTCGCAACCGCCCCGCCGAACGCGCGCACGATCTCCTCGCCCGCCAGCACCCCGGCCGTGCCGAGCGCCGTCACCGTCGGCGCCGTCCAGTCCGCGTCGGCCAGTTCGCCGTGCCCCGGGCGCCATCCCTCGTCCGCCGCGAGCAGCAGGTCCGCGTCCAGCAGCGAGTCACCGGCCGCCAGCGTGGCCGTGGCCCCGGTCCGGCGGGCCACCTCGCGCATCGCGGCGCTCTTGGTCAGCGGCCGCGGAACGGCGTAGATCTTCCGGCCCTGGAGCGACACCGACCAGCCGCGCGACTGCGCCCACTCCGCCAGGGCCTTGAGCCATTCGTGCGGCACCAGGTCCCGCTCGACGACCAGGTACGCGAACAGGTCCTCCGCCACCCGCGCCTTGCGCAGCCACGCCGGGTCCGCCGTCGCCAGCAGGTGCCCGTGCACCTCCTCCAGCGGCGCGCACTCCCGCTGCAGCCGCGTCGCGACCTCGCGCCGCCAGTCCTTGTCCGGCACCCCGTCCACCAGCAGCTGGCCGCCGTTGGCGCAGATCGCGTACGGGGCCGGGCGTCCGGGGAAGCGGATCCGCTGGTACTGCTTGCGGGTACGGGTGGTGGTCGGGACGAAGACCGCCCGCGGATCGGCGGTCAGCTGGGCCAGCAGCCCGGCCGCCGTCTCCGTCATGTACGAGAGCGGCTTGCTCTCGTGCACCTCGACGCACAGCAGCCGCGGGGCCACCGGGTCGGGCATGGTCAGGCCGAGCGCGGCCGACGAGTAGATGAGCGTGCGGTCGAGATCACTGGCTACCAGGACAGTCACTTGGAGGCCACAGCCTTTCCGTCGGCGCCGGTCGCGCCGCGCGTGAAGCGGGGGTGGATGAGTCCCACGCAGGTGTAGGGCAGCCCGTCCACCTCTTCCACCGGCACTCCCCGCTGCTCCGCGAGGAGTCGTACGTGGTCCAGGTCGGCGCCGGCGCCGCGCTGGGCGAGGATCTTCCACGGGACCCTGCGCAGCAGTACCCGGGTGGTCTCGCCGACTCCCGGCTTGACCAGGTTCACGTCGTGGATGCCGTACTCCTCGCTGATCCGCTCGACCGCCGCCCAGCCCACCCAGGTGGGGGTGCGGTCCGCCGCGAGCAGTTCCTTGACCTCGGCGTCGACGGCGTCGGCCACCTCGTCGAAGCGCGCGGCGACGGTGTCGACGAAGTCGGTGGAGACGTCGGCGGCGGCGAGCTCCCGGTAGAACTTCGCGCCGTGGAAGTCGGCGGGACCCACCAGGTCGGACCTCAGCACCGTACGCGAGACCAGCCCGGAGACGGTGGAATTGAGACAGGCGGAGGGGATCAGGAAGTCCTCGCGGGTGCCGTAGGTCTCCACGCACGAACCGGGGTCGGCGAGGACCACGATCTCCGGGTTGAAGCCCTCGAACTCCGCCAGCGCCTCCCGCAGCTCCCGCGTGATGGCGCCCTTGCCGGTCCAGCCGTCCACGAACACCACGTCGGCCGGATCGTGGTGGCGGGCCAGCCAGCGCAGGGCGTTGGCGTCGATGCCCCGGCCGCGCACGATGGAGACGGCGTAGTGCGGCAGGTCCAGGCCGTGCCGCTCGCGGGCCCAGCGGCGCATCAGTACGCCCACCGGGGTCCCGGCGCGGGCCAGGGAGACCAGTACGGGCGAGGGGGAACGCTCGGCCAGGACGGTTTCGGTGACGGTGCCCACGGCGCGGGCGACCCGGGCGGCGGAGGCGGTCAGCGCGCTCTGGTAGAGCTCCTGGTACTGGGGGGACGGCTGGTACTCGACGGGCAGCGACTCGGCGTAGTGCGCGCCGCCGGCCTGTATCGCCTCCTCGCGCTCCTCGGTCGGGGCCTCCAGTTCGACGTCGGAGAGGTCCTGGAGCAGCCAGCCGACGTCCTCGGGGGCGTACGAGGAGAAGGCGGGGCCGCGCAGGGGCTCGGTCATGATCGGCTCCAGCCGGTCGGGTACGTCGGGTACGTAGGAGTCGGGTACGTAGGAAGGGATGACGACGGGCAGGACCCGGCCGGTGTGCGGGGCGAGGGCGGCGAGCAGGCCCGTACGCAGCTCCGGGGTGTCCCCGGCCGAGTCGACCACGGCGACGACGGTGTCGAAGCCGGCGCCCGGCGTGCTGTTGCGGACGTTGTAGGCGTACCGGTCGCCGGGTCCGTCGGCGGGGGCGTCATGGGCCGGGAAGACGAGCCGGGTCCGGATGGCGTACCCGGGGTCGTCCACGGCGAGCACGGGCGAGCGGGTGGTGGTGGAGAAGCGGACCTCGTCGGCCGCGCCCGCCTCCTCCAGGGCCTTCGCGAGGCGCAGCGGGGCGTACATCAGCTCCTCGTTGCCGAGTACGAGGACCCGCCCGGGCCGCTCGCCCAGCGCGGCCGCGAGCTGCCGGGCCAGGTCCGGCAGGGCCGCGTCGAGCGCTGCCCGGTGCGCGGGGGTGAACCCGTGCCGCCCCCCGTCGGGGACTCCGGCGGGCCAGTCCAGCTCCAGCTTCGCCGGCGCCGGGTCCGCGGCAGAGGCGTGAGCAGAGGCGGCGGCGCCCTTGGCCTCGTACTCCGCGACCAGGGCCTGGCCCTTGGCCAGTACCCCCTCCGGCAGGGAGACGGTGCCCGAGGCGAGCGCGACCAGGTCCACCCGCGCGCCCAGCTCGGCGGCGAAGGCGGTGAGCCGCTCGCGGTCCGCCGGGGAGCGCATGTCGACCAGGGCGACGACCACGTAGTGCGCCCGGGGGTGGCGGGCGTGCAGGTCGCGGATGGTGTTCAGCACGGTGTTGCCGGTGGAGAACTCGTCGTCCACGAGGACCAGCGGGCCACCGCCCGCCAGCAGCGCGGGGTCCTGCGGCAGCAGCAGGTGCGAGGTGGCGTGCGAGTGCGCCTCCTCGAAGCCGCCCGCGGGCTCCACGCCCGTGACGGGGCGCCGGGTGGAGTGCAGGTACGGGGCGAGTCCGAGGCCGTCGGCGACGCAGTGGCCGAGCCCGGTCGCGGTCTCGGCGTACCCGAGGACCACGGCCGAGGCGGCCGCGGTCTCGCCGAGCAGTGCCCGGACCCGCTCCCCGAGCCCGTACCCGGCGGCGTACACGACTGCCGGGGACTGCGGGACGTGCTTGCCGAGCACCTGCGAGACCAGCAGGTGCGCCCGCTTGGGGTTGCGCCGCAGCGCCAGCCCGAGCAGCTCGTCGAGCCGCGGCCCGCCCGGTTCTGACCCCTCCTCCAGGCTCACGCCCAGCCGGTCCGCGACCCAGGTTCCCGACCACACCTCGTCGATCGTCTTGCCTTTCCTCAAAGCACTCGGAGTACTTGTATGACTGCCCGTGGCCCCCTGCGACGGCCCGCTCACACCTGGAGCCCGGCCGTGAGGAGATCGACGAAGCCGACCTCCTCCTTCGCGACCCCGAAGACCTCGGCGCGGAGCATGGTGCGCTCGGCCCAGGCCCGGTGGGGCTTCACCTCGTTCATCTTGTTCGTGTAGGCGGAGCGCATGACTCCGCCGCCGCCGCGCTCGGGGCGCAGGATGTCCTGGGCGTCGCTGAACTCCTCGTGGGAGACCACCGACAGCGCGTGGACGGGGGTGACGTGGGCTGGGTGGATGCAGGTCTTGCCCAGCAGTCCGTTGGCCCGGTCGAGTTCGATCTCGCGCAGCAGCCCGTCCAGGTCGTGCTCGATCAGCGCGGTGCGCAGCTCCTCCACGCCTTCCTCCAGGAAGGGGCTGCGGCGCAGCTGGGGCTTGAAGAGGCGCTGCTGGCTGCGGAAGTACTCCCACACCGGCCCGGTGACCGTGAAGCCGGTGCCGTCGGCGCGGCTGAGCACGTTGACCACGTCAGCGATCACCCCCGCGACGATCTGGACGTCGTAGGCGGTCATGTCGGGGGTGCGGCGCAGTCCGTACGCCGAGCAGAAGTCGGTCACGCCGAGCCGCAGGGCCAGGACGCTCTCGCGGTACTTGTTGACCGTGCGGGAGATGCCGGCGAGGGCTTCGACGCGGGTCTCCAGGTGCAGGAGCTCGGGGGTCTCCAGGACGGGCATGGCATACAGCCGGGGCTGTCCGCTCTCCGCCTCGGCCTGTGCCACGGCGTCGAGGAAGGCGATTCCTCGGGTTTCGGTGAATTTGGGCAGTACGAATCCGGCCAGGCGCGAGGCGGAGCCGCCGAGGCGGCGCACGAGATCGGGTATCTGCTCGGGCGTGCGGACGCGGATGAAGAGGAGCGGCAGCTCCGCGGGCTCCTCGTCGAGGGCCGCGAACTGCCGGACGAGGTTGTCCTCGCCGTCCGCCACATCGGCGTCGCTGATGGAATCCTCCAGGCAGAGGACCATGGAGACCACTCCGCGGGAGGCCTGCTTGCGGATGTCGCCGGCGAGGTTCGGGCGGGTGGCAGGACTGTAGAGCGTGGCTCCCAGCGCGGCCGCGAGGGTGCGGGCGGGTGAGGCAGCGGTGAACTCGGCCGGCTCCTGGTGGAAGAGGTCCTTGCGGACGGTGGGCGATATGTGCCCGAAATGACGCATGTGCTTCCCCCGTACTGCCTCGGCGGCCCAACTGGCGTGGCCGGTAATAGTACGTACGAATGAGATTCAAGAGTTCCCCAAGCACATGAAATCCAGGTAACCCTCTTGCACCATGCCCAGGTCTTCCGTTCTGGACAAGGCCCTACGGGGGGCCGCATTGTCCCGGTCATGCCCGGGAGGGCAGGATGACCGGCATGACGCACGCGATGCAGAAGGGCTCGAACATCCCGGTGGCCCCCGTGGCCGTCCGGGCGGTGCTGCGCTGGACCGGCGGCGGCGAGGTTCCCGACGTGGACGCGTCCGCGCTGCTCGTGGGCCCGGACGGGCGGGTGCGGTCGGACGAGGACTTCGTCTTCTACAACCAGCCCCGCCACCCCTCCGGTGCCGTATGGCGGCTCGGCAAGAAACAGGTCGGCGACTCGATCACCGACGCCGTCCAGGCGGACCTGCGTGCCGTCACGCCGGCCGTCGACCGGATCCTCGTCGTCGCCTCCGCCGAGGACGTGCCCTTCCAGCGCGTCCACGACCTGCGGATCCTGCTCTACGACGCCACCGCCACCGGCGGCTCCGAGCCGCTCGCCTACTTCGACGTACGGCCCGAGACCGGCGCGGAGACGGCGCTGATCTGCGGCGAGCTGTACCGGCGGGGCGACGGGTGGAAGTTCCGGGCGCTGGGCGAGGGCTACTCGAACGGGCTGGTGGGGCTGGCGACCGACCACGGGATCTCCGTGGACGAGGGGTCCCCGGAGGCCTCGGGCTCGGCGCCGGGCCCCACGGCCGATCAGACCGCCGCGATGCGCCCGCCGGCGCCGCCCACGCAGGCTCCGCCGGCCGCGCAGCCCGCGTACGGGTACCCGCAGCCGGTGTCTCCGGCCCCGCTCCCGGGGCCGGGCGGCGACCCCACCTTCCGGCTGCCGGCCCAGGGCCCGCAGTTCGTCCGCCGCTGATCCCGGGCTCCGGCCGCGGCGGGGGCGGGGCGGGCGCGGCGGGGCGGCGCCGGGGCGTCAGGCCTTGGTCTTGTAGCCCCGCCCCCACTGCAGGCCCCACCCGTAGAGCCGGTCCAGCTCGGCCTGGAACCCGTACACGAACTTCACCTCGCGCCGCACGATCAGCTCGCCCTTGATGTTCTCCAGGGAGACCACCGCGCAGGATCGGGCCTGCGGGTGCCGCTCCTCCAGCGGGATCTCGATCCGCGGTCCGGTGATCGGGTAGAGGGTGACCAGGGCGTGCGTCCGGTCGAAGGCCGGGGTCTGGTCGTAGATGTACACGAAGACGAGCAGCCGCTTGATCTTGTCGATGTGGTCGAGGTTGACGAAGACCGTCTCGCCGGAGGGCGCCCCGAACCGGTCGTCGCCGCTGAGCTTCACGTACGGCGGGCTGTTGATGTCCCCGTGGAGGTTGCCCAGCGGCTGTACGACGCCGCGGGTGCCGTCGGTCAGCTCGTAGAGGCAGCCGATGTCGAGGTCGACATTGACCATGCCCTGCGTGTGCGCCTGCACCATGTCGGGTTTGAACAGCTTGAACGGATGCCGGAAGAGCTGACCGCTCGGGCCGACACTGCGACCGCCGATGTCCGAGGTGCGCATGCGCCAGGAGAGGTTCACGCGCAGATTGCCGTGCACCGCGCCCTGTTTGGTGAGCGACACCGTCGGATGGCGTTTGGTCAGCTCGATCGCGTTCGACGAGGCGCTGCCCGACTGGAACTGCGTGGCGCGCGCGCCCCTGAGCCCGTCGAAGAAACCCATGCCCCAACCCCCCAGGTCGGTCCTGTGCCCGGATGTGCGGCGGGGCGGCCGCGCGGACCCGTGGATCCGCGTGGCCGCCCCGTCACACAGAAAATGATTCCGCGTGAAGCGTTCCGCAATCAGGGCCGGGTCACACCCCGGCCTTGACCTCCGCCGACTCGCCGTCCCCGCCCTCGGCCTCGATGCGCTTGTTGCGGCGCACGGAGGACCAGAAGGACCAGGCGATCAGCGCGACGCCGACGAGGCCGGTGATGACCTCGTGGATCTCGTGCTGGATCGTGACGAGCAGGATGACGGCGAGCGCGCCGATGGCGTAGTGCGCGCCGTGCTCCAGGTAGACGTAGTCGTCCAGGGTGCCCTGGCGGACCAGGTAGACCGTGAGCGACCGGACGTACATGGCACCGATGCCGAGGCCGAGGGCCATGAGCACGATGTCGTTGGTGATGGCGAAGGCGCCGATGACGCCGTCGAAGGAGAAGGACGCGTCGAGGACCTCGAGGTAGAGGAACATGAAGAACGCGGCCTTGCCGGCCATCGCGACGGCCGAGACCGGCTTCCCGGCCTTCTTCGCCGCTTCCTCGGCCTCGTGCTCGGCCTCTTCCTCCTCCTCCAGCTTGTTCTCGAAGTAGCCGGAGAGACCGCCGACGACCATGTAGGTGATCAGGCCGAGGACACCGGAGATCAGGACGGTCTGGGCCTTGTCCACTTCGCCGCCGTGCTGGTGGGCGTGGGTGGCGAAGGTCATGGAGGTGATGACCAGGACGATCAGCGCGATGCACGCGGAGAGCATGTCGATCTTGCCGAGCTTGGCGAGCGGGCGCTCCAGCCACGCGAGCCACTTGATGTCACGGTCCTCGAAGATGAAGTCGAGGAAGATCATCAGGAGGAACATTCCACCGAAGGCAGCGATGGACGGGTGAGCGTCCGTGACCAGCTGCCTGTACATGTCCTTGTCGGTCATGGCCAGGTCGACGGCCTCGATGGGCCCGATCTTGGCACTGATCGCGACGATCACGACAGGGAAGACCAGGCGCATGCCGAACACGGCGATGAGGACACCGATGGTGAGGAAGATCTTCTGCCAGAAGGCATTCATCTTCTTCAGGATTCCGGCGTTGACCACCGCGTTGTCGAAGGACAGCGAGATCTCCAGGATGGAGAGGATCGCGACGATCCCGAACGCCTTCCACCCCCCGTAGAACACCGCTGCGACCAGACCGAGCGCAGTGACTGCGAACGACCAGCCGAAGGTTTTGAGAACCACAGGCACCCCATCGTCTTGTACGGCTTTACGAAACGTTGACCCCGAAGTCTAGAGCGATGCCCCTGAGCCCCGACGCGTACCCCTGCCCCACCGCACGGAACTTCCATTCGCCCCCGTAGCGGTAGACCTCGCCGAAGATCATCGCCGTCTCGCTGGAGGCGTCCTCGGAGAGGTCGTAGCGGGCCAGCTCCTGGCCGTCCGCCTGGTTCACCACGCGGATGAAGGCATTGCTGACCTGGCCGAAGCTCTGCCGGCGGGCGTCCGCCTCGTGGATCGAGACGGGAAAGACGATCTTGTCCACCCGCTCCGGCACCTTGGTGAGGTCGATGATGATCGACTCGTCGTCGCCTTCACCCTCGCCGGTGAGGTTGTCGCCGGTGTGTTCTACGGAGCCCTCGGGACTCTTCAGGTTGTTGTAGAAGACGAAGTACTCGTCCCCGAGCACCCGGCCGTCGCTGCACAGCAGCGCGCTGGCGTCGAGGTCGAAGTCGGCTCCCGTGGTCGAGCGCGCGTCCCATCCGAGGCCGATCAGAACCCGGGTGAGGTTCGGTGCGGCCTTGGAGAGGGAGACATTGCCCCCCTTGGCGAGTGTGACGCCCATGTTGTGGTCCTCCCCGGACGACGGTGTTGCGATGGCGGTACGGCGTCCTGCGGTACGGCTGTGCAGTCATGCGGCGGTGCGGTGATGCGGCGGCAAAGCCCGTCCGGCGCCGTACACACAGTGCACGGCGCCGGACGGGACTACTGCTCTCGGACTCAGACGTTGACGCCGAAGTCCTGCGCGATGCCGCGCAGGCCGGAGGCGTAACCCTGGCCGATGGCGCGGAACTTCCACTCCGCGCCGTTGCGGTACAGCTCGCCGAAGACCATCGCGGTCTCGGTCGAGGCGTCCTCGGAGAGGTCGTAGCGGGCGAGCTCGGTGTTGTCGGCCTGGTTCACGACGCGGATGTACGCGTTGCGGACCTGGCCGAAGCTCTGCTGGCGGCCCTCGGCCTCGTAGATCGAGACCGGGAAGACGATCTTCTGGACGTCTGCGGGGACGCCGGCCAGGTTGACCTTGATCGCCTCGTCGTCGCCCTCGCCCTCACCGGTGGTGTTGTCACCGGTGTGCTCGACCGAGCCGTCCGGGCTCTTCAGGTTGTTGAAGAACACGAAGTTCGAGTCGTTGGCGACCTTGCCCTGGTCGTTGGTCAGGATCGCGCTGGCGTCGAGGTCGAAGTCGACACCGGTGGTGGTGCGAGCGTCCCAGCCCAGACCGACGATGACCGCCGTCAGGTTCGGCGCGGCCTTGGTCAGCGAGACGTTTCCGCCCTTGCTGAGGCTGACTCCCACAGGTCCTCCATTGGTGTTTGTGTGGGGCTGTGCCCCGCCGTGCGGTTACTACCGGATCAACGCTTCGATCCTAGTGACGGGTTCCCACCCGCACCCGGATTTCTCAGAGGCTGTCGAGGGCCTTGATGTACTCGTTCAGGTCACGCGCGTCGGGCAGCCCGTTGACGACGGTCCACTTAACGATGCCGTCCTTGTCGATGATGAAGGTGCCGCGGACCGCGCAGCCCTTCTCCTCGTCGAAGACGCCGTACGCGCGGGAGGTCTCCCCGTGCGGCCAGAAGTCCGACAGCAGCGGGTACTCCAGCCCCTCCTGCTCGCCGAAGACCCGCAGGGTCGGCACCGAGTCGTTGGAGACCGCGAGGAGCTGCACGTCGGCGTTCTGGAACCGCGGCAGCTGGTCGCGCAGCTCGCACAGCTCACCGGTGCACACACCGGTGAACGCGAAGGGGTAGAAGAGCAGCACGACCGCCTTCTCCCCCCTGAAGTCGGAGAGCCGCACGGTGGCGCCGTGGTTGTCCTTGAGCTCGAAGTCCGGGGCCTTGGTGCCGACCTCGATCGCCATGTGTCGCATTCCCTTCGTTCCTGCTTGGCCGCGCTGGGCCGTTCGGGTGGTGCCACCCTATGGCCACCCGGTCCGTTTTGTGGACCGCAACGCACGCACCCCGCCGACCGGGGATCAACCTGGTCGACGGGGTGCGTGTCCGCTTGGCTGCGGTACGGCTCAGCGCTTCTTGGCGGCGGTCTTGGGCGTCACCAGCTTGGTGGCGCCCCACTCCTTGCCGACGGGAAGACCCTTGGCCAGCGAGAGGCCGGCGGTCTCGGCGGCCTCCTTGATGTCACTGGCCTCGACGTAGCCGGGGCGGCCGGTCTTGGGAGTCAGCAGCAGGATCAGTGCGCCGTCCTCGATCAGCTCGGTGGCATCGACCAGAGCGTCCGCCAGATCGGCGTCGTCGTCCTCTCGGTACCACAGCAGTACGGCGTCGGCGACGTCGTCGTAGTCCTCGTCGACGAGCTCGCCGACGAGTTCCTCGACGACGTCACGGAAATCCTGATCGACGTCGTCGTCGTAGCCGATCTCCTGGACCACCTGTTCGGACTGGAAACCCAGCCGGGCGGCCAGGTTCTCCGCGTGGTCCGCGGTCGCGCTCACGGGGTGCCTCCTGCTCATGTTCGGTGAATGTCTTTCGGCGGCGCGCGTACGCGCAGCATTGGACGTAGTCCACACGGGCGCGGCGGATCGCGCAAGTACCCGGCCGCCGAGACCGTCGAAACGGTGACGATTGCGGCCGTCTCGCCGCAACTTTCAGCACCTCGATGTGTACCTCGGGTGATTCATCCCACACCATTCCACCTCATTCGGCATCGGGTCGGGACTTTCCTACCTGTTTGAGGGACGAACGGCCTTACGAAGTCGCTGATCGCCATGGGCGTAAGGTTGCGGTTTGGCCGGTCTCGTCACCGAGTCGTCCCTGATTCGCTGCCGACTCCAGGGATTACCCAGTGGTAGAGGTGACGATTTCGGTCGAGCGTAAGACCATGGGAGGCGGCGACCCAAGGCACGACTCCCCCGACAGCGAAGGAACAGCGTGGCTTCCGCATCCGATCGCAATCCGATCATCATTGGCGGCCTGCCGAGCCAGGTCCCGGACTTCGATCCGGAGGAGACGCAGGAGTGGCTCGACTCCCTGGACGCAGCCGTCGACGAGCGGGGCCGTGAGCGTGCCCGCTACCTGATGCTGAGGCTGATCGAGCGGGCCCGTGAGAAGCGCGTGGCCGTGCCCGAGATGCGCAGCACGGACTACGTCAACACCATCGCCACCAAGGACGAGCCCTACTTCCCCGGCAACGAGGAGATCGAGCGCAAGGTCCTCAACGCCACCCGGTGGAACGCGGCCGTGATGGTCTCGCGCGCCCAGCGTCCCGGGATCGGCGTCGGCGGCCACATCGCCACGTTCGCCTCCTCCGCCTCCCTCTACGACGTGGGCTTCAACCACTTCTTCCGGGGCAAGGACGAGGGTGACGGCGGCGACCAGATCTTCTTCCAGGGCCACGCCTCGCCCGGTATCTATGCGCGCGCCTATCTCCTGGACCGGCTCTCCGAGCAGCAGCTCGACGCGTTCCGGCAGGAGAAGTCGAAGGCCCCGTACGGCCTTTCCAGCTACCCGCACCCGCGGCTCATGCCGGACTTCTGGGAGTTCCCGACCGTCTCGATGGGCCTCGGCCCGCTCGGCGCGATCTACCAGGCCCGGATGAACCGGTACATGCAGGCGCGCGGGATCGCCGACACCTCCAAGTCCCACGTTTGGGCGTACCTCGGCGACGGCGAGATGGACGAGCCGGAGTCGCTCGGCCAGTTGTCCATCGCCGCCCGCGAGGGCCTGGACAACCTGACCTTCGTCGTCAACTGCAACCTCCAGCGCCTCGACGGCCCGGTGCGCGGCAACGGCAAGATCATGCAGGAGCTGGAGTCGCAGTTCCGCGGCGCCGGCTGGAACGTCATCAAGCTGATCTGGGACCGCTCCTGGGACCCGCTGCTGGCGCAGGACCGCGACGGCATCCTGGTCAACAAGCTGAACTCGACCCCGGACGGCCAGTTCCAGACGTACGCGACCGAGTCGGGCGCGTACATCCGCGAGCACTTCTTCGGCGGGGACCAGCGGCTGCGCGCGATGGTCGAGAACATGACCGACCGGCAGATCCAGCACCTGGGCCGCGGCGGCCACGACCACAAGAAGGTCTACGCGGCCTACGCGGCGGCCAAGGCCCACAAGGGCCAGCCGACGGTGATCCTGGCGCAGACCGTCAAGGGCTGGACGCTGGGCCCGAACTTCGAGGGCCGCAACGCGACGCACCAGATGAAGAAGCTGACGGTCGACGACCTCAAGCGCTTCCGCGACCGCCTGCACATCCCGATCCCGGACTCCCAGCTGGAGGACGGCGCGCCGCCGTACTACCACCCGGGCCGCAACTCCCCCGAGATCCAGTACATGCACGACCGCCGCAGCGCCCTGGGCGGCTACGTGCCGACCCGCGTGGTGCGCGCGAAGCCGCTGCAGCTGCCGGACGAGAAGACGTACGCGGCCGCCAAGAAGGGTTCGGGGCAGCAGTCGATCGCCACCACCATGGCCTTCGTCCGCATCCTGAAGGACCTGATGCGGGACAAGGAGATCGGCAAGCGCTTCGTGCTGATCGCGCCCGACGAGTACCGCACCTTCGGTATGGACGCCTTCTTCCCGAGCGCCAAGATCTACAACCCGCTGGGCCAGCAGTACGAGGCGGTCGACCGCGACCTGCTGCTCGCGTACAAGGAGTCGCCGACCGGGCAGATGCTGCACGACGGCATCTCGGAGGCGGGCTGCACGGCCTCGCTGATCGCGGCGGGTTCGGCGTACGCGACGCACGGCGAGCCGCTGATCCCGGTCTACGTCTTCTACTCGATGTTCGGTTTCCAGCGCACGGGTGACCAGTTCTGGCAGATGGCCGACCAGCTGGCGCGCGGGTTCGTCCTCGGTGCGACCGCCGGCCGGACCACCCTGACGGGTGAGGGCCTCCAGCACGCCGACGGTCACTCCCAGCTGCTGGCGTCGACCAACCCGGGCTGCGTGGCGTACGACCCGGCCTACGGCTACGAGATCGCGCACATCGTCAAGGACGGTCTGCGGCGGATGTACGGGCCGGATGCCGAGGACGTCTTCTACTACCTGACGGTCTACAACGAGCCGATCCAGCACCCGGCCGAGCCGGCCGACGTCGATGTCGACGGCATCCTCAAGGGCATCCACCGGGTCTCGGCGGGTACGGCCGGCAGCATCGCGGCGCAGATCATGGCCTCCGGTGTGGCGGTGCCGTGGGCGCTGGAGGCGCAGCGGATCCTGGCCGCCGAGTGGAACGTCAAGGCGGACGTCTGGTCGGCGACCTCCTGGAACGAGCTGCGCCGCGAGGCCGTCGAGGTCGAGGAGCACAACCTGCTCCACCCGGAGGAGGAGCAGCGCGTCCCGTACGTGACGCGCAAGCTGTCGGGTGCGCAGGGGCCGTTCGTGGCGGTGTCCGACTGGATGCGGGCGGTGCCGGACCAGATCTCGCGGTGGGTACCCGGCCCCTACACCTCGCTGGGCGCGGACGGCTTCGGCTTCGCGGACACGCGTGGTGCGGCGCGGCGCTTCTTCCACATCGACCCGCAGTCGGTGGTCCTCTCGGTGCTGACCGAGCTGGCCAAGGAGGGCAAGATCGACCGCTCGGTGCTGAAGCAGGCCGTCGACCGGTACCGGCTGCTGGACGTCTCGGCGGCGGACCCGGGCGCGGCCGGCGGCGACGCGTAGGACGACGCCGCTGACCTGGCGGCGGCGGTGACGGGGGGGGGGGGGGGGGGGGGGGGGGGGGGGGGGGGGGGGGTGGGGGGGTGTTTTTGGGGGGGGGGGGGGGGGGGGGAGGGGGGGGGGGGGGGGGGGGATGTGGGGGGGGGGGGGGGGGGGACTGGTAACAAGGGCCACCCATAGGTGGGGGCGGAGCTAAGGGGGCGGG